>NZ_JBDJLB010000004.1:0-329704 GCF_039673155.1 Stenotrophomonas sp. TWI1149
CGGCTGCGCGAACTGCAGCAGGAACGCCAGCTGGTTGAAGAACTCCAGCGACGTCCGATCCTGCGCCGGCGGCGTGGGCGTGATCCATGCGATGGCGGGCGCCGGCGGCGGTGCTGGTGTCCCGGCGAAGGCTGACAACGGCTGCACCTTGTAGCCAGCTTGGATCTTCTTCACGCTCTCCAGGTCTGCCGCGTTGAAGAGCTGGGTGCGGCCAACCACGCTGACCAGGTCGGTCTCCGAGCGGATCACCTTGGTGATGCCCTTGGGCGCTTCCCCCTTCCAGCCCGGCCCGGCGATCAGGAAGCTGCCGCCGTCATTGCCGGTCGTGCGGCTGCCGATGTAGTCGAAATTGAAGGTGTAAAGATCCATCAGCTGGAAGACGAAGTAACGATCCTTCGCCATCCTGGGCACGGTGATCACCACCGGCTCTGCCCGCAGATCCAGCATGGCAAAGGAGTAGGGCGTGTCCGAATTCGGCGTCACGAAGGCAGTGTCGTCCGGAGTGAACACGCGGGCGATGTTCAGGATGGCGTTGAACGGCCCCTTGTACTGCGGGTTGGAGGTGTCGACGTTGAACGCATAGACGGTCTTGTACGTGTCCACCATCGGGACACCGTAGACGTAGGCATCGCGGGAGATGGTCCTGGCTTCTTCCAGCGCAGCAGTGTCTGCCGATGCGGCGGGAGCAGCAGGGGATGCGGCGGGGGCGTGACCTGCCGCGGCGTCGCGGTCCTTCTCATTGCCGGACGATCGCTCGCCGCAGGCGCTGAGCATCATGCCGCTGGCCAGGGCAAGCAGCATCCCGATTCCCGTAGCCGATCGAATTCGATGGTGGTACATGCATCTCTCCTTGAATCAGGGGGTCGGGTTCTGCACCGGCTGCAGGGGCGGCAGGTTCCACTTGCCTTCGATGGCGGCACGGCTCGGGCCGTAAACACGCCCGACCGCGCTGTAGGGGCCGGCCGGTGCCGGCAGCCAGTTGCTCTCCTTCTCCTTCCCTGGGGAGGCGTGGCCGATGTACAGCGTCAGCCCGCCGTCGGCGTCGTACTTGAGTCCGGGGGTACGGTCACCGATGGAGTAGCGTTTCAGGTCGTTGGCGTACAGGAAACGGTCCGGCAGCGCGTACAGCGTGACCGACCAGAAGAACTTCGCCGGGGGCAGAGCGTCCTTGCTGAAGTGGATCATCGACAGCGCGTTGCCGTCGCCTACATACCCGCCGTACCAGGCCTCCTCGATCGAGTTTCCATACAACCCCTTCTCGGCCCCGATGGCACGGGTGAGGTAGTCGTTCTTCAGGAACGCGCGCGAGCCGAACAGGCCATTCGACGAGAGCGTCGCCTTGGCCTTTTCGGCCATCGCCGCCTTGGCATCGGCGACGCCGGCATCGATGGCGGCCAGACGGGCCGGGCTCAGCGCAGTGGCATCGAAAGGCTGCCCGGGACCGATACCTATTTTGGCGAAACGCGCCATCAGCCCGGCTTCGTCCGGATTCGTCGGCTGGGTGAACTGCAGCAGGAAATTCAGGTAGCGGATGAAGTCGTGCGAGTGCGCCTTTTCGGCGTCATACGGGGGGAACACGATCTGCGGAGCGGCTGGAGGCGCCGGGGTCTTCAGGTAACTGCTCAAAGGCTGCAGCTTCATCCCTTCCTGGATCTTCTTGACGTTGGCGATGTCCCCAGGGCTGTTCAACGCGGTGCGGGTGAGCGTGAGGACCAGCGAGGTTTCGGATGGAAACACCTCCTTGATGCCTGCCGGCTTGTCGCCTTTCCAGCCCGGCCCGGCAATCAGATAGCTGCCCGCCCCGTTGCCGGTCGCGCGCGATCCGATGTAGGCAAAGTTGTAGGTGAACAGGTCCACCCACTGCTGCACGTAGTAACGCCCCTCGGGCACCTTGGGCACGGTCACGACCCAGGGCTCCGCGCGCAGATCCAGCCAGGCCCAGGAGTAGGGCGTGTCGTTGTTGGGCGTCACCACATCGTGGTTGTCCGGAGTGTACAGCTCGGAATAGTGCCGGAACCTGCCGAAGCCGCCGACGTACTCCGGGGCCTCGGGCGAGGCCACCTGCTTGTAGAGCGTGTTGTAATTCTCGAGCATCGCAAACGCAAAGATATAGGCCTCCTTCGCGATCGCGCGCGCCTCTGCCTGATCCTGGTCGTCGGCTGTGGCGGGGCGGGTCTCCGGTGACGGCGCTGGCGCTGCTTCCGACGGGGCAGGCGGGTTCTCCTGGCGCTGGCAGGCGGGGAGCAGCAGGATCGACATCATCAGCGAAAGCGAGGACACGCAAGGCATCAGGCGCATGGCAATGGGCTCATAAGGTTCCATGGCCACTGTCATCTGCATGCCGCACCGCGACAAGCGCGTATCCACTGTCCTGCGGTCAGTATTTCTACTGAAATGCCCAGCGTCCATGCGAAACACACCTGATGCTTCCGTCCCGGACGCGCACTGAACTGACGAGATCCAGTGAACCTCCAGTGATGCGCATCGCTGAAGAATTCACGGTGGAGGAACCGCACGACAACGACCCTCTATGGACCTCCTTTTGCAGTGCAGAGTCTCCCTCCATGCCCAACAAGCACCTGACCACGATCAATCCGCTGACCGAAGAAGTGGTCTCTACCTATTCCTACATGTCTGACGCCGAAGCCGCCGCCGTCGTGAAGGCAAGCCATGATGCCTTTACCCAATGGCGTCTACGCAGTCTGGATGAGCGAGCAAAGGTGATTGCGAACATCGCCAAAGTGCTTCGCGAGCGCAAGGAAGAGTTCGCACAGCTGATGACCGACGAGGTCGGCAAGCTCATTGAAGACAGCCGCACCGAAATCGAGCTGTGTGCCGCTATCTGTGACTACACCGCCAAGCAGGGGCCTGTCGTCCTCGCCGACGAGGAGCGCGATGTCGAAGGCGCCACCGGCATCGTGACCCACGCGCCCATCGGCGTCGTCTACGGTATTCAGCCGTGGAACTTCCCGGCCTACCAGGCGATCCGCTATTCCATCGCCAGCCTGATGGCCGGCAATGGTGTACTGCTCAAGCATGCCGAGAGCTGCACCGGCAGCGGACTGCTGCTGCGTGATATCTACGAAAGCGCCGGGCTGCCCAAGGGGCTGTTCGGGGTCCTGTTGATCAGCCACGATCAATCGAATGACATCGTGGAAAATGATCTGGTACGCGCGGTGACCCTGACCGGCAGCGAGGCGGCAGGGCGCACCGTGGCAGCCAAGGCCGGCGCGGCCCTGAAGAAGACGGTGCTTGAGCTGGGCTCCAACGACGCCTATCTGGTCCTCGACGATGCCAACCTCGATCTGGCGGTGGCGACCTGTGTCAAAGGCCGCCTGTTCAACAACGGGCAGACCTGTGTCAACGCCAAGCGCTTCATCGTGACAAAGAAGAACTACGATGCCTTCGTCAGCGCTTATGCAAAGGCGTTCGAAGCAATCCGGATGGGCGACCCGAATGCCGACGACACCCAGCTCGGCCCGATGGTCTCCAAGGCGCAGCGCGACAAGCTGCACGAACAGGTGACCAAGAGCGTCTCGCAGGGAGCGCGTCTGGTGGTAGGCGGCGAAGTGCCAGACCGCACCGGCTGGTTCTACCCGGCCACCGTACTTGCAGATGTAGCACCAGGGCAGGTGGCCTATGAGGATGAGCTGTTCGGTCCTGCAGCGGCCATCATCCGCGCCGAGGACGATATGGATGCATTGCGCATCGCCAACGACAGCCGCTACGGCCTGGGCGGGGGCCTCTTCAGCCGTGACGTGCAGCGCGCCCGGGAACTGGCCAGCAAGTATTTCGACACGGGCATGGTGTTCATCAACACCTTCGACGTCGCATCCCCAGCGCTTCCGTTCGGTGGCGTGAAGGCGTCCGGCTATGGTCGTGAGCACGGTCCGGAAGGTCTCAAGGAGTTCGTGAACGTCAAGTCGATCAAGATTCCGGCTGCAGCGTCGGCTTGAGTTGAGCACAGGCGCCGCGCGAGTCGAGATTGCGCGTGCGCCTGATGTTCGAGCCGGGCAGGGAACTCACCAGCGGTACGTTTGAGGCGGTAAGCTTCCCCCAGCTACAAGGGGAAGCTCATGCTCAAAAGGATTTCAGCAGGATTGCTGCTTTTTTCGGTTGCCTGGTCTTCGCAGGCTCAGTTGCACTCTGCAACGGGCCCCAGACCCAAGCCGTTGCCTACGGCGCCCAAGGCTGCCTACAACTCGATGTCAAAGAGCACCACGCCCTTCAACTGCCAAGAATTGGCATGGCCGAATCACCCGCATCCGAGCATGAAGGCGTATTGCGAACGCGTTGAGGCCCGCACCCTGTCAGCTGAGGCCCAGCGCGCTGGGCGCCCGGGTCCTTCGGACAACGTGATCAAGCTGCCGCCCTTGGGATCAGACGCCTCCAAGCGCTCGGGAACCGCATGTATCGGCGGTCAAGCGTTCCGAAAGCTCCCGAATGGATGGGAGCAAATCCATGCTCATGAAGGCGGCTGGCAGCGTTGCCGGGAGCAGTAGCCGGTCTCAGCGAATTCTGACGCACTCGCGCAGGTCTACGACGCTGCAATCCATTCTCGCGTCGTCCGTAGCCGGGCTTCCTGCATCATCAGCCGCCATTCGGGGGCGATGTTGCAGGTCACGACCACCCGGTCATGTCGCATGGTTCGAGGCTGTGGCCCTCACGGTAAACATGTGGCCTCAATCTCGTCTTTGTTGGGTTCCCGGGAAGAGAGGGAAGACTTGATCCACAGCCAGAGCAGTTTCAGTCTGCCAAACACCATTTCGCATAATGTATATTATGTAATACGAGGCAAGGCCTCGCTTAGGTACTACGTTGGCCTAGGCTTCTCGCTTGTACTGCCAACAGTGTCACCCAGCCATGCAGGGCCGACTAGCCTCTCTCGCTTCCAGGACGCGACCTTGCCCGTGAGCCGCGCACAAAACCCAAGGCGCCCAGCTTCATTTACTAGGGTCAATGTTGAGCGGGCCTCCACAATAGAAATGAGGTGCCAAAATGTCTTGAATGCTACGAGCACGAACACCGCGCCGATAGCGACAAGAATGAACCCATCAAGAAGGCCCTGCCGGCTGGCACTGAGGATGAGGCCGACACCGACTGGAGCAAGCAGGAAATAGCCAATCAAACAAACAACCATCTCAAATTCAAGCCAATGGGCTTGCCCACGCCTGCGTACTGACCACACCACTTGATCCTGAGCCTCGTCCAATTCGAAAAAATCAGAGGTCACCGCGAGCTTCCGGAGCTTGCGTGACGGCCACTCGGACTGCGCGACATGGCGGATCAGCCGCGCAGGCATGGCGGCTCCATAGCGGTGTTGGATTGCCTCCTCCAGCCAGAGATCATCATTTCGAAGAGCACCTTCGTTCCAGAGCTCAAGAAAGTCCCTTCGTCTCTGATGGCGTCCAGCTATCAGCGCAAACAGGCCTTTAACCAGTGGCACGGCCCCAATACTAATTAGCACGGCAATCGGGATGATCTCTCCACCTTCTACGACCTTAGCAATTTCAACCGCATCCACCCCTGCTCCTTCAGCCCAATAATGGGCACTTCATGGTCGGACACATCATCAAAGTAGATCGTCTCATCGGCTGAGACTCCCGAGCTGGTCAGCGCAGCGCCGACCACCTTATCGAGCGGAACCTTTCCGAGAGCGAGCCCTTAGGGATGCTGCCGCCGACGATTAACCAGGGCAGCTCACGGCCGGTCTTAAGCCCATGGTCGAGCCTCTGAGGCTGTCGACTGTGGTCCGGCAGGTGGCCGTGCACTCTACTACCTACTAGGTAAAGAGTCTGGCCAACACCGCGCCCTGCTCTGCTTCGGATTTATCAGAGGCGATAGCGAGCTAACGAGTTTACCGCGGCTAACCTACGCGACCGCTTGCGACGAAAGATTGGAGGCGATCCGTGATCGCGCCCTGCTCTGCTTCG
This sequence comes from Stenotrophomonas sp. TWI1149, assembly GCF_039673155.1. Classification (NCBI taxonomy): domain Bacteria; kingdom Pseudomonadati; phylum Pseudomonadota; class Gammaproteobacteria; order Lysobacterales; family Lysobacteraceae; genus Stenotrophomonas; species Stenotrophomonas sp. TWI1149. Next base: position 5,934 of record NZ_JBDJLB010000004.1, read on the forward strand.
GGCGTGCTTCTGCTTCGGGCGTGATAGTGACGGCCGTTGCCGCAGCGCGATCGCGGCCGCCGACCTTCGGAATCCGCGTCAGATCGGCGACCAGAGCTATATTTACCCGGTTGGAGCACAGGAAGACGCAGCAGGCGGGTGTTACGGCAACCTGGACGCCGGAGAAGCCGGTGCTCGATCGGGCTGCCGTCGCCCTGCAGGACTGGCTGGGGGGGTGCGATCACCGAAGGGGCAATCTTCCGGCGTCTATAGAAACAGCGCGCTGGCTCTGCCCTCTCCTCGGCCACCGTGGGCGAGATCGTGCGGCGACGGCTACGCTTGGCGGGCCTGGAAGGGAGTTTTGGTGGGCACAGCCCGCGGTCAGGGTTCGTGAGCGTGGCAGGCCGCCAGGGTGTGGCCCGCCGGCGCTCATGCAGCTAACGTAGCATCCAGCGATGTCGAGTGTGGTGCGATGCGTTCAGAGCGGTGCCGCCGCCGGCACCCGGCCGCTCCAATCCTTGAGGGCTGAATGATTCAATATAGCCCGGCACCCGCTGAGCACTAAGGGCAGTCAGCGAACAAAGATCTATTTGCTGCTGCTCGCCTTTGAGAATTACGTTGATCTAGACGAGAAAATGGCGCCTTTCGACAAACGCAACGACTCGGTCCACGGGCAAGCAGCACGAGCGCCGCAAGCGGGAAGCGAAGGCTCGGCGCCCCCCCTATGAAGCTATGCGCCAAGGGTGCGAGCATCAGCTTGGCGAGCGTGAAGCACGATAGACCACGTGCCATCACTGTGCAGCGCAGTAGAAGCCGCACTGGGAGCAGCTCGCGAGCGCCACTGGGACCGGCTTATAGAGCCCAGTACTCCTCGCTACACTCGAACCCAGCCAGTAAGGTGCTACACATTTATGGACCGACCCGACACACAAGTCATTGGCGCCTTGGCCGAAGATGAAGTCAAGACGATATTCATGCGCTGGGGGTGGAACCCTGGCATCCACCGCATTGATCGCGGTTACGACCTGTTTGTCACGCCTGGCGAACCATTTAAGGATCGATCCTTCTTTGTGCAGGTGAAGGGCACCGCTCGGGAGACTTCGGGGGTGATTTCGGCTCCGGTCTCCAAGATGCGACTACGGCAGTACGCAGAGGCCAGTCATCCCGTGGTATTGATTCGCGCGGTCAACACTGATTTCTATTGGCTCGATGCCCAGCAATGGTGCGCCAATCACCAAGAATTGCTGTCCGGCATTGGCGACCGCTCGATCCAGTTCGATCGCGGACAGTTGTTGGCCGACCGCGAACGGTTCGAGGATTTTCTGCATCGCGCCTTCCTTGTCACTGCGACTCGGCAGATTGAAGACACAGCAGGTCGAGGGCGCCTAAGTGAAACTCTGACGAGCCTATTGGCGCGGGCATCGGGCGAAACGCCAAATTCTTCCGAGCGGAGTGGTGAGGAGCCCTCCCTACAAGATTGGCCACCCAAACTGCGCGTTTCTTTCCGTGCGGCAGAAGGGGCGGAAAACCGAACCCGATTGCGAGAGGCCATCGCATTTGGACTTCCACGAACTATCGATGTCAAAGAGCTCCACCTAACCGATCAGAGCGTCCACGGCAACAAGGTAGGCCCCTTGGCCGGTAGACTGACCCTTAGCCCACTGAACGCCGAACGTCTGCACCTGCAACTCTACCCGGGCGCCAAACCTTCTATCACGGCGCTCGCGCTGCCCCTGCCTGCCGAGCGGTTTAAGGGCCTTCAATATGGGGCTATAAGCAACGAGCGTTTAAGGAGCCTGATCAACTTCTCAATGCTACCGGGCAAGCAGTATTCCAGCTGTTCAGACATCGACATCTCGTTTGGCCTTCGGTTCAACGAGTTAACCGGCCGTCCTCTACGGCTGTTCCACGAACTGAGTTCGCTTCCTGCTTGGGCGGAACAGATGCTCTCGCATCGTGAGGCGCACCTTGAAGTTCAAGATAATGACGGGCATGGCATCCTCTCTTTACCAACCGGATTTGTTGATCACTTCGAAGGCGTCATTCGCTTGGTGTGGGCGCTCGGCCGCCTCCACGCGGTGACTCGAGTCCTGCAATCCGAGTTCTCGTTACCAGGGGATTTCGAGTTAACCGAACGCGACATGGACGACATCAGCTTCGCGTTCCGGCTCTTGCGCGGTGATCAGCTTTCAATCGTGCCGGGCCCAATCGAAGTGGAGCCAAAGGTTGACATCGATTACTCGAAGCAGTTCCAGATGCTGATTACAACGAATTTTGTCTTCGACATTGCAGGACGGGAAGTTGGCAGCATCCCCGCCATAGTTGAGTTACCGAACTTCACTATTGTTCCTATTCCGGGGACAAGCCGACTACGCTTGGAAGGCGGCCCCGAAGGCCGAGCTCTTGTCTACTACGACGAGCACAACGACAGAGAAAGCCTCATGCGTCGCGCCGGCCAAACGAGCTCATGATATCGATCAGGCGACTTGTGGGGTGCAGGCCAAGGCGGATGATTGGATGGTTGGTTCGACGATGTGCGGTGCGTACACGCGAGTGCACGCGGCCTTGCGCGATCGGCTGGCAGAGCTGGAAGCGAACCGGGCGATCACCTGCGCCATGGACATGGACAGGTAGGCGCGTGCCGAACCGAAGGATGACTCAACCAGGCAGCACCTGCGGACGTCTTGACCTTGGTCTCGACGTCCACCCTCACCTTCCTGAGCTGCCCTTGGACGTCGCATTCCTGTCCCTGCCGGACGGCGGGTCAGCGTCTTTGTCCCCGACGTGAGCATGTCCGCCGGTCGGGTCCTCGATCTGGATGACTGTCCCCTTCTGCCACGCATCCGCCCCTGCATCGATGGGCGGCGCGGCGATGTCGGCACGGCGTTGTCGCTTGTCCTCACTACTGACGCCCAACCGTGCGTCGCGTGCAGCCACCATCGCCGGATCCGCCTGGCCATCTGCGGTGAAGCCCATCATCAGCTGCGGCATGCCTCGGGGCAGATCCTTGTCCAGGTCTGTGTGCCAGGTGTGCCAGGTTTTGCCATATGTGTGGATGAGCTTCTCCATCAGCTCGTGCTCGGCCAACTCGGGGATCCCTGGTGCGATGAGCTGACCGGATTTCACCTCCTGAACGTGGCTGTGCCAGAGCGCCTTCTCCTGCTCGGGAAGGCCTGCGAAGAGCTTCTCGCTGATGATGTACTCCACCCCCATCAACTTGGCGTCTTTCACGTTGCCGTCGTAGATCGTGCACTGGATGACGTCCTCGTTGAGGATGGAGCAGTAATGGTGCGCTTCCATCTGGACCTTCATCTGGCCGTTGTAGAAATGGAACCCGTCCAGATAGGCGTTGATGGCGTCGACCGGCGGACGGTCCTGCAGCAAGGCGGCCCCGGTCTCGAGCGCTTTGGTCTTCGCGGTTTCTTCAGCCCCGGGTGCTTGGACGCTGGACTCGGTGTTCCCGCCCCCGCACGCAGACAGAGCGAAGATGACAGCGATACATACTACGTTTCGATGCATTACGGCTTCTCCTGAACGTCCCACTCGCGCAGTCTGGTTCTAGCCCTTCGACCGTGGGGCGGCCGTGAACAGGTCTGCATGTCGTGCGCAGAAGACATGGCAGGCGTGTAGCAGACCTTCACAGCTCTGCGCACGAACCTAACGGGAGAGCCCCTAGCTTCAGCGCTCCACCCGCCACCAACCTGGAGGACCATCATGGCGATCAAGACCGCTGAAGACCTGTTCATCCACGAACTGTCGGACATTTACAGCGCGGAGAAGCAGCTGACCAAGGCGCTGCCCCGCCTTGCGCGCGCCGCTGCCAACCCGGACCTGGCCGCCGCCTTCGAAACCCACCTTGAGGAAACCCAGGGCCAGATCGAGCGCATCGACCAGGTGGTCGAATTGCTCGGCATCCGTCTCAAGCGCATCAAGTGTGCCGCCATGGAAGGGCTGGTTGAGGAAGGGAAGGAAGCCATCGACAGCATCGAAGAGGGGCCGGTGCGCGATGCGGCTCTTATCGGCGGCGCCCAGAAGGTCGAACACTACGAGATAGCGTCCTACGGCACGATCGCAGCGCTTGCCAAGCAGCTGGGCTACAAGGACGCGCTGCCGCTTCTCCTTGAAACCCTCGAAGAAGAAAAGGCAACCGATGAGAAGCTGACGATCCTGGCCAAGTCGGGTGGGAATGCCCAGGCGGCAAAGGCCGCTTGAGGCCCGTCGCCCCGGATTCGGCAGCTGATCCAGGAGCGGCATGCACCGCCGCTCCTTCACTGCATGATCGAGCCGCTGCCGACGCCTTACGACCAGACGGACGATTGAGGTGGGAGGAGAGCCATGAGTATTCCCAACCCCGCGCTCGTGATCATCGATATGTTCACGTTGTTCGACTTCCCGGAAGCCGCTCAAGCGAAGCCCAGTGCTCTGGAAGCAGCTCGGCACATCGCAAGGCTCGCGCGGCATTTCCGCGAGCGCGGCCATCCGGTCATCTACGCCAATGACAATTTCGCCAACTGGCAGATGGATTTCAAAGAGTTGGTGAGGCTCTGCCTGTCCACGGAGGGCGCGTCATCGGCGATCGCGAAAATCCTGCAACCGGAGCACGGCGACTACTTCGTGCTCAAACCCAAGCACTCGGCCTTCCTCGCCACCCCACTCGCCGTGCTGCTTGCCAAACTTGGCGTAAGGGAGCTCGTCGTTGCCGGAATGACGGCGGAGTCCTGTATCACGGCCACGTGTTTCGATGGCAACGCCAGGGAGTATGAAACGATCGTGGTACAGGAAGCGGTGGCCGGCATCGGCTCCCGGAAGACCACGGCCTTACGACTGCTCCAAGCATCCAGGGCAGCCACCGTCCTCAAACTGGCCAGCTACCTGCGCCGCGGCGGCCCCGCATAGGCCCGAAGAAACAGCGCGACGGTTGCATCGCTTCTGGAGACACGCCTGGGCCCCTGAGGCAAGCCGTGCTCCGTGAGCACCAGCCTCAGGAAATTCTCGCTGTCAGCGGCATTGGTCGGGCGTGTGGAAGCCTCCATGAAGACATCGTCTGCAAGCGTCAGATACGGTTCCAGCACCGCATTCCACTGGTCTCTGTAGACGTCACTTGCGGCGCCAGAGCGCGACAACGACCGGCAGAACGCCTGACACGAAGCGTCCGCCGCCAATCTGCCGATGCCGTCAGCGATACGCTTCAACGCCTCGCCAAGATCGGCAACCCCATGCATATCCAGCGTCCCTGAGGGCATCGATGCAAGGTGGCCGTCCATGACCGTCCTGTAAAGACGCTCCTTGTCACGGAAGTGCGCGTAGAGGGTGACCTTCGTAATACCACAGGCCTCTGCGATGCGCTTCATCGTCGCACGCTCAAAGCCCTCCTCCGCAAACACGGTGGCGGCGGCATCAAGGATGCTCCTTCGGCTACGCGCCCTCGCCCGCTCCCAACGCAGCGTGGTTCTGCTTGCGCCGCCGGTTGAGGCCGCGGCGTTCACGGTCGCCGGAACAGCGCGCTGGCATTCACTCCGCCGAAGCCAAATCCATTGGTCAGGGCGAACGCGATATCCGCCTTCCGCGGCACGCCGCCTACGATCGTCAGTCCTTCCGCCAATGGATCCGGCCGAATCAGGTTGAGCGTCGCGGGCGCGATCTGATCACGCAACGCGAGCACGGTGAAGATGGCCTCGATGCCCCCTGCCGCCCCCAGCAGATGCCCGGTGCTGGATTTGGTGGCGGAAATCAGAAGCTCGGGGCGGGTACCGAACAGCGCACGCATCGCCGCGAGTTCTGCACGGTCGCCCACCTGGGTGGACGTGGCATGCGCGTTGATGTGGTCGACCTGCGCTGGCGTAATACCTGCCTGTGCCAGCGCGATCTCCATCGCCCGGCGCGCCCCGCTGCCGTAGTCGGGCCCGGCTGTGAGATGGTAGGCATCGGAGGTCGTGCCGTAGCCAACCAGCTCGGCAAGCGGCTTGGCGCCGCGCGCCAAGGCGTGGTCCAGGCGCTCGATCACCAGCAACCCTGCCCCTTCGGACATGACGAATCCGTCCCGCTGCTCATCGAACGGGCGAGAGGCTGCCTGGGGTGTGGCATTGAAGCAGGTGCTCAGCGCCTTGGCCGCCGCGAAGCCGCCCAGGCTGACCCGGTGCATCGCCGCTTCCGCCCCACCGCACAGCGCGATGTCCGCCTCACCGGACCTGATCAGCCGTGCTGCATCACCGATGGCCTGGACACCCGCCGCGCAGGCCGTGACGGGTGCGCCCTGCGGGCCTTTGAACCCGTAGCGTATCGATGCCTGCCCTGCCGCCATGTTGGCCAGGAAAGTCGGCGCAGTGAAGGGCGACAGCCGGCCAGGCCCACGGCTTTCGGTGGTGTGGACCGCATTGACGATCGATCCAAACCCGCCGATGCCCGTGGCAATCACGGTCGCCGTTCGCAGCAGCCCGCGCTCATCGGCATCATGCCAACCCGCCTGCGCCAGCGCTTCATGCGCGGCGACCAGCGCAAACTCAACGAACCGGTCCATCTTCTTGAGATCTTTCGGCGCGATGATGCCGGTCGAATCAAAACCCGCCTCCGGGTCTTGAACGCGGTCGGGCACGCGGCCGCCGACTTCGCAGCCGGTCCCCGCCGCAAGATCGGCACCCAGCGCCCCGATCCCGGAGCGCCCGGCCAGGAGACGCGACCAGACGGTTTCAACCCCGCAGCCGAGTGGGCTGACCACGCCCATTCCGGTCACCACGATGCGGTCTTTGTCAGCAATGCTCATGAATCACTTCCCATATAAAAGAGGTCCGGGCCAATGTCAGGCAACGGGGGTCTTTTCCGCTCGGACCTTGAACCAGATGGCATACATCGCCGGGAGGAACGCCAGCGTCATCACGGTGCCGGCGATGGTGCCGCCGATCAGCGTGTAGGCAAGCGTTCCCCAGAACACCGAATGGGTCAGCGGAATGAAGGCAAGCACCGCTGCCAGGGAGGTCAGGATCACCGGGCGCGCCCGATGAACCGTCGCCTCGATGATGGCGTGGAGGGTCTCCATCCCTGCTTGTTCGTTCTCATGGATCTGACCAATGAGGATGAGCGTGTTGCGCATCAGGATTCCCGACAACGCGATCAATCCAACCAGCGCGTTGATGCCGAACGGTTGCTGGAACAGCAGCAGTGTTGGCACCACGCCGATCAATCCCAACGGGCTGGTCATGAACACCATGATCATCGCCGAGATGGACCGCACCTGCAGGATGATGATCAGCAGGGTCACCGCCAGCATGATCGGGAACAGCGGCAGCATGGCGCTCATGGCCTTGCCCGATTCCTCGATGGAACCCGCCTGCGCAATGGCGTAGCCCTCGGGCAGCGAGGCAATGAGTGGCTCGAGCTGCCTGCTGATCGCGGCGGATACGTCCGGTGGCTGCAACGCATCGTCGATGTCACCGCGCACGGTGATGGTGGGCACCCGATCACGACGGCGCAGCACCGGCTCTTCCATCCGGACCTCCACTGTGCCGATCTGGGACAGCGGCACGCGCTGGCCGGCCGCACCGACCAGAGTGAAGTCCGCAATCCGGCCCGGATCCAGGCGTGTGTCCCCGCCGGATCGAGCGACAACCTCGACGGTGCGGATGTCCTCACGAACAGCCGTGACGGGCACCCCGCTCAGGAAGAACTGCAACTGCTGCGAGACAGAGGCCGACGTCATGCCCATCGCTTGCAGGCGGTCCTGATCCAGCATGAAGTGCAGCGTCGGCGTGCGCACGCCCCAATCGGTGTTGACCGTGCGCATCATCGGGCTGGCGTGCAGGGTCTGCTCGACCTTGGCCGCAATGCCACGGACGACGTCCGGATCCGGACCACTGACCCGATACGCCACTGGGTAAGGCGAGTAAGGCCCGAACACCAGTTGCGTCACCCGCACACGCGCCTCGGGCGCCAAGCCCTCCGCCACCGCTCGGCGAAGCTTGGCTTTCAAGGCATCACGCTGTTCCTGGCTGTCGGTGCGCACCACGATCTTGGCAAACGCCGGGTCCGGCAGTTCGGGCGATATGGCGAGATAGAACCGGGGCGCGCCCTGACCGATGTAAGCCGTGACGATCTTCGCTTCCTCCTGCGCCGAGAGCCACTTCTCCACCTTCCGGGTCGCCAGGCTGGTCTGTTCGATGGCCGTGCCGTAGGGCATCTGCACTTCGACCAACACCTCCGGACGGTCAGAGATGGGGAAGAACTGCTTTTTCACCAGCCCCATGCCCACTACCGAGAGCACGAACAGTGCGATCACCGACCCAGCAGCAAGCCACTTGCGTGCAATCACGCGCGCCAGGATCGATCGGAAGCGGTTGTAGCGCGGCGTGTCGTAGAGACTGCTGTGCCCGCCTTCGACGGTCTTGAGTTCAGGGAGAAGCTTCACCCCCAGGTAAGGCGTAAAGAACACCGCGACCACCCACGACACGATCAGCGCGATGCCCACGATCCAGAACATATTGCTTGTGTATTCGCCCGCAGTGGACCGGGCAAAGCCGTTGGGCATGAACCCCACCGCAGTCACCAGGGTGCCAGCCAGCATCGGCGCTGCCGTATGGCTCCACGCGTAGGCCGATGCCTTGACCCGGCTGTAGCCCTCCTCCATCTTCACTACCATCATTTCGATGGCGATGATTGCGTCGTCCACCAGCAGGCCAAGCGCCAGGATCAGCGAGCCCAACGTGATGCGGTCGAAGTTCTTGCCGGTTGCGGCCATGACCATGAACACGGCAGCCAGCGTCAGCGGCACAGCTGCGGCCACGACGACACCCACCCGCCACCCCATGCTGACAAAGCACACCAGCATCACCACCAGCAGCGCGGCGAAGAACTTCATCATGAACTCGTCGACCGAGGCACTGATGTTCACCGCCTGATCGGTGACCTTGTCCAGCGCCATCCCTACCGGGAGGCCGGCATTGATCTTCTTGACCTCCGCGTCGAGTGAGGCGCCGAGATCCAGGCCGTTCCAGCCGTCACGCATCACGATCCCAAGCAGCATCGCCGGCTCGCCGCCGTTGCGGATCATGAAGGTCGACGGATCCTCATAACCCCGCTTGACGGTCGCAATGTCCCGCAGTTTCAGCGTCTTGCCCTGTGCAATGACCGGCGTATCGCGGATCTTCTCCAGCTGGTCCAGCGCCCCATCCAGGCGGATGAAGATCTGCGGGCCCATGGCCTCGACCGAGCCTGCGGGCGTCAGGGCATTCTGTCCGTTGAGCGCCCCGAACACCTGCTGTGGTGTGATGCCAAGGTTCGACAGGCGTTCGTGCGAAAGCTCCACATAGATGCGCTCGGGCTGCTCACCGATGATGTTGACCTTCTTCACGCCAGGCACGTGCAGCAAGCGCTGGCGCAGGGTTTCAGCGTCGCGTGCAAGCACACGGAACGGCTCACCCTTCGCTTTCAGTGCGAACAGAGCGAAGGTGACGTCCGCATATTCGTCGTTGACCATCGGCCCGATCACGCCTGCGGGCAGGTTCGCCGCTTCGTCGGCCATCTTCTTGCGCGCCTGGTAAAACTCCTCCTGCACCTCCGAAGGCGGCGTACCGTCCTGCAATGTCAGCGTGGTGAAGGACAAGCCAGGCCGCGTGTAGGTTTCGCTGCGGTCATACCAGCGCAGTTCCTGCAGTCGCTTTTCCAGCTTCTCGGCGACCTGGTCCTGCATTTCCGTCGGCGTGGCACCTGGCCAGGCCGTTACGATGGTCATGACCTTGACGGTGAACGCGGGGTCCTCCGCGCGGCCGAGCTGGAAGAACGACACGATGCCGGCTACGGAAATCAGAAAGATCAGAAAGACCGTGATGGCGCGCTCGCGCACCGCAAGCGCGGACAGGTTGAACCCACTCACTGATGGGCCCCATCTGCAGCGGTGCTCCTGGCCGTGTCAGCCAGACGAACCACCTGCCCTTCCCGCAGCAGGTGTGCGCCAAGCGCCGCCACGCGATCCGAGGCCTTCAACCTGCCCTCGACCAAGGCCTGATCGTCGCCCAACTGCTTGACGGCGACCGGCATCCAGCTGGCTTTGAGCGGCTCACCGCTGATCACCCATACGCCGGTTCCGGTGCCGGGATCGAACAACGCCCCCAGCGGAACCTCAAATCCAGCCGGGACACCGGCAGGTGCCGAGCCCGCAAGCTCGACCGCCACCGTTGAACCCAGCGGCAGTGGGGCACTGCCCTCTTCCAACGTGTAACGGGCTTCGAAGGTCCGGGTTGCGGCGTCTGCCGATTCAGAGAGCACGCGCAACCGCGCGGGAATCCTGCCGTTTCCCCCGAACGAAGACGCCAAGGCGACCGAGCCGATCAGGGGACGAAGCGTTTCCGGCAGTTGGACGACCGCCTCTCGGCTCCCCGCGCGGGCAAGCCGGGCAACCACCTGCCCCGCCGCCACGACCTGACCCGGCTCGGCGTTGATGGTCATGACCACCCCGTCGGCATCGGCAACGAGCGCTGTGTACTGGCTCGCATTGCGCGCAACCCGGGCTTGGGATTCGGCCGCTCCGAGCTGTGCGGCCGCCGCATCGGCCGCCGCTTTGATCTGGTCGTAGGATGATCGTGACACGACGCCCTGGGCCGCCAGATCGCGATACCGCGCTTCGTCGGCCGTGGCCTGCGCGCTCTGCGCACGCGCCGCGATGACGGCCTGCTGCTGGGCGGCCGCGGCCAGGTTCAGATCGCTGGGGTCCATCCGGTAGAGCACATCGCCGCGCTTGACCGTCTGACCCGTCTCGACGAGGCGCTCAGTAAGCTTGCCTCCCACCCGGAATGCCAGATCGCTCTGCACCCTTGCCGCGATGGTGCCGGTGAATGTGCGCGCGTTTCCCGCGCCCGGTTGCACGGTGGCAACCCGGACGATGGGCGGCGCAGTCCGGGGGTCGATGTCATCCGACGTTCCGCAGGCTGCAAGGAACAACGTAACAACACAGGAGATGGCTGTGAACACAAAACGGCGCCGCATACAGACTTCCGGAGTGGGGTATCCGGACGCATTCTGTTCCTAGTGACCATTTACGTCAATAGTCACTACCGCAGCGGGGACAGACTCCGAAGCACCAGGTCCTGCAGTGCGGTAGGCGCTTCCTCATGCCAGACCGACAGGTGGGGAAGCGTCACCGGGTTCAGATACGGCACCAGCACCTGGTAGACCGCGCGGCTGGTCTCTTCCAGCGGCGTTGAGTTCTCAAATGCGCCGGAGGCGCGTCCAGCTGCCAGGATCTCTTCGACAAGCTGCCGGATGCGACCTTGGTAGGCCTGGGTCGAGGGCCAGTGATCGGTCGCGGCCGCCACGGCAATTTCATAGAGCCGGCGATCCTGGAGGAACAGGCGAAGACTGGCCTCCACGATGACGGTGAACAGAACACGAAGCCTTTCAGGTGGCGCTTGAACGCCCTTCAAGGCGGCATGCACCTCGCTTTCGATCTGCCCGAGGCAATTGGCGCAGATGACCTCCCCGATGGCTTGTTTGGAGGCAAAGAACTTGTAGATGTAGGCCTTGGAGAAACCAATGGCCTTGGCCAGGTCGGACACCGTGGTCTTGTCGTAGCCGTAGTGGCTGAAGTGCGCGGTGGCCGCCTCGATGATCTGCGTGCGCACATCGTGCTCAGCGGGGCCGCGCCCGGCGTCAAGCGCTGCGGAGGGTGAAATGGACATGGGCCAAGGGTAGCGCCGCGGAGTGAACCGGGCAAACGGTGACCGATCGGGTATGGGTTCACCCCAGCCTGTTGCCGTGGTGACCGCAACGGTACTCAGCGCCGAAGGACAGCCTCAGGCCACAGGGGCATCCGGCAACCGCGCCAGTATGTCGTCCCGACAGGCGTCCAGAATCTCGTCGGCCAGCGCCGCATCATCCGGGCAGGACCGCGACAACACCACCGCGCCCACCGCCTGCGCAATCAGGGCGATCCGCCGCGCACGGCTGCGCTCAGCAGCAGCGGCATCCACGTGACCCTCGGGACCTGCTCCCGCTGCCAGCCGCGCTTCGATACCGGTTGCGAACGCAGCCTTGACCGACGCCGGCTGACGCGCGGCGTCCGTGCACAGTGCCGCCATCGTGCAGCCCTGCCCCGGCGCATCCCGGTGTTCACGGGACAGGTAACAGGTCAGGAACGCACGCAGATCGGTCTCGGCCAAGGCCTCGGCGGATGCCTCAAAACCAAAGGTGGCAGCTTCAGCCATCAGGTCGGTCTTGGAGGCGAAGTGCTTGTAGAAGCCGCCGTGGGTAAAACCCGCGGCCCCCATCAGGTCTGCCACGCCAACGCCATCGTATCCCCGCTCCCGGAACAGCGTGGAGGCGGTTTCGACGATGTGCGCCCGGTTGGCCTGCGCCTGTGCCTTGGTGACCTTCATGAACGATGCCCTGCAACGCTGTGCTGCGGAAGTAAGGCACTTTATCACACTTAGATTATGTGCATCATCAAACCGTTGACATCTAAGATTACGATCATCATCATTGTGTCGCAGCCGCGCTCGAGGGCTTCCGCCGTCCTGAAGACCGCGCGACCTTGAACGCATTGACAGATACGACGCCGCAGTAGCCGTTCGCCCACCCATTTCCACGAGACACACCATGAGCCTGCTTCCCACCGTCCTCGTCACCGGCGCCTCCAGCGGCATCGGCGCCGTTTACGCCGAACGCTTCGCACGCCGCGGCCACGACCTGGTGCTGGTCGCGCGCGACAAGGCGCGCCTGGACACACTGGCCGCCCGCCTGCGCCAGGACACCGGGGTCGCCGTCGACGTCCTGCCGGCCGACCTCACCCAGCACACCGATCTGGCCAACGTGGAAACCCGCCTGCGCGACGACGCCCGCATCGGCGTCCTGATCAACAACGCGGGCATGGCCCAGTCCGGCGGCTTCACCGCGCAGTCGGCCGACAGCATCGACCAGCTGGTGACACTGAACACCCTCGCCCTGACGCGCCTCGCCGCCGCCGTTGCACCGCGACTGGGCGACGCCGGCGAAGGCGCTATCGTGAACATCGGCTCGGTGGTGGGTCTGGCACCCGAGTTCGGCATGTCCGTCTACGGTGCGACCAAGGCCTTCGTCCTGTTCCTGTCGCAGGGGCTCAGCCTGGAACTGTCGCCCAAGGGCGTGTATGTGCAGGCCGTGCTGCCTGCCGCCACGCGCACCGAGATCTGGGAGCGTGCCGGCATCGACATCAGTACGTTGTCGGAGGTGATGGATGTCGGCGAGCTGGTGGATGCCGCCCTGGTCGGTTTTGATCGTCGCGAGACCGTGACCATCCCGCCGCTGCATGTGGCCGAACGCTGGGACACATTGGAGGCATCGCGCCAGGGCCTGCTCTCGGACGTCCGGCAGGCGCAGGCAGCGGAGCGCTATCGCGCATGAAGGCCTTCCTCATCGACCGCTATGGCAAGAACGAAACAGGACGCATCGATGACGTGCCGACGCCGTCGCTGCGCGATGACGATGTGCTCATCCGGGTGCATGCTGCCAGCGTCAACGCGCTGGACACGAAGATCCGGCGGGGCGAGTTCAAGGTGATCCTGCCGTACCGCCTGCCGCTTATTCTGGGCAACGACCTGGCCGGTACGGTGGAGCGCGTCGGCGCCAGCGTTCGCCAGTTCAAGCCAGGCGACGAGGTGTACGCACGTCCCGACGATGACCGCATCGGGACGTTCGCGGAGTTCATCGCCGTCAAGTCTACGTCTGTGGCACTCAAACCCAACAACCTCACCATGGTGGAGGCGGCCTCGCTGCCGCTGGTCGCGCTGACCGCGTGGCAGGCACTGGTCGAAACCGCCCAGCTGAAGCCCGGGCAGAAGGTCTTCATCCAAGCGGGCTCAGGCGGCGTCGGCTCCGTAGCGATCCAGCTGGCCAAGCACCTCGGCGCGTTCATTGCCACCACCACCAGTACGCCGAACGTGGCCTGGGTGAAGGACTTGGGCGCGGACGTGGTCATCGATTACAGGCAGCAGGATTTCGCTACGGAACTGCACGGCTACGATGTGGTGCTCTACAGCCTGGGCAAGGATGAACTGCAGCGATCGCTGCAGATCCTCAAGCCGGGTGGCCATCTTATTTCCATCTCGGGGCCGCCCACGCCCAGCTTTGCCGCTGCGCGCGGGCTGGCCTGGCCGCTCAAGCAGGTCATGCGCCTGCTCAGCCTTGGCATCCGCAGGAAGGCCAAACTGAAAGGGGTGACGTACTCCTTCGTCTTCATGCGGGCTGATGGGGCGCAACTGAGCACCATCACATCACTCGTCGAGTCCGGCGCAATCGCTCCCGTCATTGATCGGGTATTCCCGTTCCAGGATACCCAGGGTGCGCTGGCGCATGTGGAGAGCGGTCGGGCGAAGGGCAAAGTGGTGGTGGAACTGCCGTAGCGGGAGGGCTTCTTGAAGCCATCCTCACGCGATCGTGGTGGCAAGTCACCAGTTCCAACGCATGCCCACCTTGCTGTTCCAGGATGTCTCATCGCCGTTGAAGCTCCACGTGTAATCGACGTCCGCGAACAAGTAGCCGGTATCACTTACCTGCCACGTACCTCCCAGGCCGACCTCGCCCCAGCTGTCGCCGAGGTCGGCCGTAAAAGGCACATACCCGGTCGCGCTGGAGAACTCTGTCCGGGGCGATCCGTTGAACTCGTGCCACGCGTTCAGGCGAAGCCACGCATCGCTGGCCCGGGCGCCGCCGTTGCGGCCCTGGCCACTGCCGATGCGGTTGAGCCGGATGCCCAACCTGCCCACCGTGGAATCGCCGTCGCTGTAGCGTACGCGCGCGATGTCATCGACCAAGTCGTCGACGTCCACGCGCTGCCAGATCACCTGCGTCTGGGGTTCGATTCTCCAACCGGTCAGATCTTCCGCGGTGTCACCCGAACCCAGGGCGAAGGGCCACCCGCCCTCCAGCGAAAGAACCGTGCCATTGCCGTTGGTGAAGGTGTCGGGCAACCGTGTCGATCGCGCGCGCAGGTCATATGACGTGTATTGGGCCACGGCATCCAGGTAGCCGCCGCGGGCGTTGAACCCGGTCCAGTAGGCGCCGATCGTGCGGGCATCGAACTCGTCGCTGCCGGCGTGGAAGTCATGATCCAGAATGTTGTGGCGAACGTCTCCCTTGCCCTTGCCGTAGGCCAGGTAGCCACCTGCGTGCTGACGGTTGCCCTCTGAGTCGATGGAGCGGTAGAAGTCCAACCCGATCTGAAGCGCTTGGAATCGGTAATCGAAGCCCGGGCCACGGTTTCCGTAGATTCCCTGGTTCCCGCCGTCCCGCTCGCCGTCGTGGGCCAGCACTCTCACCCATGCGCCATTCAAGCCGGTCCGGTCTTCGTCCAGATCGGTGCGCTGCCTGAGCAGGTGTTGGTCGCCGACGCGCTCGTGCAGGGTGTCCACCAGCGCCCGGCCATACAGCGCGGACATGACCGGCAAGGCGGCGGCAAGCGACACCTCCTGCCGATATGCAGGCGTCGGTGGCACCGGTGGCACAGGGGGTGTCGGCGGCGGAACGGGCGGAGGGTTTGGCGGTGCCGGGCATGGCGGGACCGGAGCACCGGGGGCGGCGCAGTCGATCGTCGACCGCAGGAACCAGCTGTTCTGGTTGTCGGCGGAGCCGACGCCACTGGCACCTCCGCGGTAAAGGAAATACTCATACGGCCCGGCCACGACCGGGGCCGAAAGTGCGAACGTGTCAGCGGCTGTGGTCGAGTTGACCGCCTGGACCAACAAGATGCCGTCAGCGGCGGTAAGCGCGCCTCCCCCGCCGGTGTTTCGCACCTGGATGGTTCCCGGCCCCGTCCCTGTGCCATCGAGGATGACCAGGCGATCAGAGGGCGAGTCATCGGCAGCAAGCCAAGCGTTCATCGCCAGCGTCCCATCGCCGGCATAGCGGTTCACGGTAAGCGTCTTGTAGCTGCTGGCCAATGTGGGTGGGCCGACAGGGGGAGCGAAATCGATCACGCTGGGGTCGTTGACCAGGTCGGTCAGCACCGACGAGCCGGTGAGGAACCACGTGCTGTCGATGAGCGTGACTGAGGACGTGCTGCCAAGGGCAGTCTGAGCGGAGCCTGTCAGCGTGGAGCGGGCGATGGTCAGGATGCCATCGGCCGCCGCGGAGCCGCCGGCAGCGGGGCCCACGTCCAGCCATTGCCCACTGCCACCTACCTGGGTATCGCTTAGATCAACCAACGCCCCAGTCCCGTCTATGGTCACCGTGCCGCCTTGGGCATTGCCCAGGCTCCCGCGGGCGAACCGGACTGAGGCATCTGCTCCCGTGAGCAACAGGGCAGGCACGGCCGCGCCAGTAGCCGCAGAGTTCACCACCACGTTGGTCGCGTCCAGGGTTGCTGCATCGCTGACCTGGATTACCGGGGCGCCCGCCCCACCACCGCTGGCAGTGCCTCCACCCGACAGCACTGCGCTCGTGCCGCTGCCGTTCGCCGAGAGAGCGGTGCCGGGACCGGAGACGGCGATGGTGCCCGCATGGTTGAAGACAGCGGCATTGGTGAGGGAAATGCCGGTACCCGTTGAGCCACTTGCCGAGACGGCCAATGACGAACCCCCGGCACCAATGAACGTGCTTGCATCCAACTGGATGGCCGTCGCCGCGTTTTGTCCGACGCCTACCCGAAGCGTGCTCCCGGACTGAAGCTCGAAGGTGCTTGCGGCGATGCCGTTCAAGCCGAGATCACCGCCCGTGATGCCCGGAGTGCCCGAGCCAAACACGACGGCTCCAGAGTCGTTCCGAATGCCGACAGACCCTGCTCCGGTCGCAGTGATGGCACTGGTTCCATCGATGGTCAGGCTGGTGCCGTCATGCATCAGGGCACCGAAGCTGTTCGCGCCCGCTGAAACCGTCGTGTTCGTAAGGCGCCCGACAGCGCCCGTGGCCATGAAAAGGCCCCAGCTTCCGGTGCCGACGTTGAACTGGCTGTCGGTGGCGGTGAGGCGGGCCGGTGCGAGTGCGCCATTGCCCCACCACCCAACGCTGTCATTGCCGAGCGTGATCGAGCTGCGGAGGACATTTGATCGGGAGCCTGCGATGGCGCCTGTGTAGGACCCGGCGAAGTAGTTGTAGATGCCCAGCGAGTAGTTGCCTGCGGTGATCGTGCTGTCGGTCAGGTTCAACTCGGCCTCTCCGCCGACCAGCGCTCCACGGGTCCGGCCGGTGCCAGCGATTCCATCGCCCAACGTGACGGTCATGTTCGACGCATTGATCTGGCCCAGAGCACTTTGACCCGGCAGACCGCCCCCAGGTCCGGAGTTCGTGATCTGGAACGCGGTGGCCAACGTGGTGGGCAGATTGACCACCGTGCCGTTGGCGTTGACCACACCGCCTCCGAACGCCGTCAGCGCTGCGAGGGTCATGGTCGGCGAGTAGGTGTTGGCGGGATTGAGGCCCACTACCGTGCCCGCCCCCAGGTTGAGTACGCCCCCCGTGGTCGCGATGGCGTTGGCCAGGGATTGGGGTGCCATGTAGATCGTGGTGTTGGTGAACGTGCCGGTTGCGACCGCATAGGCGCCATCCGGCCCACTGAACACGGTGATGGGGCTGAAGAAGCCCGCGCCGCCGGTCGGTATCTCGGCCACGATGTTGTAACCGTTGAATGTAGCCGTGGTGCCATACCCCACCCGGACCACGTCCCAGGTCGTCCCGGGGATCGTTGCATCGGGTAGCGCGTGCGTGGCGCCGTCGCACAGTGATACCACGCGAGGGTTGGTCTGGATGCCTTGGCAGCCAGCCCCCTCCGACGGTGCGGTCAGCAGCGTCGTTCCCGACAGCGTGGGCAAGGGTTCCAACCCATGGTCCGGAGGCGGGGCCGCAAAGGTTGCGTAGCTCATGAAGCAGGCGGATGCCAACGCGGTCAGCCGGAACGCCTCTCGAGAGCGCCCCCGGACATCCCCCGTCCCCTTTGCCATACCCATCGGCGTAGATGACATGTCGAGCTCCACTTGGGAGCATCGAGTCTATTTTTGCCTGCTGCCACGCGCATCCGCACAACTGCCGGTTACTCGTCAGTATGTTTACTGAATTCCACAGTGCCAACAGGCTGCTACACGCGACTCAGAGACTAAACGCGACCACCCTGCCCCTGATAGCGAACCCTGATCACCTGCGGCCGCCCCATGTCCGCGCTCCGCCAGGAGCAGACGTTCAGTACTTGAACGCTGGCGAGCCTGACACTCAGACACCCTCCAACGGCGTCTCCGACCAGTCTTCATGGCGCTCATCCGCCTTCCACTAGCGGACATCCGGCGGCCCGAGCTTGGTCGACGGAGACAGTTCCGGCGCCACAACGGCGAGGTCGTAGCCGAGGATGAGCTCGCGCCACTCAGGCGTCAGGTCGTCCATATCCTTGCTGCGCAAACGGCGCAGATCCACCAGGATCCAGTCGCCCGGTGCCATGCCCGAGGGGCGGGCCGACATCACATCCTTGCGCCAGTCGCTGTCCTTGCCGGTGGTCGCATCGAAGTCGTACACCTTCATCGGGCGACCGACCCCGTTGTATCCGGCGCCGACACCTTTCGCGCCACCCACCATCAGGTGCACGGCCTTCACGCCCTGTCCGTCGGCATGTTCGGCGACGAAGTTACCCACGTCGCGCTGGCCAAGCGGGTTGTAGCCTTTGTAGAGATGAAAGGCGCCGAACTTCATCAGCACGCGCGCCTGCGGCACCGCGTCGAAATGGGCCGCGAGCGTCCGCTTCATCAGGCGCGCCCTGCGTCCGTTCGGATCGCCACGACCCGACTGCGAGGCCTGATAGATGGCGCGCGTTTCGCGCAAGGCGGCGAACAGGGCCTTTGCCCGGTCGCCGCCGTCCTGGTCGATGGCTTTCCCCGCCGTATCCAGCGTCGCATCGGTGACCTTCAACAGGAACAGGTCCATGGGTGAGCCGGAGGCGAGCGCGGCCTGTACGGCCGTCCGCTCCTGTCTGGCCAAGGCCTCGATCTGGGCACGGGCGAGCGGCCCTGGGGCGGACGCCAGCATCTGGTCGAACAGATAGCCGCTTACCCCCAGAAACTCCTGATCCAGCCCCCACAACGTGAAGTCCGGCCCGGCAACAGCGGCGCACTCGGCCACCGTCTGGCCTTCGGCGCGGCTGTTGAGAAACGCCATGGCGTCGGGATAGGTGGTCATGAAGTCGGTAATCTGCTGTTCGCGGTCCGGCGCTCTCATCCGTGCGTCGACTGCAGTGGCGACCTCCGGACCGGTCTCGACGGCCATGGCGGTCAGGCCGCCGGGCGCCATCAATCGACAGACGTTCGTGGTGAAGGCGGGAATCTCACGCGAAAAATGGCTCTCGCCGATGAGGACGTACCGGCTGGCCTCTACAGCGTCCGACAGAATGGCGGCGCCCGGGCCCGAGAAGCCCTCCGGCCGCACGGTCAGCGGCGACCCTGCCTGCGCCAGGCGATCTGCGAAGGAGAGAGGCACAGCGGTCTCCGCACTGGCGGAAGCGGCGCACAGACATGCGAGCGACAGTGCCGCCCCGATCGACTTCAGACGCATCTTGCTTATCCCCTTGGATGAATCGGCGTGACGGCGGGAACCCGCTCAACCCAGTGTAGAGCAAGTGCACTTCGGCCAACGCTTGACGGCAGGGCCGGCCCCGCCAGCCGCACCCGACCTTCACAGCTACCAAGGCACCCCAAATGCAACTATGAAGGCCGCGACCTGCCCCCTCGGTAACCCATGCCCCACTTTCGTCGTCTTTTTGGTCGTTGGCTCCGCCTGCGTCGGCTCGTGCGTTGGCGTTGGCGTGAGCGCCAGGCCTCGGTCCCGGCCATCGAAGCCACCGAGGTCCCACTGCGTGCCGCGCTGTACAGCGTTGAACAGATGGAGGTGTACGGCCGCGCACTGGCGCGCCAGCATCGGGTGCGGATGCGACCTGGCGCAGAGCGCCTGCTCGATCGCCTGCAGGCCAACGAGCGTGTCCTCGAAGACGCCAACACGCTGCTCAGCAACGTAGTGCGCGAACAGCGGCCGGTGACCCCGGCCGGGGAATGGCTGCTCGACAACTACTACCTGATCGAAGAACAGATCCAGACTGCGCGACGCCACCTGCCGCGCGGCTACAGCCGGCAGTTGCCCTCGCTTGTCGGCGGCCCCTCCGCCGGGCTGCCGCGCGTGTATGAACTGTCGATGCAGGCCATCGCGCACGGCGATGGCCGCATTGATGCCGATACCCTGGGCCGCTTCATCGCCTCGTACCAGTCGCTCGCGCCGCTGAGCCTGGGCGAACTGTGGGCCGTGCCCATCATGCTGCGCCTGGCCCTGCTGGAGAATCTGCGGCGCATGGCGGCGCGGGTGATGCGCGACGGGACAGACCGTGGCCTGGCCGCCCAATGGGCGGACAACCTCAATCGCGCTGCCTCCGACACCCCTACCGATGTGGTCCTGGTGGTCGCCGACATGGCACGCTCCGAGCCACCTCTGACCGGCGCCTTCATTGCCGAACTGACCCGCTCGCTGCAGGGGCGCGGCGGCGCATGGGCCATGCCCGTCGCCTGGCTGGAACAGTGGGCAGCCGCGGCCGGGCAGCGCATCGACGAACTGGTCGCCGCCGAGGGGCAGCAACAGGCGGCCGACCAGGTCTCGATCGGCAACAGCATCGGCAGCCTGCGCTTCCTCTCCACCATGGATTGGCGCACCTTTGTCGAAGATATGAGCGTGGTCGAGCAGCGGCTGCGGGACGACCCCATGGGCGTCTATGCGCAGATGGATTTCGGCACCCGCGACGCCTATCGCCACGTGGTGGAGAAGATTGCCCGCGGCAGCCGCGTCGCCGAGGAGCGCGTTGCGACCATCGCGCTGGACCTGGCACGAGCTGCGCCGCTCGAGGGGCCGCGCACGCACGTGGGCTACTGGCTCGTCGGCGAAGGCGTGAACGCCACCATTGACGCGGTGGCCGAGGCAGCCCCGCGCCACCGCAAGGCACCGCGACTGGCGCATCGCGTGCCGCTGGCTCTTTACCTGCTGCCGATCATCCTGCTTGCGGTGCTGGCCACCGGCGGCCTGCTGGCCACCGGCAGTGGCGCGGCGCCCGTCTGGCTGGCCGCGCTGCTCGGGCTGCTGGTCTTCAGCGAGCTGGGCATCGTCCTGGTCAACTGGACCGCGACGGTGCTGGTCACGCCCAGGCCGCTGCCCAAGCTCGATTTCAGCGAAGGCATCCCTGCCGCCTGCGCCACCGTGGTCGCGGTCCCGTCGATGCTGTCCAGCATCGACGGCATCGACGTCCTGACCGAAGCGCTGGAGGTCCGCTTCCTGGCCAACCGCGATCCCCAGCTGCGCTTCGTGCTGCTGACCGACTTTCTCGATGCCGCGGCAGCCGAGACGCCGACGGACGCCACCCTGCTTGCGCATGCCGTGGAGCGGATCGAGGAATTGAACCGTCGTTACGCGCCAGAGCGCGGCGATCGCTTTTACCTGCTGCACCGCCCCAGGCAATGGAACCCGGGCGAAGGCGTGTGGATGGGACACGAGCGCAAGCGCGGCAAGCTGGCCGCGCTCAACGCCCTGCTCCGCCAGGGCAATGCGGCCGCGTTCATGCGCGTCGTCGGTGACGCGGCGGCTCTGATCGGCGTCCGCTACGTGATCACCCTGGATTCGGACACACAACTTCCGCGGGATGCGGCACGCGCCTTCGTCGCCACCCTGGCGCACCCACTCAACCGCCCGCGCTTCGATCCGACGCTGCAACGCGTGGTGGAAGGCTACGGCATCCTGCAGCCCAGCGTCGGCACCAGCCTGGGCCGGCGCCGCACCTCGCGTTTTGCCCGGATGTTCGGCAGCGAGCCGGGTATCGACCCGTACACGCGCATGGTCTCGGACGTCTACCAGGATCTGTTCGACGAAGGCTCGTTCGTGGGCAAGGGCATCTATGACGTCGAAGCCTTCGAGCATGCGCTCGAGGGCCGCCTGCCCGAGAACCGCATCCTCAGCCATGACCTGCTGGAAGGCTGCTATGCACGCGCAGGGCTGGTCAGCGACGTGCGCCTGTACGAGGACTATCCCGAACGCTACGCCGCCGACGCCAAGCGCCGTGCGCGCTGGATTCGTGGCGACTGGCAGCTGCTGCCGTGGTTGCTGCCGTGGACGCCGCGCCCGGGATCCGGATGGGAACGCAACCGGCTCAGCCTGCTGTCGCGCGGCAAGTTGCTGGACAACCTGCGCCGGAGCCTGGTGCCGATCGCGGCGCTGGCCTTGTTGATGGCGGGCTGGCTGTATGCCGGAAACCCGGCCGCATGGACGGCGTGGGTGCTGGCGCTGTGGTTCGCGCCGCCGCTGATCGGCATGCTGCGCGATGCGCTGAGCGTTCCGGAAGACACGCCGCTGGAAGCGCACTACATCATGGTCGGGCGCGGTACGTTGCAGTCGTTGCTGCGCGCGTGCACCCAGATCGCCTGCCTGCCCTACGAGGCGTTGCTGGCCGGTGGTGCGATCCTGCGCACGCTCTGGCGCATGGCCATCACCCGCCGTCACCTGCTGCAATGGAACCCCTCCAGCGAGGTCGAGCGCCGTCTCGGCGGCGACCGCGGCGCGGAATGGCGTGTGATGGCACCGGCGTCGCTGCTGGCGCTCGCGCTGGCGGCGGTCGTGGCCAGCGTGCATCCGCAGGCGCTGCCTGTGGCCCTGCCCCTGCTGCTGGCGTGGACCTTCGCGCCCGCCTTGATGGCGTGGCTGGGCCGGCCGCCGGCGGCGAGCGTGGCCGAACTGTCCGTGACCCAGCGGGCCTTCCTCGGCCGGCTGGCGCGGCGCACCTGGTCGTTCTTCCAGGCCTGGGTACGCGAGCAGGATCACTGGCTCCCACCGGACAACATCCAGGAGCATCCGACGCTGGTCGTCGCGCGCCGCACGTCGCCGACCAACATCGGCCTGTCCCTGCTGGCCAATCTGTCCGCGTGGGATTTCGGGTATCTCCAGCAGGGTGCGGTCGCCAAACGTACCGCCCTTACGTTCGATACGCTGGACCAGCTGCCGCGCCATCGCGGCCACTTCCTGAACTGGTACGACACCGAAACCCTGGCGCCGCTGCCGCCACGCTACGTCTCCACCGTGGACAGCGGCAACCTGGCTGGCCATCTGCTGACACTGCGCCAAGGCCTGCTCGCGCTGGTCGACGCGCCTGTCTTGGCGCCGCACACGTTCGACGGCCTGGCCGATACGCTCGGCGTGCTGGAAGAGGAACGCCAGCGCCATCGCCCCGGTGACACGCCGCTCGGCGAGGCGCTCAACCACCTCCGCCAGCGCCTGGCGTCAACGCGTAGCGACCGTCCCCGCGGGACGGCGCAGCTGCTCGCCCGGTTGCAGGAGCTGGCCGGCCTGGCCGATGCCGTGCTGGCGCAGTGGCTGGCACCGGAGTCGCCCGAGGAGGGTGAGCTGCACTGGCCGGCCCTGTTCGCTGCCGAATGCCATGCCGCCCAGGCGGCACTCGCCGACCTCCCTGCCGCTGCCGCCGTGGACGGCGAGGCGCCGGTGCCCAGCCTGCGCCAGCTGGCCGCCCTGCCCGGTACGGCCGGTGCGGACGCGCGCGCGCGGATCGAGCAGCTGCACGCTCTGGCGCACCGTGCCGGGCAGTTCTCGCTGATGGAATACGGGTTCCTGTTCTACCGTACCCGCAACCTGCTCTCGATCGGCTACAACGTCGACGACCATCGCCTCGACAACAGCTTCTACGACCTGCTGGCCTCCGAAGCGCGGCTGTGCGCCTTCGTCGCCATTGCCCAGGGTCAGTTGGCGCAGGAGAGCTGGTTCGCGCTCGGCCGGATGCTCACCGAAGTCAACGGCACGCCGACGCTGCTGTCATGGAGTGGCTCGATGTTCGAGTACCTCATGCCGCAGCTGGTGATGCCGAGCTATCCGGACACCCTGCTCGACCAGACCGCACGTCACGCGGTCGAGGCGCAGATCGTCTACGGCCGTACCTTGAACCTGCCGTGGGGCGTATCCGAGTCCGGCTACAACGCCGTCGATGCCCGCCTGAACTACCAGTACCGGGCGTTCGGCGTGCCGGGGTTGGGTCTCAAGCGCGGCCTGGGCCAGGATCGGGTCATCGCGCCCTATGCCAGCATGATGGCGCTGATGGTGGCGCCGGAAGCAGCGTGCCAGAACCTCCAGGCGCTCGAAGGATTGGGCTTCTCCGGACGCTTCGGCATGTACGAAGCGATCGACTACACCCCCGCCCGTGTACCGCCGGGGCAGGATCACGTGCTGTTGCGTTCGTTCATGGCCCACCACCAGGGCATGGGCCTGCTGTCGCTGGATTACCTGTTGCGCGACCAGCCGATGCAGCGCCGCTTCGTTGCCGATGTCGAGTTCCAGTCCACCCTCCTGCTGCTGCAGGAACGCATCCCGCGCATCGGTGTATTCCATCCCCATGAGGTCGAATCCCTGGGCGAGCACGCCGCCATGGCCGAGCACGAGACCTCCCTGCGCGTCCTGCGCGATCCGGGTGGTCCGCGCCCTGAAGTGCAGCTGCTGTCCAACGGCCGCTACCACGGCATGCTGACCCATGCCGGCGGCGGCTACAGTCGCCACGGCGACCTGTCACTCACCCGTTGGCGCGAAGACGGCACCACCGATGCCTGGGGCTCGTTCTGCTATCTGCGCGACGTGGACAGCGGCGAGTTCTGGTCTGCCGCCTACCAGCCCACCTGCGTGGCAGTGGACAATTACGAGGCGATCTTCTCCGACGCCAAGGCAGAGTTCCGCGGTGCCCGCCGCGGCTGCGAGAGCCACCTGCAGGTCGCCATCTCCGCCGAGGACGACATCGAGCTCAGGCGCCTGCGCCTGACCAACCGCAGCCGTCGCCAGCGCACGGTGGAAATCACCACCTATGCCGAAGTGGTGCTCGCCCCCGCCGCATCCGACGATGCGCATCCGGCCTTCAGCAACCTCTTCGTGCAGAGCGAGATCCTGTCGGCCAAGCAGGCCGTGCTATGCACGCGCCGGCCCCGTTCGCACGACGAGGTACCGCCGTGGATGTTCCATCTGGCGGCGGTGCATGACGCCGAGGTGGTGGCGATCTCCTACGAAACCGACCGCGCACGCTTCCTCGGTCGTGGCAATACGCCGCGGACACCGCAGGCGTTGACCACCGATACCGAGCTCTCCGGCACGGACGGCTCGGTGCTCGACCCGATCGTGGCGATCCGCGTCCGCGTGGTGCTTGAGCCCGAGCAGACGGTGCAGCTGGACATGGTGTACGGCATCGGCGCCGACCGCTCCGGTTGCGAGTCACTGGTAGACAAATACCGTGATCGCCGCCTGGCCGACCGCGTCTTCGACCTGGCCTGGACGCACAGCCAGGTGGTGCGCCGGCAGATCAACGCCAGCCAGGCAGAGGCGTCGCTGTACGAGCGTCTGGCCAGCCACGTGTTGTATTCCAATCCGCTGCTGCGCGCGGGCGCCGCCGTCCTCCAGCAGAACCAGCGAGGACAATCCGGGCTGTGGGGCCATGCCATCTCAGGCGACCTGCCCATCGTCCTGCTCAAGGTCACCGACGCAGAGAACGTGGAACTGGTCAGGCAGCTGGTGCAGGCGCATGCGTACTGGCGCCAGAAGGGCCTCAACACCGACCTGGTCATCTGGAACGACAGCAAGGCCGGCTATCGGCAGGAACTCCAGGACCAGATCCTGGGGATGGTGGCCGCCAGTTCGGAGACCGGCCTGCTCGATCGCCCGGGCGGCATTTTCGTGCGCCCGGTGCAGAACATGAGCCACGAGGACCGCATTCTGTTGCAGGCGGTCGCACGCGTTGTGATCAGCGACGAGGACGGCACGCTGGCCGCGCAGGTCGGACGCCAGCCGCTGCCGGTGCGCCGGATTCCGGCCCTGGTTCCGCAGGCGGAGCAACAGGAGCTGGCCCTGGCGATGGAAGAGACGCCCGGGCTGCCCGTCGTCGCCGACCCGGGACCCGAACCCGGGCTGCCGCCGGGTGCCGAGCACGACGAAGAAGTGGACGACCCGTGGCCGTTCCTTCCGTACCGCGGCGCGGGCCGTTTCGACAACGGCACCGGCAGCTTCAGCGAGGACGGCCGCGAGTACGTCGTGGTGGTGCGCGAAGGCGCCCCGACCCCGGCACCGTGGGCCAACGTGATCGCGAACGCCCGCCTGGGCACGGTCGTCAGCGAGAGTGCACCGGGCTACACCTGGTTCGAGAATGCACACGAATTCCGCTTGACGCCCTGGCTCAATGATCCGGTGTCCGACACCGGCGGCGAGGCCTTCTACGTGCGTGACGAGGACACCGGCCGTGTCTGGTCGCCGATGCCGCTGCCATGCAGGGGCACCGGTGCGTACCGTACCCGCCATGGCTTCGGCTATACGGTCTACGAGCATATCGAAGACGGCATCGCCAGCGAGTTGTGGGTCTTCGTCGATGTCACCGCGCCGCTGAAGTTCTCGGTCCTGCGCTTGCACAACCTCTCGGGCCGCCCACGGCGGCTGTCGGCCATCGGCTACGTTGAATGGGTCATGGGCGACCTGCGCACGAAGTCGCGCATGCACGTCGTCACGGAACGCGACCCGCAGACCGGGGCGCTGCTGGCGCGCAACAGCTACAGCACCGAGTTCGGCGGCCGGATGGCCTTCTTCGACACCGATGCCGAGGGCTGCGGCTGGACCTGTGATCGCCTGGAGTTCATCGGCCGCAATGGTGGCCTGCATGCACCCGCGGCGTTGCGTCGCGAACGTCTGGATGGACGCTTGGGTACGGGCCTGGATCCCTGCGCGGCGATCCAGGTGCCGCTGGTGCTGGCGCCAGGCGACCGCAGTGAAACGACGTTCCGCCTTGGCGCGGGGCGCGACCGCGACGAAACGCTCGCGTTGGCACGAAGCCGCCAGGGCGCCCATGAGGCCATCGATGCGCTGGACGCCGTGCGCATCCACTGGCGCAATGTGCTGGCCACCGTGCAGGTACGCACGCCGGACCCGGCGTTGGACGCGCTGGCCAATGGCTGGCTGGTCTACCAGACCCTCGGCTGCCGCTACCTGGCGCGCAGTGGCTATTACCAGTCAGGCGGCGCGTTCGGATTCCGCGACCAGCTGCAGGACGCACTCGCCCTCGTCCACGCTCGCCCGGACCTGACCCGCGACCACCTGCTGCTCTGCGCTGCCCACCAGTTCGCCGAAGGCGATGTGATGCACTGGTGGCATCCTCCGCAGGGTCGCGGCGTGCGCACCCGCTGCTCGGATGATTATCTGTGGCTGCCCCAGGGAGCGTGCCGTTACCTGGAGGTCACCGGCGACGCCAGCGTGCTGGACGAAGTGGTCGGCTTCATCGAGGGACGCGCGGTGACACCGGAAGAGGAAGGGTATTACGACATGCCCACGCCTTCGACACAGCGCGGCACGCTGTATGCGCACTGCGTCCTCGCGCTGGAGCGCGGTTGCCGGTTGCTCGGCGAGCGTGGTCTCCCGTTGATGGGTACCGGCGATTGGAACGACGGCATGAACCGCGTCGGCGACCAGCAGCGCGGTGAGAGCGTGTGGCTCGGATTCTTCCTCCACGACACGCTTCGCCGCTTCATCGTGCTGGCCAACGCGCGGGGCGATGCAGCCCGTGCGCAGTGGTGCCAGGAGCAGGCCGAGCGCCTGCGTCAGAACCTGGAACAGCACGCCTGGGACGGGGCATGGTACCGCCGCGCCTGGTTCGACAACGGCACCCCGTTGGGCTCCTCGCAAAGCCAGGAATGCCGCATCGATTCGATCTCCCAGAGCTGGTCGGTGCTGTCAGGCGTTGCCGCGCCGGAGCGTGCCCGGGAAGCACTGGATTCGCTCTATAGGCATCTGGTGCGAAAGGACGCCAAGCTGATCCAGCTCCTCGATCCTCCGTTCGACAAGACGACGGAGGACCCCGGCTATATTCGTGGCTACGTGCCGGGCGTGCGCGAGAATGGCGGTCAGTACACCCACGCGGCCGTGTGGGCGGCCATGGCATTCGCACAGCAGGGCGATGCGGTGCGTGCCTGGGAGCTGGCCGACATGATCAACCCGCTCAACCACACGCTGGACCCGGAGGCAGTGCAGACCTACCGCGTCGAACCCTATGTGCTGGCAGCCGATGTATATGCCGTATCGCCGCACGTCGGCCGCGGCGGCTGGACCTGGTACACCGGTTCGGCCGGCTGGATGTATCGCCTGCTGGTCGAATCCCTGCTCGGCATCCGTCGTGACGGTGATCGTCTGTCGCTTGAACCGTGCCTGCCCGATCACTGGCCGTCCTTCGAACTGAGCTACCGCTTCGGGCGCAGCCTGTACGAGTTCGTCGTGACCCGCACTGCGCAGGGCCAGCCGACGCTGCATGTGGATGACGTCCTGCAGCCGGACCTCACCGTCCAGCTCCGCGACGACGGTCATTACTACCGTGTCGCGCTTGACCTGGAGGCGCCGCCGGGATGAACGTGCGCCCCGAAATACAGGTGCAGCTTGATGCGCTGGGCGAGATGCTGGTCCACTGGATGGCGCAGGTGCGCCATCCAGCGCAGTTCTGGCCCCAGTTCGAAATGCTCGCCGGAGAGATTCTCGATCAATGCGCGCACGGGGAGAGAAACCAGGCGTGCGCGTGCATCCAAGCCATGCTCAAAGAGCATGCCTTGGAGCTTCCGGCGTGGCACGAGCATGATGACAGCGTGCCGCCGAGAGAGCCAGGAGCGTGATGACCAGTGTTATCGAACGTGGCCAGCAGCAACAACATTTCATGACTGCGGAATCTACTGCTGCCAGATGAATCCGACGATAAGAATGATCAGTACCTGGGCAAGCAGAACCATGGCGACCGGGTGTTTGCGTACGAATGCCGCTGCGATCACACCCGCCACGACGGCGCAGGCCGCGCCGACAAGCAAAAGTAGAAGAAGCGAGCTTGCTTCCCACATCGATGGCGGTTGCGCCGCCAGCGTGTAGAGCACAAGAATAAGGAAAGCACCGGATGCGGCAAGCGCAGAGCGCTTCAAGTAGTCCATCAACGCCTTCCTGGTTCTACCTGCTCCAGCAGCAGGCCATGCCAATTGCTGCGAGCCTTCACCCAGGCTACCTCCAACATGCTGCCGAGTCGTACCGCGTACTATTGGCGCCGATTCCGACGCCACGTCTACGATGTGGTTACCACAGTGCACTGCGTAGTGCTTGAACGGTCCTGGGTACTCGTCGTCAGCGAACGTACCAGCCGCGACAAAGTCCAAAAATGTTGATTTGGAGTAGATTCGCAGTTGCTCGCCCTGCCATTCCTCTGTGTCATCCCAGCGGCAGTAAGATTCATCTCGAACCGCGTAGCTTACGTAGGTTACCCAGATCAACTCGAAACGACGAGAATCCGTGGTCACCTCGATCGGCCGGATCCCGCTGAGCGAGACGCCGTTGATTTCAATTGACTCCGTCCGATCCAGAACGAGCGCTTCATCAACTACGATGCGAAGCGCATTCTCTTCGGGCTCTCCGATCTCGGCAAGAATGAGGTGTTCGCAGGTATCCAACTGCTCAGCTGATGTCATATCGTTCATCAGGTTAGGGAACTCAGTCTGGTACGGCCACATTGCCTGTCAAACCCCCACGCCAACTGCGCAAGGGGGTCTTGCTACTTGCCGAGAGCGCGTTCGCTCTGAAGGGCCGACTCAAGCAGATTGACGTAAGTGTCTACTCGGGTGCGCAACCCGATCAGCAGCCAGCCCGCCGCATACAGAAGCACCATCATCCAGATGAGCAGGCCAGCCACCAGGTTCACATCGAACGCCGACGCCCAATCACCCCATTTCCAGTTGCGGAACTGAAGATAGAGCGCGACCAGCACCGGGAAAATCCCCAGGCGCTGAAAGCCGCCGTAAACAAGGCCCATCCGCTCATTCATGCGATCGCGCAATGCGCTGGCAAATCTCAGCATCTCCTCCCTCTGCGCACGCGGAAACCCACTCAGCTCTGCAACGAGCTCGCGCCAGTACGCAAAATCGAAGTCCATCTCGGCAGCATGCGCCAATCGCGGCTTGAGCAGCTGAGGCAGTTCACGCTTTGCCATGAGAATCAAGTGGATCGCGAACCCGGCAAGCTCCACCGCCAGACAGGCGGACAGAACCCCTGCCGCCAGTTGTGGGGCAATGACACGCGGCGACAGAGCGGCAACGAGCAACCCCACGCCAGCGGCACCTGCCCCGACCCAAACCGACGCACGCTCCACGCGGGATGGCTTCGGATACCGACTATGAGCAACGTACGCTGCCATTTTATCGTGCAGCCAGGAAAAACTCAGCGCTAGCCCAGCATCCCGCTGTCCAGATGTTCGTGATTCCGCCGTGGCATCCATTCCTGATCCTTGAGGTCTCCATGCCAGGACCAGATCATAGCGCCAGAGTCGAGCTCAGGAAGAACGCCCCTCATTCCACCCAGTACACTGCCTTCAACGCCTCCGCCAATCGCGATGCCGCCTCCTCCTGCGTGAACGGCGGCGTGCGCGGCGGATCGTAGACCTCCGGACGCGTTCCCGCCACGACCAGATCGATCGCGTAGCAGCCGCCGTCATGGACCGCGCGGTAGCTCTCCGCGTTGACGTAGTGACTCATCGCGGCATCGCCGGCGGTGAAGTGGGTGAACGGCACGCCGCCGATATCGACCGTGGCCGCCACCGCAGGACCGGTCGCTTCGGCAGGCATCTCCAGGCAGGTCTTGATTGCCGCGGCATCATCGCTTCGCCCGATCCGGAGCTCACCGGCGGTCAACCGATCCGAGCCGTCCAGTACCAACGCCACCAGCGGTGTGCCCACGCTGTCCGGCGGTGCGAACAGCTTCCACGTCGGCGAGGCAAGGTAGTCGCGCTGGAAATCGTGCGCCACCCGCGTCCCCGCGACCGGACCGACCGCAATGCCCGAAGCGCCCTCCTGATAGACCGGTGCCGGCCGCCCGGCCGCGGTCGCAGCGGCCCCCGGATCAGCCGCCTTCGCCGCCCCCGGATCCGCGCCGCTGGGCGGTACCAGCGGCGCAGCACCGCCCTCGCCCTGCGGCGAACAGGCACACAGCAACACCGTCAAAGCGGCGGCCATCAACCCTGCATTGTTCCGGCTCTGCATCTGCATGAAAGGCTCCACTGGCAATGACCCCAGCCTGCCTCGCGGTCCGTGAACGGCATGCCATGTCGAGGGGCGGACGCACGCCTTATCACGCCCGGGCCTGCCGTCATGAGCAATCCGCATCAGGGAGACGCGGCCGCAGCTTCCCGCGCTTCCTACAATCGAGCACGGCTTCCGCCCCGCCTTCTCCCCTCTGGATACCTCGATGCGCCTTGCCCTGTCCCTCGGTCTGCTGGGCGTGATCGCCCTGCTGCCGGCCTGCTCGCCCGCTCCCTCCCCCGCGGCCACTGCGACGCCCGCTGCGCCCCAACCGGCACCCACGGAAATCGCCTGGCGCCATGGCGACGTCGACGATGCCTTCGCCGAGGCCCGCGACAGTGGAAAACCGGTGCTGCTGTACTGGGGCGCGGTGTGGTGCCCGCCCTGCAACCAGCTCAAGGCCACCTTGTTCAAGGATCCCGCCTTCATCGCGCTCACGCGCCAGTATGTTCCGGTCTATCTGGACGGTGACGAGGACGGCGCGCAGGCCTGGGGCGAGCGCTTTGGGGTGCGGGGTTACCCCACCCTGATCGTGCTCGACCCCCAACGCAATGAACTTACCCGCCTGGCCGGCGGCAATGACAGCGAAGCCCTGACCCGCGCACTCACCCTGGCTGCCAGCCGCCGCACTGCGGTGAGCGAAGTGCTGCAGCACGCACTGAATACACCGAAGGAGGTCAGCGCCGAAGACTGGCGCGTACTGGGCGACTACGGCTGGGAAGTGGATGCCAATCGCCTTGCCGGCGAGCGCGATGCCGCTTCGCTGCTGCAGCAGTTGGCCACGTCAGCGCCCGACCCTGCGCTGCAGCGTCGGTTCGCGCTGCTGGCCCTGGGCGCGGGCAAGCCCGACGCGACACCGACGCCAGCGCAACGCGACACCACACGCACCCTGCTCGACGCCGTGCTGAGCGCGCCGGCGGAGGTCCGTGCCAATCGTGACCTGCTGGGCTACCAGGGTCCGGCCCTGGTGAGCCTGGCCGGCGCCACACCCGAGCAGGCACAGCAACTGGGCAAGCAGCTGCTGACCGCGCTGGATGCTGCGGACCACGCCTTGGGCGACAAGGCGGATGCGCGACTGGGTACCGTCATCACCGAACTGGCCCTGCAGCGCCAGCAGCATCCCGATGAGGAGATTCCGCCTGCACTGAAGGAGAAAGCGCAGCAGCGCGTCGCCGCTGCAGATGCCGCCGCGACCACCCCGCACGAGCGCCAAGCCACGATCAGCACCGCCGTGTATGTGCTGCGCCAGATCAAGGAAGACGACGCCGCCGAGAAGCTGCTGCTGGCCGAACTCGACCGCAGCCAGACCCCGTACTACTACATGCCCGAGCTGGCCGACCTCGCCGAGGCCCGGGGCGACAAGGCCTCCGCCCTCTCGTGGCTGCACAAGGCGTACCAAAGCGCGCAGGGACCCGCCACGCGCGTGCAGTGGGGTGTCCTGTACGTCGAAGGCCTGGTGCGCCTGAGCCCGGACGATGCCCCCGCCATCGAACAGGCTACCGGCGAGGTGATCGCCGATCTGGCCGCGCAACCGGCCGGCTACCACCAGCGCACCCGCCAGCGTTTCGAACGGCTGGGCACTACGCTGCAGGCCTGGAGCCGCACCCATCACGGTGCGGAGAGCCTGACCCGCCTGCAGGCACGGATGACCGCAACCTGCACGAAGGCCGCGTCGTCCGCGGAGGGCACGGCCGGTTGCGAGCGCTGGCTGAAGAGCTGACCCGGTCAGCGCTGGGCGAGCGCGTAATCCAGTGCCGCGCAGATGGCCGCCACCTGCGCGTCATTGCACTCGGTCGGCGACGTGCGCGGGCTGTCCGGATACACCTCGGTGGTGGTGGCATAGCGCGCGTCGGTGAAGCCGGCGCACGCCCCGATCGAGCGCGACTCGCCCCAGACCACGCCCGGTGACTGCAGCGGCATGCCGATCAGCTCGCCGTTCGCATCGGCCGGGGCGATGTGTGTGATCTTCTCGACCGCGGCGATCAACGCCTGCTGGAAGGCCGGCTGCGGATCTTCGCTGTTGCCGATCACATAGAAGCCGTCCGGAATGATGTCGGGCACCAGCGCGATGCCGTCGCGCGCGCAACGCGCCGGATCGAATTCGTGCAGGTCGCTGTCGGTGGTTTCGTGCAGGTCCATGTGCACCAGCAGCGTATCGCCGCGCGCCGCCATCCAGCGCATCAGGGACGCGGCTTCCTCGATGATGCCCTCGCCGCGGAAGCTGCGGTTCGGATCGATCGCCTCTGGATTCCAGCGCTGGATGCGCTCGTAACCCCACGGGCTGACACAGGGCGCGACGATCAGGTTGATGCGGCCCGCGTACGCCTCGGCGTACTGGTCGAGGAACTGCAGCGCGCCGTGGACGCCACTGGTCTCGTAGCCATGCACGCCACCGGTGACCAGCGCCGTCGGCAAGGCCGGATCCCAGTCGTGGCTGACCACTGCGAACAGCGGGTAATGATCCGGGGCGTAGTCGAGCTGACCGTACTGCACGACATCAAAGCGCTCGCCCAGGCGCTCCAGCGCGGCCACGACATCATCGTGGTAGCTGCGCTGCCGTTGCTGCCCCGCCCGCCACTGCGCGCGCTCCGCGTCGCCCCAGGGCTGGCCGGGGGTGCCGATCGGGTAGAAATGCGTGTTGCTCATAGCGGTACTCCAAGGTGAAATCCGGTCGCAGCGCGGGTTGGGGCTGCGCGCGACAGTGCGATGGATATTCTATGAAAAAAGGAGCCGGTTGCCCGGCTCCCCTTCTTTTTCCACATCAGCGATCAGACCGTCTGCGCCGCCTCGTACCCGTTCAAGCGCATGTCGCTGGACGCGCGCCCCTGGGTCAGCGACCGCAGCGAGGTGGTATAGCCACCCAGTCGCGCCAGCGGTGCATAGCCGAGCACTTCGGCCTGCCCATCCTGGTCCTCGATCGAGGCCACCCGCCCACTGCGGCGGTTGAGGTCGCCGACCACATCGCCGACGTTGCCCGACGGTGCGTGGATGGCGATCTCCATCACCGGCTCCAGCAGCTGCGTGCCCGCCTGGGCCAGCGCCGCTTTTACCGCTTCACTGCCAGCACGATGGAAGGCCATGTCCGAGGAGTCCTTGACGTGGGTCTGGCCGTCGACCAGCGTCACCTCGATACCGACCACCGGATGGCCCAGCGGACCTTCGCCCAATGCCGCGCGCACGCCCTTCTCCACCGCGTTGACGAACCCGCGCGGGATCGCGCCGCCGACGGTGCGGTCGACGAAGCTCACCTCGCCGTCCTCGCGCGGGGTGATGTCGATCAGCACCTGGGCGAACTGGCCCTGGCCACCGGTCTGCTTGGCGACCTTGCCTTCCACCCGCTGCACGGCACGCTTCGGCGTCTCTTGGTAGGCCACGCGCGGCTGGCCGGTGCGGACGTTGACGCTCCACTCCGTGCGCAAGCGCTCGACCATCACCTCCAGATGCAGCTCGCCCATGCCCCAGATCAGAGTCTCTCCGCTGTCCGCATCGGTCTCGACACGGAACGACGGATCCTCCTGCGCCAGGCTGGCCAGTCCCTGGCTGATGCGGATCAGGTCCGAGGCCTTCTCCGCCGTCAACCGCCATGCCAGCACCGCATGCTGCGCCTGGATCGTGTCGAGCAGCAGCGGGCGCGAGGGCGCACTCAGCGTTTCACCGCTGACGGCATCCTTCCAGCCCAGCACCGCGACGATGTCACCGGCCACGGCCTGCTTGATGTCGTGGGTCTGATCGGCCTGCACCCGCACCAGGCGACTGACGCGCCGCCCGTGTGCATGCTGCGAGCTGGCCAGCGCGTCGCCCACCTTCAGCGTGCCGGAGTACACCCGCACGAAGCTCAGCGCACCGTGGTTCTGGTGCGTGATCTTGAACAGCAGCGCCGCGAGCGGACCATCCGGATCGGGGGGCAGCAGCACGTCGTTGCCGTTCTCGGTAGCGACCACCGCCGGCCGATCCAGTGGCGACGGCAGATAGTCGACCACGGCATCGAGCAGCGTTTCCACGCCCTTGCTCTTGAACGCCGAGCCCGCGAGCACCGGGACGCCGGCACCGGCCAGGGTGCCGCGACGGATCGCCGCGCGCAGCTGCGCGTTGTCGATCGCCGCGCCTTCCAGCCACGCCTGCGCCAGCACGTCGTCGGCATCGGCCACGGCCTCGATCAGCGCCTCGCGCTGCGGCATCCACTGGGCCGCCTCATCGGTCGTCCAGGCATGACGCAACGCGGTGCCCTTGTCGTCCCAGTGCACGGTACTGCGGTCGACCAGGTCCACCCAGCCGTTGAACTGGCTTTCGGTGCCGAGTGGCACGCCGAGCGCCCACGGTGTGGCCCGCAGTTTCTCGCGCAGTTGCGCGAGCACGCGTTCGAACGCAGCACCGGTGCGGTCCATCTTGTTGACGAAGGCGATCAGCGGCACCCCGTGGCGACGCGCCTGGCGCCAGACCGATTCGGACTGGGGCTGCACGCCATCCACGGCAGAGAACACCGCCACCGCGCCGTCGAGCACGCGCAGGGAACGTTCCACTTCGATCGCGAAATCGATGTGGCCGGGAGTGTCGATCAAGGTCAGGTGGTGGATCGGCTGGTCGCGCGGCGCCCAATGCGCCTGCACGGCGGCCGCGCCGATGGTGATGCCGCGCTCGCGCTCGATCGCCGAGAAGTCGGTGGTCGCCGCGCCGTCGTGGACCTCACCGACGCGATGGATCTCGCCTGTTTTCCACAGCAGGCGCTCGGTGAGCGTGGTCTTGCCGGCGTCGATGTGGGCAATGATGCCGAGGTTGCGCCGGAGGGACAGGGTCTGGGTATGGGTGTTCATGGGATGGGTCTCGCTGCCAACATCGGGGAGCCGCACGCCGCCGTTGGCTAACGGGCGTGCGGCCAGGTTTGGGGCTCGGCGATCTGGTGCATGGCACGTTCTCCTTCAAACAGTTCTGGTGCGTGGAAACGAAAAGAGCGCCCGGTGGGCGCTCTGCTTGGGGTCCAGGGTGACCGGTGTTCCGGTCAGCAGCCTTGCACTCCGAGTGGCAGACGCGCCCGTGCCGCGTAATCGCGGGTCAGGGTAAAAAACGTCAGAAGCGGCATCGAAGTCATGAGGGTCACCTGGGGTGTAGCCGGCATTGTAGACCTCCCGTGGCCGGCTACAAGCCCTGATTGCAACCACCAGTGCAACACTGATCCTCATGCACGCCGATAACGTTCATAGTTAGCACGACGACCCCATGAGCACCCCCGACATGCGAATGGGTCGCAATTGCGTATATGACGGGAATCCTTAAAATAGCGGCCTATGCGTCGCCAATGGCGACGCCCGCGCGTCAGGCTCCGCCCATGAAAGCAACGAGCCGCGCTCGCGCCCCTCCTTCCGCGTTGCCGAGTTGTTGCCCATGACCTGCTCTTCCTCCCCGAACCCGCGCAGGTTGCGCCCCAACCTGCTGGCCCTGGCCTGCCTGGCCGCCGCGCTTGCTCCTGCCGCCCATGCCCAGACCGCCACCGATCTGGATGCGGTGCGCGTCAATGCCTACCGCGCTGCCAACAGCACCAGCGGCGCGACCAAGACCAGCACCGCACTGGCCGAAACCTCGCAGTCGGTCTCGGTGATCGAGCGCGCCGAACTGGATGCCCGTGGCGTGCAGTCGCTCAACGATGCGATGCGCTATGTCGCCGGCGTCAGCCTGGAAAGCTCGGGCATCGACAACCGCGTGGACGATTTCCGCATCCGTGGCTTCGATGCCGGCAGCTGGTCCAACAACGTCACCCTGGATGGCATGCGCGCACCGCAGGGCAGCCAGTGGAACCGCAGCATGTTCGACAGCTGGAACCTGGAGCGGGTGGAAGTGCTCAAGGGTCCGTCCGCCGTGATGTATGGCCAGGTGGCCCCGGGCGGCATGGTCAACCAGGTCAGCAAGACCCCCACCCCGGACCAGGCGCAGCAGCTGCGCCTGGGCGTGGATGCGAACGGCCAGTACAGCGCCGCTTTCGACGTGGGCGCCGGCACTGCGGGGGATGATCACCTGTTCCGCCTGGTCGGCCTGTACCGCGACGGCCAGACCCAGATCAAGCGCACCGAACAGGAGCACTGGTTTCTCGCCCCCAGCTACACCTGGCAGCTCGCCGAACGCACCCGCTTGACCCTGCTGGGCCTGTACCAGAAGGACGATGGCGGCTCGACCTACCAGTTCCTGCCGGCGGCCGGCACGCTCAATCCGACGCCGTCGGGCTACATGAAGAACAGCACCTTCATCGGCGAGCCGGACTGGAACACCTTCGACCGCACGCTGTGGACCGCCGGCTGGATGTTCGAGCACCAGTTCAACGACCACCTCACGCTGACCCAGAGCGCGCGCCGCACGCATGTCGATTCGCTGTTCCGCAGCGTGGTCACCTTCGGCGCACTGAATGCCGATGGCCGCACCCAGAACCGTCGCGGCGTGATGGGCACCGGCGACTCCGATGGCGACACCTTCGATACCCGCCTGCAGGCGCGCTTCAGCACCGGCGCGGTGGACCATACCGTGCTGCTCGGCTGGGACTGGCAGCGTGCGGACTGGGAAGGCGTGCGCAGCGCCATGAGCAGCCCGCGCCCGATCGACATCTTCAATCCGGTGTATTCGACCTACCGCCCGACGGTGAGCACCGAAACCCCGACCGCTGGCATCAATCGCCAGAGTGGCGTGTACCTGCAGGACCAGCTGGCGCTCGGCAACTGGCGGATGACGTTCGGCGGCCGCTACGACTGGACCAAGGACGACAGCAGCAGCGCCAACCGCAACATCGCCACCGGCATCTCCACCCCGGGCGGGCGCAACGTGATCAAGAGCGAGGCGTTCACCGGCCGCGCGGGCGTGCTGTACGTGTTCGAGAACGGCCTGACCCCGTACGTGAGCTACGCCGAATCCTTCCAGCCTTCGACCAAATCGCCGCTGGACAGCTTCACCCAGACCGCGTTCGAGCCGGTGACCGGGTCGCAGTGGGAAGCCGGCCTGAAGTACCAGCCGGCCTCGGTGGATGGGCTGGTCACCCTGTCGGTGTACGACCTGCGCCAGCAGAACATGATCGTGGATGACCCGGTGGCGTCGCATCGCAACTGCGGCGCGACCGGTACCGCCACCTGCTCGATCCAGGGTGACGAAGGCCGCGTGCGCGGCATCGAACTTGAAGGGCGGATCACCCCGATCGAGGGCTTCAGCCTGATCGGCGCCGCGTCACGCATGGACTCGGAGATGACCCGTTCGGCGCCGTACAAGGGCAAGGAACTGGCGATGGTGCCCGACTACAGCGCCTCGTTCTGGGCGGACTACACCTTCCAGGCCGGCGCCCTGCAGGGTCTCAGCCTGGCGGCCGGCGCGCGCTACAACGGCGTCAGCTACGGCGACAGCGCCAACCTGTACCGGATTCCGTCCTACACCCTGTTCGATGCGGCGATCCGCTATGACCTGGGCCGGATCGGTGGCACCCAGGTGCAGCTGGCACTCAACGCCAGCAACCTGGCCGACAAGCGTTTCGTGTCGACCTGCACCGGCGTGTCGTCGTGCTACTACGGCAGCGGCCGCACGGTGATGGCGACCGCCAGATTCGGCTGGTAATCCGTAAACGGCGGGGCCGGCCGATGGGCCGGCTCCCATCACCACGCGTCGGTCACCACCACCAACGGAACATCGCGCTGCGGATGCCGCAGCACCAGCACCGGCTGCTGGTAGACCCGTTCGATATGTTCGCGGGTCAGGACCTCGGTAGGCGTCCCGTCGGCGGCCACGCGGCCCTGTTCCAGCAATACGATCCGATCCGCGTAGGCCGCGGCCAGATTCAGGTCGTGCAGCACCACGATCACGCAGGCGCCGGCATCGGCCAGCTCGCGGACCGCGCGCAACGTGCGTTCCTGATGGCGGAGATCCAACGCCGCCGTCGGCTCGTCCAGCAGCAACAGCGGCGTGTCCTGGGTCAGCACGCGGGCGAAGGTCGTCCGCGCCGCCTCACCACCGGACAGATGCTCCACTTCCCGCTCGATCAACGCATGCAGGTCGGCACGCGCCAGCGCATCGGCGATGCAGGTGGCGTCTTTCACCGGGTCCGGCGGATGCGGCAGCCGCCCCATCGCGACCACTTCATGCACCCGGAAGGCGAACCTGACCGCGTGCTCCTGCGGCATCACCGCGCGCTCGCGCGCCAGCGGCTTGGCCTTCCACTCTGCCAGCGCCTGTCCACGCAGCAGCACGTGGCCCTGCTCCGCCTCCAGATCGCCTGCGGCCACCGCCAGCAGCGTCGACTTGCCCGCACCGTTCGGGCCGACCAGCGCCGTCACCGTGCCGGGCACGAAATCCAGCGTGATGTCATCCAGGATGCGCCGTGCGCCGCGACTGAGCTGCACCGACTGCAGTTGCAGCAACGCGCTCATGCACCGCTCCGATGGCGCTGACGCATCACCAGCCACAGGAAGAACGGCGCACCCAGCGCGGCCGAGAACAGGCCCAGCGGGATTTCGGACGGCGGATCCAGCGTACGTGCGGCGGTGTCGGCGACCACGATCAGCAGCGCACCGGCCACGGCCGAGACCGGCAGCAGCCAGCGATGGCCGGGGCCAACCAGCAGGCGCACGACATGCGGCACGACCAGACCCACGAAGCCGATCGAGCCGGCGAACGCGACCGCCGCACCGACCAGCAGCGCGCTGAAGGCGATCAGTTTGAGCCGGGTGCGCTTCACATCCAGCCCCAGGTGCTGGGCCTGACGCTCACCGAGCGCGAGCATGTCCAGCGGCGTGGCCAGCCGCAGCAGTGCGATCGTGCCGAGCACGAACACCGGCGCCACTGCGATCACATCCCGCCAGTCGGCCTGGGCCAGCGAGCCCATCTGCCAGAACACCAGCGACTGCAGCTCGCTCTCGCTGGCGATGTAGGTCAGGAACCCGATCATCGCGGAGCAGAACGCAGCGATGGCAATGCCGACCAGCAGCAATGTCGCCGTGCCACTGCCCTGCCCCGGTCGTGCCAGCAGGTAGGTCAATGTGATCGCGCCACCGGCACCGGCAAAGGCGGCCAGCGGCAGCGTCCATGCACCGAAGGCGCCGGCGCCGAGCACGATCGCGGAGACCGCGCCCAAGGCCGCGCCCTGGGTCACGCCGACGATGCCGGGGTCGGCCAGCGGATTACCGAACAGACCCTGCAGACTCGCACCGGCCATCGCCAGTGCGGCGCCCACCATCGCGCCCAGCAGGGCACGCGGAATGCGCAGCTGCCAGACCACGGCCAGATCGCGGGTGCTGACACTGGCCGGATCGGCCAGCCCCAGCTTCACCCCGATCGCCTGCAGCACGTCCATCGGCGGCAGCCGCAACGGGCCCACCGCGAAGGAGGCGATCACCGCGATCAGCAATCCCACCGCGGCCCAGATCAACACGGTCGCGCCACGGCGACGCGCAGGACTCGACACCGCCATGCCTTACGCCCTCACGGACGCGGCACGGTGGCGAAGGCCGCGGCCAGGGCGACCGCGCCACTGCCCGAGGCGACACTGGCGGACTTCAACTCCACGTCCGGCATCACCCACACGCGATTGGCCGCACCGGCCGGCGTCTGCCGCAGAGTCGGATAGGCGCGCCACAGGCCGGCCTGGCCACCGAACAGGGCCAGGTCGTTCTCGGTCACCAGGATCACGTCCGGCGCAGCGGCCACCACGCCTTCATTGCTCAGCGCGGAATAGTTGGCCACGCCAGCCTCGTCACCGATGTTGATGCCACCGGCCAGCGTGATCAGCTTGCCCGAGGCGCTGTCCGAGCCCGCCACCGTCGGTGCGCCGCCGGCACCGGTCGCGGAGACATGGATCACCCGCGGGTGCCACGCCAGCGCCGCACCACTGGTCTTGGCCGCATCCAGCTGCGACTGCACTTTGCTGGCCAGTGCTTCGCCCTGCTCCGCCATGCCGACCGCGGCGGCGACCTTGCGCACCTTGTCGGCCGCCGGCTGCAGATCATCGACGATCACCGCCGCTTCGCCTGCGCCGCGCAGCTTGGCGGCCAGATCGGAATGACGGCGCAGGCTGTTGCCGAGGAACAGGGTGCCCTGCAGGCTCAACACGCCTTCCACGCCCGTGGTGCGGTTGAACAGGAATTGTTTGGGGGCCTTGCGCCCGGATTCGGTGGCCGAGCGCAGCGGCGCGGCGTACACCTGATCGTCCAGGCCAAGCGCTTCGAGCACGGCGATGATGTCATCGCCGCCCGCAATGATCTTCGAGGTGTCGGTCACCGTCGTGGCCACGCCATCATCGGAGGTGACCTGTGCCGGCAACTGCTGGGTGGCGCCTTCGATGTCGGGCACGTCCACGCCCACCACACGCTGCCAGCCTTCCGGCAGTGCTTCGGGAGTCTGCGCGGCCGATGCGGCAGCGGTGTCGGCAGCAGGTGCAGCGGGCTCTTTCGAGCACCCGGCGATCACGGCGACCAGGGACAGCGCCAGCAGGCTGCGGCGGACAACAATCGACTTCATGGCAGTTCCTCTTCAATCAGAACGGCGGGGCTGTACGCCCCGCCGCCGGTGCAACGCTCTCCGCGCAGCTCAGTTCGCGCGGGTGCTGATGCGGGTGATGCGGTCGCCCTTGGGATCCTGGGCATCACGCGACTTGTTGACGGCAAACACGTTGCCCTTGCCATCTTCACGCACATGGTTCGGGAAGGTGCCGCCATCCAGGTTGCCGACCACCTTGCCGTTGCCGTCGACCACGGTCACCGTGCCGGCACCGCGGTTGGTCACGTAGGCGAGCTTGGACACCGGCTCGAAGGCCACGTTCAGCGCACCCGCGCCGACCGGCACGTCGTGCAGCACCTTGCCGCTGGCGACATCGACGATCAGCAGGTTGTCCGTGCCCTGCGAGGCCACGTACAGGCGACCGGCCGAAGCGTCGTAGGCCACGCCGGAGGCACTGATCGAGTTGCCCAGGTCGATGACCTTCTCCACCTTGCCGGTGGTGGTGTCGATCACCGCCGCTTCGGGCGTGCCGATGCTGACCGTGAACAGCTTGCCGGCCGCTTCATCCAGCACCAGACTCATCGGGACGAACTTCTTGTCGTCCACGCCCGAGGCCAAGGTGATCGGCTCCAGCGGCTGCAGGGTGCGGGCATCGAACACCGACAGATGGTCTTCACCGGCGGCCGAGGCGAACACCTTGCCATGGCGGCCATCGACCACGATGTCGCGGGCGTGCGGCACGGCGCCGACGTCGAACTGACGCACCAGCGACAGGTCCTTCTGGCGATACACGGCCACCGTGTCCTGGCGGGTGTTGGTGACCCAGACGTTGCCGTTGGCATCGTCCACGCCGACGCCATACACCGCGAACACGGCACCGCCCTTGC
The DNA here is from genome assembly GCF_039673155.1 of Stenotrophomonas sp. TWI1149. Classification (NCBI taxonomy): domain Bacteria; kingdom Pseudomonadati; phylum Pseudomonadota; class Gammaproteobacteria; order Lysobacterales; family Lysobacteraceae; genus Stenotrophomonas; species Stenotrophomonas sp. TWI1149. Next base: position 48,319 of record NZ_JBDJLB010000004.1, read on the forward strand.
CGCCCGGCACTGCAGCGGGGGTGATCTTGGCGGTGACCTTGAGCGTCTTCGGGTCGAGCTTGAGCAGCTGCGACTGGGTCACCGGCGGGCGACCGACCGCCGCGGTGACGAACACCGCGTTGCTGGCCGCGCTGTAGGCGGACTGGTACAGGCCCTGGACCAGCTTGGCCGAGGTCTGGTTGAAATTCTGCTGGCCGCTCAGCGGCAGGTTCGGCGAGACGCGCAGCGACAGCACCGTTGCCGCGGACGGCTGGCTGGCACGCACGATCACCGGCTGCTGGCCGGGCACGGCATCGGCGGGAATCGCGACGTTGCCCTTGAAGTTGCCCTCGGCGTCGACCACGTACGGGGTGGCATTGAGCACGGTCTCGCCGCGCAGCAGGGTGACCTGCTGGCCCGGCACGAACTGGCGGCCGATCACTTCGGCATCGCTGCCCGGCACCACGTTCTGGCCACGGCTGATCACTTCACCACGGAAGCCGTTGGCCGGCGCATCGAACACCGGCTGCGCGAACACGGCAGGGCTGGCCAGCGACAGCGCAATGGCCAGGGCGGCGACACGCGGGAGGGTTTTCAGGGTGTACATCAGCAGACTCCTTCTGTTGGGGGCGCGCCGGTTGGCGCGTTGTCACAGTGCTTGCCTTGGCATGGCCGCGGTCCGTTGCGGCGGTGGCACAGGGCCACGGAACTGCCTGGGTAACGAAAAATCAGGGTGCCGGCGCGGGCGTGCCGCTGCGATCGGCGATGCCATACAACTGGCTCAGCGTGGCCTTGAGCGACGCCGGCAGCATCGGCCCATGGCCAAGGCCGGGAAATTCGCGGTACTGCACGGTCAGGCCCGGCACCTTGGCCAGGCGGGTGGCCAGCTGCTGCGCGGCATCGGGCGTCGCCCCGCCGATACGGCGCAGGTGCGCGACCACGCGCGGATTGGTCATGTCGCGCACCCCGCGGTTGCCGGTGCGCTCATCGCCGCCGAGCATCACCGTCACCTGTGCCGGCTGACCCTGGGTGTTGGCAATGAACTGGCGCTCCATGTCGCCCAGCGGCGCGCCCTGGCTCCACCACAGCGATGGACTGGCCGACACGTAGTGCTGGAATGCGGCCGGGCGGGTATACAGCGTGCTGACCACGAACAGGCCGCCGAGCGAATGGCCCCACAGCGACTGCTGCTGCAGATCGATGCTGGCGCGGCGCTGCACTTCCGGCTTGATCCGGCGCTCGATCAGATCGAGAAACGCATACGCACCGCCACCGCTGGACTGCGACGTACCGTTCTCGTCATCGGCGGTATCGATCCACGCGGTGTAATCGCGGGTGCGTGCCGCGGAATCGATGCGCAGGTCGTTGTCGTAACCGATGAACACCAGCACCGGCGCGGCATGCGCGGCCAGATCGGCAAGCATCGCCTGGTCGAGCACCATCGCCGCGGCGTTGCCGTCGAGCATGTACAGCACCGGTGCCGGCGTAGCCGAGGCCTTCGCCGGCACACCGACATTCACCCGCCAGCGGCGGGCGTGATCGGGACTGTCGAGCACGAAGTGTTCGAAGCGATAACTCTGCGCCGGCTGGTCCAGCACCGTCTCACCGACTTTCTGCTCGGGATTGCGCTGCTGCGCCGAGGCCGGCGACAGCGCCGCCATGCCGATGGCGGTCGCCACGCCAAGCGTGCGCAACCACGGCGATACGGAAGAGATCAGCGACGACGAAACAATCATGACTACCCGGAGCGAGGGACGGTGCTATCGCGCCAGTGTAACTCAAATGAGAATGGGTATCACTGACGTTGCGCTGACCGCCCTGCCCGCGCGCCTTCTTCCTCAAGGTGCCTCAGCGCGCGCAGTCACCCGACGCCGTGCGCGCCTCCCCCACGGTCGCGCCCCCTTTCCCACTGGCCGACAGCCAGCCTGCCAGGGACATCGCATCCGGTATTCCCGCCGCCATCGGGGCGGACGAAATCACCAGTTCGCGCGACGTGCCGACCGGCTCCAGCTCGGCCAGGCGCGCCGCCTTGTCACCGTCGGTGCTGACGAAGTCGTCCGGCCCCGAGCGCGGCGTCTTCGTGGTGTTCGCGGTCTTGACCGCCTTGATCCGCAGTTCGCCGCCGGCCCCGTTGGTAACGGTCACCGCGTACTGCTCCTTGCCATAGGCCCAGGAGGTCTCGCGCTGCACCGTGGCTGCCTGCCCATCGGCCGGCAGTTCCAGCGTATCGCCTGCGAGCCCCTGCACCATCGCCATGCCACCCATCACCGCCATGTACATGCCGTACGCGCGCATCTGCTTCTCCTCGGCCGTCTTCGCCGCGGGCGCACCTGGCCAGCTCGCCTCGAGATTCAGATGGGCCTTGCCGCTGCACAGTGTCAGCACGACCGGCTCACCCTCGCCTTCGCCAAGGCTGATCAGACTGTCGCCGTTGTGGAACTGCTGCACGCGCCCGATCAATGACGCGCCGCGCGTCGGCACCTGGTTCACCTCGACACGGGACGCGCTTTTCAGGCGCTCATTCAACGACACGGTCGTCGCGGCGGCGGGCAAGGCCGCGCCGATCGCGGCAGCGAGTACGAACACAGGGAAAAAAGCGCGCATGGCATCCAGTCCAGAAGGGCGGGACATCATACGCGCCCACTCGACGACCGCTTCGCACGTCATCGCCCTGTCGTGCAGGCAGCGCTCAGCCGCGCGCCACCATCGCCATGATGGTCGCCGCCAGTTCCTGCTCCGCCTGCAGCGGCGTGATGTCGCCGGCGGTCGCTGCAGAAGAGAGACCTTCCGCGGCGCCGAGCATGCCCCAGAGCCCCGCCTGCGCCAACGCGCCTGCGGGCGCGAACGGTGACAACAGCGCGCGGCACTGCTCAAGAACCACGACGTCGTACTCGCGCTTGATACGCGCCAGTTCGGGTGATCCCGCCAGCGCAGCGATCACGCCCGGAATCTCGCGCCCCTGCTTCATCACGCACGCCACGTAGGCCTCCGCGATGACCTGCGCCTTGTCCGCAAGCGTCGGGCCACTGCTGGCGAACCGCGCCTCCATCACCACGCCCTGGCGCGCATCGAAGTCGCGGTACAGCGCGGCCAGCAGACCGGCCCGCGTGCCGAAATGGTCATACACCACCGGCTTGGTCACGCCGGCCTGCTCGGCCAGACGCCCCAATGTGAGTGCATCGGTGCCTTCCTCGCGGATCAGCCGCCACGCCTCTGCCAGCAGCTGGCGCAGGCGGTCATCGCGGGTCATGCGGCGACGGGGTGCCACGGGGGCAGGCGCATCGGGCGGACTTGACATGGCTATATACCAATCGTAACTTACGTTTCGTAACTTACCGAAAGTATACAAGCCCTTCCCTTCCCCAGGAATCCCATGCACGCGCTCCTCGTCGTCTCCCACCCCGATCCCGACTCCCTGACCCACGCCGTCGCAACCGAGATCGCAGCAGGCATTACCGCCAATGACGGAAGCACCGCCGAGCTCGCCGACCTCGATGCAGAGGGCTTCGACCCGCGCTTCAATCGGGCGGACCTGCAGGGCCACCACCGCAACGCCCCCTTCCCTGCCGATGTCCTGGCCGAACAGGCCCGGCTGGACCGCGCAGATGCCGTGGTACTGGTGTTCCCGGTCTACTGGTGGGGCATGCCTGCCCTGCTGAAGGGCTGGATCGATCGGGTCTTCTCCAATGGCTGGGCCTATGACGACAGCAGCCGCCACGGCGTAATCAAGAAGCTCGGCCACCTGCCCGTCCACCTGGTCGGGCTCGGCGGCGCCGACGACCGCACCTGGCAGAAGCGCGGCTATACCGGTGCAATGAAGACCCAGATCGAGACCGGCATCTTTGACTACTGCGGCGCGCCGGTGCGGTCGTCCACGCTGTTGCTGGAGACGGACACGGGCGACGCACGCGCGCACCTGCAGACCGCGCTCTCACTCGGTCAACGCATTGCAGGCAACGCCGACGTACCCGGGCACTGAAGCCCGGGCGTACCGACAGGTATCAGGGCGTCGGTTTGGCGCCTTCTGCCTTCCACGCCGCGACCTTCGCCTTGGTCTCGTCGAGCAACGCATCGAGTGCCTTGCGGTCATAGCCCTGGCCGCGCAGCACCACGTACTGGATGCTGCGCGTGGCGTCGATGTCCTCCAGCGGATTGCGCTCCAGCAACACGAGGTCGGCCGCCTTGCCGGGCGCGACCGCGCCGTAGCGATCCAGCGTGCCGAACCAGGCCGGGCCAGCGCGCGTCGCCGCTGACAGGGCCTGCGCCGGCGTCAGCCCTTCCTTGACGAACAGCGACAGCTCGTCATGCAGGCCGATACCCGGATAGTTGAACGAATTGAGGAAGCCGGCATCGGTACCGGCCATGATCGTGACGCCGGCCTGCTGCAGCATCGGCAGCACGGCGGCGACCTGGTGGTATTCCTGGTGGCGGGCCTGGACCTGCGCGGGCGTCGCCTTCGCCGCGCGCTCGACGCGCCAGGCATAGGTCGCCTGCAGTTTCGGTCCGATGTAAGCCAGGTAAGGATCGTCGCGATGATCGTCCTGGTCGAGGAAGTCCAGGATGCGGCCGCCATTGAGGGTCGGGGTCACGAACACCCCCTTGGCCGCGAAGCCGCGGTAGGCGGCCATGGCGGTATCGGGATCGAAGCCGGCATCGAGTCGTGCGGTGGCCTGCGCGCGGTCGATGCGCTTGGCAGCGAAGTCCGCGGCGATGCCGGCTTCGTCCTTGACCCCCGCCTTGTAGGCATAGTCCAGGTGCTCGATGGAACTGATACCGGCATCGACGGCCTGCTGCACGGTCAGCGCCATCGGAATATGGCCGGACGCACGCAGGCCGTTGGCACGCGCTCCGCGTACCGCGGCCAGGAACAGCTCCGGCGTCAGCGTGCTGTCGGTGATCTTGACGAAGTCGACCTTGTCTCGCTTCAACCGCACGAAGGCCGCATCCAGATCGGCCTGGCTGCCGACCTCGATCGTCCCCTTCCAGACCGGCTTCACGCCTTCGATCTTGGCGCCCGAGGTGAACAGCTGCGGGCCGGCCAACTGGCCGCTGGCGATCTCGCCACGCCACTGCAGCACCTGCCCGGGCAGATCGCCCGAGGCGTCACGGATGGTGGTGATGCCATGGGCGATGTACAGCGGCAGCAGCGCCTTGTTCTCTTCGATGAGCGCCGGCCCACCGCCGAAGTGCACATGCATGTCCCACAGCCCGGGGATCAGGTAGCGCCCCTTGCCGTCCACCTGCTGCCTGGCCTGCCATGCCTTGCGCATGGCCCGGTCGCTGCCCACCGCGACGATGTCCTGGCCCCGCACGACGACAGTCTGGTCGGCCCGCGTGGTGGCGTGCTCCACGTCGACGACGGTGGCATGGCGGATCATCAGATCGGCCTGCTCGGCCGCGAACGCGGCGGGGGCCAGTGCAAGCAGCACCGGAATGGCAAGACGCAGGGACATGGGCAGTGCACCGGAAAATGAAGAACCGGGCCACCTTACGGTCGGGCCCGGTGCATTCACCAGTTAAATTTTGGAATGCGCGTCATGCACATTCCCGATCCAAGGCGATGCGTCAGACCTCGCCCTGCATCGCGGGCCGTGCCTGCACCTGCTGCATCCAGGCCGCCACGGCCGGATGCGCGTCCACCGCCGCCCCCATGTAGGTGCCGTAACCCACTACCTGCCCCACGACCAGATCCGCCAGCGAGTACGCGTCACCGAGCATCCAGGGCTGCTGCGACAGGCGCGCCTCCAGCAGGTCCAGCAATCCGTTGGCGGCGCGGATGCCGGCCGCCGCATGGTCGGCGCTGCGCAGCGCATCGTCCATGGTGGCCAGCCACACGCGGCCGATCACCGCGCCATAGGTGACATACGCCCAGGTGCACCAGGACATCGCCTCCAGCCGCGCCGGTGTTCCGTCCTGCGGCCACAGGCCCTTGGCCACGCCGTAGTGCTCGCCCAGCCACAGGTGGATCGCCAGGCCTTCAAACAGCGGCGTGCCATCCACCACCAGGCACGGCACCTTGCCGTTGGGATTGATCGCCAGGTACTCGGGGGTGCGCTGCTCGCCGGCGCGGATGTCGATCTTGACGCGCTCGTGGGGCACCGCCAGTTCGGCCAGGGCGCAGGCGATGGGGGTGGCGCTGGACATCGGGTGCCAATAGAAGACGAGGGACATCGGAAACTCCTTGAGGGGGGTGAGGGGTGCGACCGGAGCGGTCCTGCACCGTCGCCTCAAGGCTAGCCACCCTTGCGGACAGAACCCGCCCGCAATGGCTGCTACGCTTTGCCCATGCTGACCGCCTCCGCCCGCCTGCTGAGCCTGCTGTCCCTGCTACAGTCGCGCCCGCACTGGAGCGGCGCCACGCTGGCCGAGCGCATGCAGATCCACCCGCGCACCCTGCGCCGCGACATCGACCGGCTGCGGCAGCTCGGCTATCCGATCCACGCCAGCACCGGCGTGGCCGGCGGCTACGCGTTCCGCGCGGGGCGTGCCCTGCCGCCCCTGCTGCTCGATGACGAGGAAGCCCTGGCGGCGGCGATCGCCCTGCGCACTGCGGTGACCGGCACCATCAGCGGTATCGAGCAGACCGCGATCACCGCGCTGGTCAAGATCGAACAGGCCATGCCGCCACGCCTGCGACCACGGTTGGAGGCACTGCGTTCGGCGATCCTGCCGACGGACCAGATCGGCCCGCTGGTGGATGCCGGCCGGCTGACCACACTGGCCACCGCCTGCCGCGACCAGGTGCAGCTCGCCTTCGCGTACACCGATCGCGAAGGCCAGCCCAGTTCCCGCCAGGTCGAGCCGCAGGGCGTGGTGCACACCGATCGACGCTGGTACCTGGTGGCCTGGGATTGCCTGCGGGCGGACTGGCGCACCTTCCGCATCGATCGCATCGCCAGCGCACCGGTAGTGGGCGCGCACTTCGCGCCCCGGGCGGGCCCTGGCGATGGCGATCTGCGCCGGTGGGTCGCCCGCTCGCTGTCGCTCGGGCAGTACCCCGATGAGGCCCGGATCATCCTGCATGCACCGCTGGCCGCGCTGCGCCAGCGCATTCCCGCGTCGGCCGGCGTGCTGGAAGCCGTCGACGGCCAGCGCTGCCTGCTGCGTTGCGGCGCCAACCCGATGGGCTCGGTGATCTATTGGCTGCTGGCCATGGACCTGGAGTTCGAGGTGCTGGGCCCGCCGGCGCTGATCGAGCGGCTTCGCGAGACCGGCGAACGGGTGGCCCGCAGCCTGACACAGCATGCTGCCGAGGCCGCGCCGATGCCCGGGCGCGCTTAACCGCCCGGCGCCGCCATGGCGGACCTCGCCATCGCGCTTCACAATGGCAGCATGACTGTCAGTGAGAAACCGAATCGCACCCTGTTCGACCTGGACCTGCTGCGCGCGATGGTGATGGTGGCCGACTGCGCCAGCTTCACCACCGCTGCGGCGCGCCTGCACTCCACCCAATCCACCATCAGCCAGAAAATCCGCCGGCTGGAAGAGATGGCCGGCCATCCGCTGCTGGTCCGCGGCAACCGCGACGTGCACCCGACCGACGCGGGGCAGCTGGTGCTCGGCCATGCCCGCCAGCTGCTCGCGCTGAACGACCAGCTGCTGGAAGCGCTTGCCGGCACCACCGTTGCGGTGACGGTACGGCTGGGCGTTCCGGAAGACTTCGTCAGCGAGGCCACCAGCCAACTGCTGGGCGCCTTCAACCGTGACCACCCGCAGGTGAAGCTGGAAGTCACCAGCGGATTGAGCCGTGACCTGGCCAATGCCTACGATCATGGCGAGCTGGATCTGGTGCTGGTCAAGCAGCGGCGCAGCAGCCGTGCCGCCGTGAGGTGCTGGCCGGAAACCATGGCCTGGATCGACAGTGCGCGCCACCCGAGCATCGAGCTGGATCCGGTGCCATTGGTGACCTTCCCACCGCGCGGGCTCTACCGCGATGACATCATCGATGCCGTCGAGGGCATGGGCCGCCGCTGGCGGATCGGCTTCACCAGTTCAAGCCTGAGTGGCATCCAGGGCGCAGTGGCCGATGGCATGGGCATCAGCCTGCTGCCGGCGCGCGCCTTGCGTCGCGAGCACACCGTGCTGGGCATCGAACAGGGACTGCAGCCGATCGACAGCTTCGAGATCGCCCTGCTTCACCGCGCCACGGCCGACCCGCTGGTGAAAACGCTGGCGTCCCGGCTGTCCGGCCTGATCGACCAGGAACGTGCGGGCGCGATTACTTGAGCTGCAGCGGGTAGCGCTGCCACAGCACGTGCACCAGGAATCCGGTCAGTTCCGGGTCCTTGCTGGTGATCGATGCGCGGATCTTGTCCAGCAGCACCATGTCGCTGCAGTTGCGCACGTCCGCATGGCCGGCCTGGCCGGCGCGGCGCGCACGGTAGCGGGCAGCACGCTGTGCATCGGTCATCGCGTAGCCGAACGTGGGCGGACGGCCGCGCTTGCGCGGCAGCGTCAGTTCCAGTGTTCCGGGGTCTTGTTCATCGCGCATGACGGACGAGGATGCAAACGGGGGCGCGCACGATATCGTGAGACATCACTTTAATCCAGCGTTTTCAGCGGATTTCTGCGTTTGCGCAGCGTCGGCTCAGCGCAGCGCCTCCGCCGCGCGTGCTCCAGCCCACACCAGCAGCATGCCACCCACCAGGCTGACGCCGAGGTACAGCGGCACCATCAGGCTTCGATCCGTGCGGGTGAACACCAGCGATTCGAGCATCATCGAGGAGAACGTGGTGAGGCCACCGACGATGCCGACGATCAGGAACGCGCGCCAGTACACCGCCGCGTTGCCGCGACTCTGCAGCCAGATCATCACGTATCCGGCGACGAAGGCGCCGAGCAGGTTCACCGTCAGCGTGCCCCACGGGAAGCCCTGGCCGAACTGGCGCAGCATCGCATCGCCGACCATGAACCGCAGCGCCGCGCCCAGCGCGCCGCCGGCCATCACCAGGCCGAGCTGTTGCCACCAGACACCGATGCCGTCCATCACGCCTCGCCCTTGTCCGCGCGTGCCTGTGCGCGCGCCGCACGCAGGCGGTCCAGCTTTTCTTTCAGCTTGATTTCCAACCCGCGCGGCACCGGCTCGTAATACACCCGCTCGCCCATCGCATCCGGGAAGCCGGTCTGGTCCAGCGCGATCCCGCCGTCGGCGTCGTGATCGTATTGATAGGTCTTGCCGTACCCCAGCTCCTTCATCAGCTTGGTCGGCGCGTTGCGCAGGTGCAGCGGCACCTCCTGGGTGCCGGTGTCGCGCACTTCCTGCTTGGCCTTGTTGAACGCGGCATAGCCGGCGTTCGATTTGGCGGTACTGGCCAGATACAACACCAGCTGCGCGAACGCGAGCTCGCCTTCGGGGCTGCCCAGCCGCTCGTAGATGTCCCAGGCCTCCAGCGCCATCGACTGCGCGCGCGGATCGGCCAGGCCGATATCCTCGATCGCCATCCGGGTCAGGCGCCGCGCCAGATAGGACGGATCACAGCCGCCATCGAGCATGCGGGTGAGCCAGTACAGGGCGGCATCCGGATTGGAGCTGCGCACGGACTTGTGCAGGGCCGAAATCTGGTCGTAGAACTGCTCGCCGCCCTTGTCGAAACGACGGGTGCGGTCGGCCAGCACCTGCACCAGCATCTCCGGGCTGATCCGGCCGCCATCGCCGGTCGCCAGTTCGGCGGCGATCTCCAGCAGGGTCAGGCCGCGGCGCACATCGCCATCGGCGGCGGTGGCGATCTCGAGCAATGCCTCCGGCGCGACCTGCAGATGCTCGCCGCCCAGGCCGCGTTCGGTGTCCTGCAGCGCACGCTCCAGCGCCTCGACGATGTCCGCCGGCGACACCGACTCGAGCACATGCACACGGCAGCGCGACAACAGCGCCGAGTTCAGTTCGAAGGATGGATTTTCGGTGGTGGCGCCGACGAAGACGATCGTGCCGCGCTCGATGTGCGGCAGGAAGGCGTCCTGCTGGGCCTTGTTGAAGCGGTGCACCTCGTCGACGAACAGCACCGTGCGTCGCCCCTCGGCGAAACGCTGGGCGGCTTCGGCCAATACCTGGCGCACCTCGGGCAAGCCCGACAGCACCGCCGAGATCGCGCGGAACTCGGCATCGGCGTAATGCGCGAGCAGCAGCGACAGCGTGGTCTTGCCGCAGCCCGGCGGGCCCCACAGGATCATCGAGTGCACATGGCCGGACTCGACCGCGCGGCGCAGCGCGCTGCCCGGTGCGAGCAGGCGCTTCTGGCCCACCATCTCATCCAGCGTCTGCGGGCGCATCCGCTCGGCGAGCGGACGCATGTTGTCCCGATCCACGGTCAGCAGATCAGGCCCATTGAAAGTCGTTCGGTTTCTGGCCACGTGTCTATTGTATCGCGGCAGATTGCAGGGGGGATGCCGGCCAGCGGCCGGCACTACACCGTCATTCGCCGATGACGTCCACGCCCTTGGCCGGGGTAAAACTGAAAGTGCCCGAGGCGAAGCTCGGGTTGCGCTTCCAGCCGGTGAAGTTGATCACGGTGCGCTGACCCACGGCATCGACCACTTCCATGCGGGCCAGGCCCTGGCCATTGAAGCCCAGCGCGGCATACTGGAAGGCGGTATCGGTATCGCGCTTCGGGCTCAGCGCCAGCCACTGCAGGCCATCGCGCACGGCGGCTTCTTCGCTGACGTCGTACTGCTTGTCCAGCAGCGCCGGATTGATCAGGGCGGTCAGCGGGCTGTTCTGCTCTTCCTGGCCCTGCGGGCGCACGCTGGCCTGCTCCAGGTCCGGCTCGTAGACCCAGACCTTCTTGCCGTCGGCCACGATCAACTGTTCGTGCGGCCTGATGTACTCCCAGCGGAACAGGCGCGGCGCGGAAAGCGCGACACGGCCACTGGTGGTTTCCTTGACCTTGCCCTTGCTGTCGAACACCTGCTGGCTGAACTGTCCGTCCAGGCCCTTCAGGCCCTGGGTGAAGCGGTTGAGCTCATCACGGGCGCCCGCCCAGGCCGAAGCCGAACCAACACTGGCCACGACCAGGGTGGCGGCAAGCAGGGAGCGGCGGAAGGTGGTGTGCATGCGAGGTATCCAAGCGAATGGGAAGGATGGAAGGGAGTGTGCCCATTCAATCCTGAATGGGCGATCAGGGGCACATTATGCGCTGGAACCAGCGGGTCCGAACGCCGGTCACGGCCCGGCTTGGACCGTCTTCAGGTCGCCATACACCACCTGCCCGCGGAAGCCGCGCCGGACCTGCTGGTACAGCGCGCGGAAGGCGGCGTAATCCTGCGGCTGGCACAGCGCATCCGCCCCGCGCACGGCGCGCTGGTGCAGGCGGTGCTGCACGGTGACCACCTGCCCTTCGCGCGACCAGTCCACCCGGTACTCGCCGGCGGCATTGTCGAAGCGCTGGCTGCGCGGGATCGCGACGATCGGCACGTTGGCCGGGAACGTGAGCTGGTAGCGCTCATCGCGCAGGCTGTCGTTGCAGTAGAACGGCGTGGCATTGTCCGGCGCCGAGGTGCTGGCGTACAGATCTCGGAACGAGTCGCCACCCGGTGCGTCGGGCAGCACCATGCCGCCGACCACGCCGAAATCGACGTAATCGCTGGCCCGGAAGTCGTAGCGGAAATTGAACGGCCGGGTCAGGTCCTGCGGATCGCCGAGCAGCGTCAGCGCGCCACTGCCATCGAAGCCGGAGGCCGCCATCATCGACTCTTCGGCCCGCGCCCGGTTCTGCGCGTTGAGCCGTGCGAACGCCGCCCGCATGCCGATCTCGGCCACGCTGCTCGGCTGCTGCACGGTCTGCCCGACCAGGTTGCCGGCGGCGTCGAAGCGGAAATCCACCTCCAGGCCGGTGCCGTTGCGGGTGGCGTCGTTGGCAGGCGTCCGCGCGACCTTCGCCTGCCGGGTGTGCAGCACCGGCGCACCCAGGTCGCCATCGGGCAACTGGCCGAACCGCGCATAGGCGGTGGTCGAATCCAGGTACAGGTCGAACTCGGGCAGGTAGGTGATCGCGTGGTTGAAGCGGCCCAGCAGCGGAATCGCCGGCAGGGTCGGCCCGCCCCCGGCGCCGATCAGTACCGGCGTGCTCTCGATGCCGCGCGCCGCCAGCAGCGCTTCCAGGATCACGACGTGGTCCTTGCAGTCGCCGTAGTGGTTGTCGAGGATGCTCTGCGCGGGGTTGGGTTCAAGGCCGCCGTTGCCGAGGTAGACGGCGACGTAGCGGATGTTCTGCGACACCCAGCGGTAGAGCACGGCGGCCTGCTCGCGGCGGTCGGTGATGCCCCGGGTGAGATCGTCGGCCAGTGCCTGGATCTGCGGGGTCACCGCGGCCGCCTCGCCGCCCTTGCGTTGATAGGCCTGCGCCACCTGGGCCCAATCCCGGTACGTGCTGGCCATGATCCCCGGGCTGTACTCCCATGGCGCGGCCGACCAGTTCTGCGCGCTCAGCGGCTCGCTGCGCCGGTACTGCCACTCCCACCGCGCCAGCCCGTCGCGGATGCGCGGTGTGGTGCTGCCCTGCACGCCGCGCTGCTCCACCTGCATCGGCAGGTTGGCCGGCGCGGTCAGCGTCACCCGCGCGTCGTCGTACGGCGTGAACACGCTGAAGGTCTCCCACAGGCCGAAGTAACCCGGAAAGTACGGCGTGTTCTGGGTCCGGCGGGTCTGGTAGACCACCCGCGTGCCGGGCGCCAGATTCGGGAACACGACCACGCGCACCTTGCGGTCGGCATACATCGCCGCGGCCGCGCTGGAGTAGCTTTCCTGGGTGTAGATGCGGTCGGCCGGCACGTCCCGGCGCTGGCCATCGGCGGTCAGGGTGTAGGCCTGCAGCACCTCCAGCGTTTCCATCTTCTCGCTGTAGCTCAGCCGCACCTGGCTGAACTGCTCGACCGCCGATTTGGTCTTGAGCAGGATTTCGTACTCTTCGGTCTGCGTGTTGCCCGCATCGGGGCGCACCGCGTAGTCGGCGCGATAGCGGACGAAACTGAAATTGTTGCTGGCCTGCGCGTCAGCGCCGGCGGCCGCGCCGCCCTGCCCGCCCGGGGTGGTCGGGGCCACGGGTGTCGCGGGTGGCGGCACGGGCTGGGCATCGGCCCACGCCACTACCGGCGCGAGCGTCATGGCGCCCAGCATCGTCCAGATCATCGGCTTCATCGCAGGTTCCTTGTGCTCGGCAACACCCGGGCGGCGCCCGGGTTCCATCCAGCCAGGCCGAGCCCGGCGTTACTTGGGCGGCGGCGGCGCCAGCACGCTGCGGTCGCCGTTGTGCTCGGGCGGGCTGACCACGCCCGCCGCTTCCATCGCTTCGATCAGGCGCGCGGCGCGGTTGTAGCCGATCTTCAGGCGACGCTGCACGCCGGAGATCGACGCGCGACGGGTTTCGGTGACGATGCGCAGGGCCTCGTCATACAGCGGATCGGACTCATCGCCGCCACCGCCGCCCGCCTCCGGCAGGCCGCCGGGGCCGACCACCACGCCATCGCCCATCATCTGCACTTCGTCCAGCACGCCGGTGATGTAATCGGTCGGGCCGCTGGCCTTGAGGTGCTCGACCACGCGGTGTACTTCCTCATCGGAGACGAACGCACCGTGCACGCGGTCCGGCAGTGCGGTGCCGGGCGGCAGGTACAGCATGTCGCCGTGGCCGAGCAGGGTTTCCGCGCCGGACTGGTCGAGGATGGTGCGCGAATCGATCTTGGAACTGACCTGGAAGCCGATGCGGGTCGGGATGTTGGCCTTGATCAGACCGGTGATCACGTCCACCGAGGGACGCTGGGTAGCCAGGATCAGGTGGATGCCTGCCGCACGCGCCTTCTGCGCCAGGCGCGCGATCAGCTCTTCGACCTTCTTGCCGACGATCATCATCATGTCGGCGAATTCGTCGATGAAGATCACGATGAACGGCAGCGTCTCCAGCGGGCGCGGGGCCTCGCCGAGCTCCGGGTTCGGCTTGAACAGCGGGTCCATCATCGGCTGTCCGGCGTCCTGGGCGTCCTTGACCTTCTTGTTGAAGCCGGCCAGGTTGCGCACGCCCACCGCGCTCATCAGCTTGTAGCGGCGCTCCATCTCCGCCACGCACCAGCGCAGGCCGTTGGCGGCCTCCTTCATGTCGGTGACCACCGGCGCCAGCAGGTGCGGGATGCCCTGGTAGACGCTCAGTTCGAGCATCTTCGGGTCGATCATCAACATGCGCAGGTCTTTCGGCGAGGCCTTGTACAGCAGGCTCAGCACCATCGCATTGACCGCGACGGACTTGCCCGAGCCGGTGGTGCCGGCGACCAGCAGGTGCGGCATGCGCGCCAGGTCCGCCACGGTCGGGCGGCCGGCGATGTCCTTGCCGAGCGCCAGGGTCAGCACGCTGGCCGACTTGTCGTATTCCTTGGAGCGCAGCAGCTCGGAGAGATAGATCATCTCGCGGGTCACGTTGGGGATCTCCAGACCCACCACCGACTTGCCCGGGATCACATCGACCACGCGCACCGACTTCACCGACAGCCCGCGCGCGATGTCCTTGTCCAGCGAACTGATCTGGCTGACCTTGATGCCCGGGGCCGGCTCGATCTCGAAGCGGGTGATCACCGGGCCCGGATACGCACCGACCACCCGGGCGTCGATGCGGAAATCCTTGAGCTTGAACTCGATCTGGCGCGACAGCGTCTCCAGCGTGCCCTCGTCATAGCCCTTGGGCTGCGGCTTGGGATCGTCCAGCAGCGCCAGCGGCGGCACGTCCGAGCCATCGCCGTTGACCCCGCGGAACATCGGAATCTGGGTCTCGCGCTTGGCGCGGTCGCTCTTCTCCAGCACCGGCTCCGGGCGCGGCTCGATCTTGACCGGCTCGCGCTTGGCGCGGACCTCGGCGTCGACCTTGCGCACTTCCTGGCGTTCCTCGCGCATCGCGCGGGTCTGCTGCCACTCGGTGGCCTGCTCTCTCTTCTTGTTGAACAGCGGCGGCAATGCCAGCACCCAGTTGCCGATCTTCTCCATCACCACGAACCAGGAAATACCGGTCGCCAGGGTGATCGAGGCCAGCAGCAGCACCAGCACGAACAGATTGGCGCCCAAGGCGCCGAAACCGACACTGAGCGAGCTGCCGACCAGTTTGCCGAGGATGCCGCCGGCGTGGGCCACATCGGCGACGAACAGGCGCAGGTGCAGGAAGCCGGTGCCGGCGATCAGGAAGCCGACCAGGCCCACCAGGCGCAGCGCGGGATCGAGATCATGCTCGCCCTTGGCTTCGCGCTTGAGCCCGAACATCGCGATCCAGGCCAGTGCGCCCAGCACGATCGGCAGCACGAAGGCCATGTAGCCGAACAGCTGCAGCAGCACGTCGGCGATCCAGGCGCCGGCGCGGCCGCCCATGTTGTGGACCGGCGCGACCACGCTGCCGGTATGCGACCAGCCCGGATCGGTGGCCGAGTAGGTGAACAGACTGGCCACCAGATACAGCAATGCCGGGGCGACCGCGATCAACCCCAGATCGCGCCACAGGCGCTGCCGGCGCGGATTGTCCACGCTGGCCGGTTTGCGCGGCGCTGCCTTGCTGTCGGACGCCTTGGCTCGTTCCGGGACCTGTTTCGCCACCTTAGACCACACCTTGGGAATGCACTGTTAGTGCTTGATAATAAACGACTGGACCCTACCCCGGTAGGTGTCGGCCGCCGGCCGGCACGGCCCGCGTCAAAACACCGGCGCAGGGAGGTCAGTCGCGCTCGGCGGGTCGCCGCGTTCCACTGCGCGCCTTGAATCGCCCCGCCCCTGCCGCCACTCTATGACTTCGCTCGGATGCCGCGCAATCACTGTGCAGGCACCCCGTCCTACCTTCTATTGCGAGCTTACATGAGCAACTCCAAGCACTCCCGCCTGTTGATCCTTGGTTCCGGCCCGGCCGGCTGGACCGCCGCCGTCTACGCCGCGCGCGCCAACCTCAAGCCCGTCGTGATCACCGGCCTGCAGCAGGGCGGCCAGCTGATGACCACCACCGAGGTGGACAACTGGCCTGGAGATGCGCACGGCCTGATGGGCCCGGACCTGATGACCCGCATGCAGGCGCACGCCGAGCGCTTCGAGACCGAGGTCATCTTCGATCACATCCACACCGCCGATGTCTCCCAGCGCCCGTTCAAGCTGATCGGTGACAGCGCCGAGTACACCTGCGACGCCCTCATCATCGCCACCGGCGCCACCGCCAAGTACCTGGGCATCCCCAGCGAAGAGGCCTTCAAGGGCCGCGGCGTGTCGGCCTGCGCCACCTGCGATGGCTTCTTCTACCGGGACCAGGACGTGGTCGTGGTCGGCGGCGGCAACACCGCCGTGGAAGAGGCCCTGTACCTGTCCAACATCGCCCGCAAGGTCTACCTGGTCCACCGCCGTGACACCCTCAAGGCGGAAAAGATCATGCAGGACAAGCTGTTCGCCAAGGTCGCCGCCGGCAAGATCGAGACCGTCTGGCACCACCAGGTCGAGGAAGTGCTGGGCAACGAGGCGGGCGTGACCGGCGTGCGCGTGAAGTCCACCCTGGACGGCAGCACCCGCGACATCGAGGCCCACGGCTTCTTCGTGGCGATCGGACACCACCCCAACACCAGCCTGTTCGATGGCCAGCTGACCATGAACAACGGCTACCTGGACATCCGTTCGGGCCTGGGCGGCAACGCCACCCAGACCTCGGTGGAAGGCGTGTTCGCTGCCGGCGACGTGGCCGACCAGCATTACCGCCAGGCGATCACCTCGGCCGGCTTCGGCTGCATGGCCGCACTGGATGCCGAGCGCTACCTGGATGCCAAGGGCCAGGCGAGCTGATCCCACGCCCGTTCCGCGCAGCACACGAAGGCCGGTGAATCATTCACCGGCCTTTTTGCTGGGCGGGACCGTCCCCGCGCGCTGCGCCCGCCCCGGCTGCTCTATCCTCTGTCCATGCCCGATCCACGTTTCCTGCACCGCCTGTCCGATGTCCCCGCCGCTGCCTGGGACGCCCTGCACGACGGACGCAACCCGTTCCTGTCGCACGCCTTCCTCGCCGGCCTTGAAGAACACGGCTGCCTGCGCCCGGAGTGGGGCTGGCGGCCGCGCCACTTCACGTTGTGGGAGGGCGACGCCCTGGTGGCGGCGATCCCCGGCTACCTCAAGGACAACTCGCACGGCGAGTTCGTGTTCGATCACGCCTGGGCCCACGCCTATGCCCAGCACGGGCTGGACTACTTCCCCAAGTGGCTGGGCGCGGTGCCGTATTCCCCGGTGACCGGACCCCGCTTGCTTGCGCGCACGACCGAAGACCGCGGCGCCCTGCTGGCACTGCTGGCAGGCGAAGTGGCGCGCCTGGGCTGGTCCTCGGCCCACGTCAATTTCCATCCTGCCGACGAAGACCCGGCCTTCAGCCCGGACTGGCTGCTGCGCGAGGACATCCAGTTCCAGTGGCACAACCCCGGTGGCTGGCAGACCTTCGACGACTTCCTCGGCGCGATGGACCACAAGCACCGCAAGAACATCCGCCAGGAGCGCGCCAAGCTCGCGCGCAGCGGCGTCACGTATCGCATCGTGCAGGGGGATGAGGCCACCGAAGCCGACCTGCGTGCCATGCACGGCTTCTACCTGCAGACCTTCGCCGAGTACGGCAACTCCCCCGCCCTCACGCTGCCGTTCCTGCAGCACCTCGCCCGCACGATGCCGCGCGCGCTGGTGATTTTCCTGGCCCTGATTGACGGTGAGCCGGTCGCGGGTGCGCTGTGCCTGCGTGGCGCGGATACGTTGTACGGCCGCTACTGGGGCGGCGCCACCCTGCCCGGGCTGCACTTCGAGACCTGCTATTACCAAGGGATCGCCTACTGCCTGCGCGAAGGCCTGGCCCGCTTCGAGCCCGGCGCGCAGGGCGAGCACAAGCTGGCCCGCGGGTTCCTGCCCCACACGGTGCGCAGCCGCCACTGGATTGCAGAACCGGCCTTTGCCGAAGCCTTGGTGGCGTGGTGCGCACAGGAACGCGCCGAGGTCGCCCACTATGCGCGGCTGCTGGCGGCGCACAGCCCGTTCAAGGCCGACAAGGTCGACCCGGCATGAGCCGCCGCTTGCCCTGGCGCCTGGACGATGCATCTGACGCCCCCTTCCCGCCCGCGGAGACCGCCCTGCGCGATCCCGACGGCCTGCTGGCGCTCGGCGGCGACCTCTCTCCGGTGCGGCTGCTCAATGCGTATGCGGGCGGCATCTTCCCGTGGTTCTCCGAGGGCCAGCCGCTGCTGTGGTGGTCGCCGGACCCGCGCATGGTGTTCCGCACCGACGCCGTACACCTGTCCAGCCGCTTCCGTCGCGCGTTGCGGCAGAGCACGTGGACGCTGCGGGCCGATACCTGTTTCGAGCAGGTGATCGATGCCTGCGCGGCGAGCCCGCGCCCGGGCCAGGACGGCACCTGGATCACCCGGGACATGCGCGATGCCTATGTCCACCTGCACCGGCTCGGCTTCGCGCACTCGGTGGAGGTGTTCGACGACGCGCGGCTGGTCGGCGGCATCTACGGGGTAGCGATCGGGCGGATGTTCTTCGGGGAAAGCATGTTCAGTGCGGCATCCGGCGGCTCCAAGGTTGCCTTGGCCGGCCTGGCCCATCGGCTGGCCGGCTGGGGCTGGCCGCTGATCGATGCGCAGGTGGAAAACGACCACCTGCTGCGCATGGGCGCCGAACACTGGCCGCGGCAACGCTTCCTCGCGTTGGTGTGTGAACAGGTCCAACAGCCAGCTGCCGCAGGCGATTGGAGCGATCTGTTCGGTACGCTGGCCGCCGCCGCCCTGCTCGATCCTGACGCGCCTTAACCAAAACTTTGCATCAAACGCCCGACGCGCGTAAAATGCCCGCTCTTCAGGCCAGCTCGGCCGGTTACAGAACTGCACAGGACTACATGTCGAAAGACGACTCCATCGAGTTCGAGGGCACCGTCAGCGAGACGCTGCCGAACACCACTTTCCGCGTACGACTGGAAAATGGGCATGAAATCATCGCCCACATCTCCGGCCGCATGCGCAAGAACTACATCCGCATCCTGACGGGCGACCGCGTCAAGGTCGAAATGACCCCGTACGACCTGACCAAGGGTCGCATCACCTACCGCATGAAGTAAGCGGTCCGGGGGTTGTTCCCGCCAGAAGGCCAGCCAGGTGCTGGCCTTTTCGCGTGGGCGTCGTTC
Source organism: Stenotrophomonas sp. TWI1149 (assembly GCF_039673155.1). NCBI lineage: Bacteria > Pseudomonadati > Pseudomonadota > Gammaproteobacteria > Lysobacterales > Lysobacteraceae > Stenotrophomonas > Stenotrophomonas sp. TWI1149. The sequence continues at coordinate 67,440 of NZ_JBDJLB010000004.1, forward strand.
GGTGCGGAGGGCCCCACCCTGCCATGCGGCACCCTGACCCAGTGCACCCTGACGTCGGTCAGGATGCCTTGATGCAGATTCACCCTGGCACGCAACGGTCCACTCTGGCTCTCGATCCAATCCGGATCCCGACCCGATGGCCCCCGCCATGAAGCGCCCGACCTCCCTGTTCCTGCTCGCCACCTGCCTTGCCGCCGCCGCGTCCGTCCAGGCCGCCGAACCGGCCGCGCCCGCCGACTGCATCACCCTGTCCCCGGACAAGCAGGTAGTGCGCAACCGTGCCGACCGCGATGTACTGCTGCGCAATGGCGACCAGCACTATCTCGTCCGTTTTGCCCGCTCCTGCAGCAGCGCCGCCATGTCGCCCAAGCTCGACTTCGCCACCCCGGGCCAGGACGGCCAGCTGTGCGGTGGCGGCGTGAGCAAGCTGCAGACCAGCAGCCAGAGCTGTGACGTGGCCGCGGTCGAGCCCCTCACTGCAGAACAGTTCAATCGCAAGGCCCGCGCCCGCCGCTGAGCAGGCACCCGGTCCGCGCACAGAAAAGCCCCCTTGCGGGGGCTCTTCCTTCACCTCGACAGGTTCGGCCGCGCGATTACACGGTGGCCGGCAACAGGCGCTCCGGCTCGGCCTCGGTCTCGACGAACAGCTGGTCGTCGCGCACATCGATGCTGACCCGACCGCCGTTGACCAGCTTGCCGAACAGCAGCTCGTCGGCCAGCGGACGCTTGATCTTGTCCTGGATCACGCGGGCCATCGGGCGGGCACCCATCAGCGGGTCGAAGCCATGGTGGGCCAGCCAGTCGCGCGCGGTCGCCGTGGCCGACAGGCTGACGTGCTTTTCCTGCAGCAGCATTTCAAGCTCGATCAGGAACTTGTCCACGACGCGCAGGATGTGCTCGAAGCCCAGCGCCTGGAACTGCACGATCGCATCCAGACGGTTGCGGAACTCCGGCGTGAAGCTCTTGCGGATCACTTCCATCGCGTCGGTGGCATGGTCCTGGCGGGTGAAGCCGATCGACCGCCGCGAGGCCTGCGCCGCGCCGGCATTGGTCGTCATCACCAGCACCACGTTCTTGAAGTTCGCCTCACGGCCGTTGGTGTCGGTCAGCACACCGCGGTCCATGACCTGCAGCAGGATGTTGAAGATGTCCGGGTGGGCTTTCTCCACCTCGTCCAGCAACAGCACGCAGTGCGGGGTCTTGACGATCTTCTCGGTCAGCAGGCCACCCTGGTCGAAGCCGACATAGCCCGGAGGCGCACCGATCAGGCGGCTGATCGAATGCGATTCCATGTACTCGCTCATGTCGAAGCGGACCAGCTCGATGCCCAACTGCAGCGCGAGCTGCTTGGTGACCTCGGTCTTGCCGACGCCGGTCGGGCCGGAGAACAGGAAGTTGCCGATCGGCTTTTCCGGATTGGCCAGCCCCGAGCGGGCCAGCTTGATCGCCGAGGACAGCGTCTCGATGGCCGGGTCCTGGCCGAAGATCACCATCTTCAGGTTGCGCTCCAGGTGCTGGAGCACGTCCTTGTCGGTCGCACTGACCTGCTTGGCCGGAATCCGCGCCATCTTGGCGACGATGGTCTCGATCTCCTCGATGTCGATCAGTTCCTTGCGCTCACCGTCCGGCAGCAGGCGCTGGCGGGCACCGGCTTCGTCGATCACATCGATCGCCTTGTCCGGCAGCAGGCGGTCGTTGATGTGCTTGACCGACAGATCCACCGCCGCCTGCAGCGCGTCATCGGCGTAGGTCACGCCATGGTGCGCTTCGTACTTGGGCTTGAGGCCCTGCAGGATTTCGTAGGTCTCGCCCACGGTGGGTTCCACGATGTCGATCTTCTGGAAGCGCCGGGCCAGGGCCCGATCCTTCTCGAAGATGCCGCGGTATTCCTGGAAGGTGGTCGAGCCGATGCAGCGCAGCTCGCCGGAGGCCAGGGCCGGCTTGATCAGGTTGGAGGCATCCATGGTGCCGCCCGAGGCCGAGCCGGCGCCGATGATGGTGTGGATCTCATCGATGAACAGCACCGCGTTCGGCAGCTTCTTCATCGCGGTCAACACGCCCTTCAGGCGCTTTTCGAAATCGCCGCGGTACTTGGTCCCGGCGACCAGGGCGCCCAGGTCCAGCGAGTAGATCACCGCATCGGCGAGCACGTCCGGTACGGAGCCTTCCACGATCCGCTTGGCCAGGCCTTCGGCGATCGCGGTCTTGCCCACGCCGGCCTCGCCTACGTACAGCGGGTTGTTCTTGCGGCGGCGGCACAGGACCTGGATGGTGCGCTCGATCTCATCGGCGCGGCCGACCAGCGGGTCGATCTTGCCGTTGCGGGCCTGGTCGTTGAGGTTGCTGGCGAACTCGGCCAGCGCATCGCCCTTGCCCTCGCCTTCGGCGCCCTCGGCGCGGCCCTCGCCATCGGCGGCAGGCGGCACTTCGCCCTCCTCGCCCAGCTTGGCGATGCCATGGGAGAGGTAGTTGACGATATCCAGCCGGGTCACATCCTGCTGGTTGAGGTAATACACCGCATGCGAGTCCTTCTCGCCGAAGATCGCCACCAGCACATTGGCGCCGGTGACCTCCTTCTTGCCCGAGGACTGCACGTGGTACACGGCGCGCTGCAGCACACGCTGGAAGCCCAGGGTCGGCTGGGTATCACGCCCGTCATCTTCGGCCAGGCGGGAGACCGAGGCCTCGATGGCCTGTTCCAGTTCCTGGCGCAGGCGCTCGGCATCCGCACCGCAGGCCTTCAGGACAGCCTGGGCGGACGGGTTGTCGAGCAGGGCCAGCAGCAGGTGTTCCACCGTCATGAATTCATGCCGGGCCTCACGGGCGCGCTTGTAGCACTGTCCGATGGTGTGTTCGAGGTCTTTACTGAACATGATTAACTCCGGCGGCTGTTGGGAACAATATGCGGCCAACCATCACGATTTCCATCACCCTAGCGGATCAGTGCGTTCATACGGCGTTAGCACTCCGCCGATCGCGCCCTGTATTGGACGAGCCTCCATCATGCACGAACTTCCGGCCACGAAATGGCAGCTTCACCGTGACGGCGATGTCATCGAGACCCCGCGGGGCCGGCTCTGGCCGGTACGCCTGCCCGACGGCACCCCGGCGATGTTGAAGATGAGCACGCATGCCGAAGAACCCAACGGCCACCTGCTGCTGGACTGGTGGGACGGCGACGGCGCCACGCGGGCGGGTACGCGGGTTTCAGGGGGCTCAGCAAGGTGCTGCCCCGTTGGGGCGCTGTGGCTGCCGGGCGGCGCTGTGACCGCTGCTGGAACAGTGCAGATCGCGGGTGCAGCGGCTGCTGGCCGACCCGCGCGAAGGGCTTTCGGCCTCAGCCGCTGGCCTTTTCCATCGTGCACAGCAGCGGATGCTGGTTCATGCGCGAGAATTCGTTGACCTGGGCCACCTTGGATTCGGCGACCTCGCGGGTGAACACCCCGCACACGCCGCGGCCGCGGGTATGCACGTGGAGCATCACCTGGGTGGCCTTGTCCAGGTCCATGGAGAAGAAGTGCTGCAGGACGGTCACCACGAAATCCATCGGGGTGTAGTCGTCGTTCAACAGCATCACCTGGTACAGCGGCGGCGGCGCGACCTCGGGACGTGCAGGCTCAAGCAGCACGCCGTGGTCGTGATGAGTTTCGTGGGAAGTCTCGCGGGGCATCCCCCCATTATAGGGCCCCGCTCCGCCGGATTGGACGTCGCCCCCTGCGGCCCTTCACAATCTGCACTCTCCAACCAGACGTTCACAGGGATTTCATGAAAAGGATTGCTGCCGCACTGCTGCTGGCCGTGACTGCCACCGGCGCCCATGCGGCCGAGCCGGACAAGGCTGTCGGGCGTGCACTGGACACGCTCGACTACACCTACGAGGTGGACGAGGACGGCGACTACAAGATGGTCTTCGACATGGACGATGGCCGCAGCCAGCTGGCCTTCGTGCGCTCCACCGTCGAGGAGTTCGGCAAGCACACGATCCGTGAGATCTGGTCGCCGGCCTACAACGCGCCGGGCAAGCAGTTCCCCGCCGCGGTGGCCAACCGCCTGCTCGAGGATTCCCAGGATGCCAAGATGGGCGCCTGGGTGAAGCAGGACCAGCTGGCGATGTTCGTGGTCAAGGTCGACGCCAACGCCACGCCGGAGGCGCTCAGCGACGCGATCGATGCCGCTGTCCGCACCGCCGATGCGATGGAGCTCGAGCTGACCGAGCAGGACGAGTACTGAGGTGAGCGCCGTGCAGGAACCGCGCTGGACGCCCCATGTCACCGTGGCCACCGTGGTGGTCCGTGACGGGCGTCTGTTGCTGGTCGAGGAGGCGATTGACGGTCGCCAGGTGCTGAACCAACCTGCTGGGCACCTGGAGCCGGACGAAAGCCTGGCCGCTGCCGCGGTCCGCGAAACACTGGAGGAAACCGGCTGGACGGTGCGCCTGAGCGCCTTCATCGGCACCTACCAGTGGACCGCCCCGGACGGCACGCCGTTCCTGCGTTTTGCCTACGCGGCCGAGGTGCTCTCGCACGATCCCGCGCGTCCCCTCGACACCGGGATCCTGCGCGCGCTCTGGCTGACTCCGGCCGAGTTGAAGGCCGATCCGGCCCGCCTGCGCAGCCCGCTGGTGTGGCAGGTGGTCGCCGACTACCTCGCCGGCCAGCGCCATCCGCTGTCGCTGGTGAAGGAGGTCGCATGAGCACCCCACGGATCATGGTCGGGGTCTCCGGCGGCGTGGACTCCTCGGTCGCGGCCTGGCGGCTGGTCCAGCAGGGCGAGCCGGTGGCCGGCCTGTTCATGCAGAACTGGGCCGACGACGGCAGCGGCGACTGCCGCGCCGAAGATGACCGTCGCGACGCCGTGGCGGTCTGCGGCCTGCTCGGCATCCCGTTCCACTTCCGCGATTTCTCCGGCGAGTACTGGCAGGGCGTGTTCGAGCACTTCCTGGCCGAGTACGCGGCCGGGCGCACGCCCAACCCGGACGTGCTGTGCAACCGCGAAGTGAAATTCAAGCATTTCCTCGACGCCGCGCGTGAGCTCGGCGCCGAGCGCATCGCGACCGGGCATTACGCCCGCATCGCGCAGGTCGGCGGGCGCTGGGCGCTGCTGCGCGGCGCCGACCGCAGCAAGGACCAGAGCTACTTCCTGCACCAGCTGGGCCAGGAACAGCTGGCCGCCACGCTGTTCCCGATCGGCGACCTGCAGAAGAACGACCTGCGCCGGATCGCCCGCGACGCGCGGTTGCCAACCCATGCCAAAAAGGACTCGACCGGGATCTGCTTCATCGGCGAACGCGACTTCCGCGAGTTCCTCGGCCGTTACCTGCCGGCAAAGACGGGTGAGATCCGCGATCCTGATGGCGCCCTGATCGCCGAACATCCCGGCGTGTTCTACTTCACGCTCGGCCAGCGCGAGGGCCTGAACATCGGCGGCGTGCGTGGCCGGCCGGCCGCGCCGTGGTACGTGGTGGGCAAGGATGTCGCCAGCAACGTGCTGTATGTCGACCAGGATCGCGAGAGCCCCTGGCTGCAGTCGACCCGGCTGCATTCCGAAGTCGCCCACTGGATCGCCGGCGCTCCGCCCGCGCGCCGGTTCGACTGTACCGCCCAGACCCGCTACCGCCAGCCGGATGAACCGTGCACGGTCACCGTGCGCGACGATGGCACCCTGGAGGTGCGCTTCGCCCGGCCGCAGCGTGCCGTCACCCCTGGTCAATCGCTGGTGTTGTATGACGATGAGGTCTGCCTTGGCGGCGCTGTCATCGCCGCCACCGATGCGCCACTGGAACAGCGCCTGCGCGCCACCCCTTCTCCTTTCGAGGTATCTGCTGCATGAGTTTTTCCGTCGACGACCGCGTTCTTGCTCTGGCCGGCATCGCTCAGGCCCTGCAGCAGGTGCGCCGCATCGCCGAGACCGGCCACTCCGAAGCCGCCGTGGTCCGCACTGCGGTGGACAGTGTATTCCGCATCGACGCGGCCAGCCCGCAGGAGATCTACGGCAGCGCCAGCAATGTCGCCCCGGGCCTGCGCCTGCTGCACAACTACCTGAGCAGCCAGGGCCAGGACGAGCACGTGCCGCGGCTGGCGCTCTCGGTCCTGCAGCTGGAGCGCCGCTTCGTGCGTGAGCACGCGCTCGTGGCCAAGGTCAGCACCGGCATCGAGCGTGCCCAGGCGCAGGCCAGCGAGCTGGGCGACAGCGCCCATCCCGACGTGCTCGCCGCGCTGGGCGGCCTGTACGCCGACACCATCAGCAACCTCAAGCCGCGCGTGATGGTCCAGGGCAACCCGCACTACCTGGGCCAGGCCGGCGTGGTCGCCGAGATCCGTGCCCTGCTGCTCGCCGCGGTCCGTTCGGCGGTGCTCTGGCGCCAGACCGGCGGCCAGTACTGGGATTTCCTGTTCTCCCGCAAGACCATGCTGGAAGCGATCGCCCGCCAGCTGCGCTGACCTGTGCAGCCACCCATGGGGTGGCTCTACATGGGGGCCGGAACGCGCGGTTTTTGATCGAATGTGAGGTGCAGGACTAAAGCAAACCGGGGTACGGCCGATACAGCATCCGTGCACCTCCCCGAGAACGTCCATGTACTCACGCCTCTTCATCCGCCTGGCCGCCCCCCTGGTCCTGACCCTTCTGCTTCCCTTTGCCATTGGCTTCGAGTGGCCGGCCGCCCTGCGTTGGGCGATCCTGACCACGATGACGCTCAGCTGGCTCGGCTTTGCCTGGTGGTCGGCCCGCGCCCAGACCCAGCGTTCGCCTGAACAGGCCCGCATCCTGCGCGAGCAGGACCAGCTGCTGACCGAGCTGCGCTCGTTCGTCGGCAACGAAATCGACGGCTCGCGTGGCGAAGTCGAACGTGCCCGCGACCTGATCCGCCACGCGGTCAGCGGCCTGGGCAGCAGCTTCGATGCCATGAACCGCAAGTCGCGCCAGCAGAGCCAGGCATTGGCCCGCATCGTCGACCGTGCCGGTGAAGACGGCGGTGCCGGCGTGGACGTGGCCCGTTTCGCCCAGCATGCCAGCCAGCGCATGGAGCAGCTGGTCGAAGCGCTGGAGCAGGTCAGCGGCCAGAGCAGCAACACCGTGCAGCACATCGACCAGATGGCGCAGCACCTGGATGGCATCTTCGCGCTGCTGGAAGACGTCAAGTCGATCGCCGACCAGACCAACCTGCTGGCGTTGAACGCCGCCATCGAAGCAGCGCGTGCCGGTGAAGCCGGTCGTGGATTCGCGGTGGTTGCCGACGAGGTCCGCAACCTGTCCGAGCGCTCGACCACCTTCAACGAGCAGATCCGCAAGCTGGCGCACAGCTCCAAGGACGCCATCGCCAAGGTCCGCGAGACGGTTTCGCACATGGCCTCGCGCGATATGGACCGTTCCCGCGAAGCGCGCCACGAAGCCGCGCAGATGCTGGACAACGTGGCCCAGATCAACGCCTCGCTGGGCGATGGGATGCGCGAGATTTCCGACTGCGGCCGCGCCATCGACAGCAGCGTCGCCGAAGCGGTCCGCGCCCTCCAGTTCGAAGACATCGCGACCCAGGCCCTGGGCGGCGTGCATACCCACCTGGATCGCCTGACCGCGATCAACCGCGAGGCCGTGGCCCTGCAGGAACTGCTGCACCGCAGTGGCGGCGTGTTCGACGAAGAGGTCGTGACCGCCCTGCAGCGCACCGGCGCCCGGCTGCGCGACATGCGCACCGAATGGGAGCGCCCGCCGCACAAGGCGGTCGCCCAGCAGAGCATGGCCGCCGGCGCGGTCGAACTGTTCTGATCCAGCGGTAACGTGCCGCACGCGGCACACCCTGCGGCCCCGGTACCCCCGGGGCCGTTGCGCTTGCACTCCCCGTCCTGGCTGCAGATGATCGTCCGATGTTGAATGCGTCCGTGTTGTCCGTTGCATCCGTTGTCCCCGCCGAGCTGGACCCGGCGGTGCAGAGCAGTGACGGCGCTGTTCCCGTTGCCCTGCCTGCAGCCTTGGCGGTGCCGGCCACCCCGCTGCAGGGGCGCGCCCTCATTGAACGACTGGAGCAGCTTGCGCAGAAGGAACTGGCGCAGCTGGCCAGGCATCCCTCGCACGCTGTTGCCGCCCTGCCCTCCGCCATCGATCCCGCCATCGCCGGCCTGGCGTGGGACCTGGGTTTGAGCGGTGATGATCTGGACGCGGCTGCGCGCTGAGGCACGACAACCCGATATCCTCCAGCCCTGCATCGGGTGAGAGCGCATGACAGTTCGGCTGAGACAACTGGCAGTGCACGCCCAGGGACTGGGGTCCTCCTCTCGCTTCGGTGCCGGGATCGATGGCGCGCTTCAAGCTGTCTCGCATCTGGGCTACGTCCAGATCGACACCCTGTCGGTCATCGAGCGCGCGCATCACCACGTACTGTGGAATCGGGTCCCTGGCTACGACCCGGCATGCCTGAACCAGCTCATCGGCGAGAAAAAGCTGTTCGAGTACTGGTTCCACGCCGCTGCCTACCTTCCGATGCGCGACTATCGCTTCGCGCTGCCGCGAATGGCCTCGATACGCACGGGGGAAAGCCGCTACTTCTGCAACGGCGATCCACGCCTTATGAAGGAGATCCTTGCGCGGATCCGCTCAGAGGGTCCGCTCAGGCTGCGGGACCTTGAGACGGGTGACACCGGCAGCGGCAGCTGGTGGAGCACCGGTCCGGGCCGTCGTGCCGTCGAAACGCTCTTCATGCGCGGCGATCTGATGGTCTGCGAGCGCCGCGGCGCCGAGAAGCGCTACGAGCTTGCAGAGCGCTGCCTGCCGGATGATCTGGACCTGAGCATCCCCGATGATCACGAGTACGCCGCCCATCTTTTCGATACCACGCTCAGGGCACACGGCGTCTTCACCGCGACCCAACTGCTGCATCTCCGGAGCGGCAAGGCGCTCCGCGCCGCCATGCGCGACGTTGTCCATGATCGGATCACTGCAGGCAGCATCCAACGGCTGAAAGATCTCAAGGGTCTGGACGTCTACGTCGACAGTGCTGCGCTGGAATCCGCACCTGCCTCCCGCAAGGCGGTCACGATTCTCTCGCCCTTCGACAACTTGGTCATCCACCGTGATCGCCTCAGTGCGCTGTTCGGCTTCGACTATCGGATCGAGTGCTACACCGCCGCCCCTAAACGCGCGTTCGGCTACTTCTGCCTGCCCGTGCTGTTCGGAGACAGGCTGGTGGCGCGGGTCGACTGCAAGGCCCACCGCGGAGAAGCGCGGTTCGAGGTGATCAGCGCACACTGGGAAGGGGCCGCGGATCGGAATGAGGTCCTGCCGCATCTCGCCAGTGAGCTCCAGCGCTTCGCCGGGTTCAATGGATGTACCACGCTCGATGACGCTGCCCTGAGCAAGCGCGCAGGTCGGCCGAGGGCGCTGCAACGGGGCTAGCGACACCCTTGGCGCCGCCTCCGCCTCCGCCTGGCCGGCAGTGCCATGCCAGGCGCATGGCCCGTCAGGAGGCGACGCGGGCCATCCTCACACGCTTTGCGTCACCGCCACATAGCTCTCGCGCGAGGGCGTCTGGGTACCGAGCTTCAACCACTGCGCCAGATCGCGCGGCGCCAGCGGACGCGAGTACAGGTAGCCCTGGATCTCGTCGCAGCCCTGGCGACGAAGCATCGCCTCTTCCTGCTCGGTCTCCACGCCTTCGGCGACGACTTTCATGCCGAGCGCGTGGCCCAAGTGCACGATTGCCTGGGTGACTTCGGCGGTGCCGGCGTCGTGCAGCATGCCCTGGACGAAGCTGCGGTCGATCTTCAGGCGACCGACCGGGAAGCGGTTGAGGTAGTGCAGGTTCGAGAAGCCGGTGCCGAAGTCGTCCACCGCCAGCGGCACGCCGTGGCGCTCGAGGACATCGAAGCAATGCCGCAGCACATCGGTGTCGCGGATCAGGGCGGATTCGGTCAGCTCCAGCTCGAGGCGCTGCGGTGGCCAGCCGTGGGCGTGGCAGATATCGATCACGCGCTCGGCGAAGCCGCGGTCGCGCAGCTGCACGGCCGAGACATTGACCGCCACGCGGTCGAACTTCAGGCCGGCGGCGTCCCACGCGGCGGCCTGGCGGCAGGCTTCGGCCAGCACCCAGTCGCCGATCCGCACGATCTCGCCGCACTTCTCGGCGATCGGAATGAACTCGGCCGGGCTGCAGTAGCCGATGCCGGGACGATGCCAGCGCAGCAGCGCCTCGATCGCCGGGGGCTGGTCGTTCTCGGCGTGCAGCAGCGGCTGGTAGGCCAGGGTGAACTCTTCGCGTTCGATCGCGCCCAGCAGCGCGTGCTCGATCTCCAGCTTGCGCTGGATCTTGGCCAGCGCGTCCTGGCTGTAATACTGGTAGGTATTGCGTCCGGCTTCCTTGGCCGCGTACATCGCCGCATCGGCGGCCCGCAGCAGTGATTCGAAATCCTGGCGGCTGTCATCGAGCATCGCGATGCCGACGCTGGCACCGACCTTCAGCGTGCTTTCCCCGCGGTGCAGCGGCTCGGCCAGCGAGGCGATCAGCTTGCGTGCCACGTGGCCTGCATCTTCCGGCGCCGCGAGGTCACGCAGCACGACGATGAACTCGTCGCCACTGAAGCGGCCGAACAGATCGTTGTTGCGCAGGCTCTGGTGCAGCCGCGAGGCGGCCGCCTTGAGCAGCGCATCGCCGGTGGCGTGGCCGAAGGTGTCGTTGATCGTCTTGAAGCCGTCCAGATCGATGAATAGCATCGCCAGCGGGCTGCCGCGGTCGCGGGCTTCTTCGATGGCGTCGGCGGTCTGCTCACGCAGCAGCATGCGGTTGGGCAGGCCGGTGAGCAGATCGTAGTGGGCCAGCAGTTCGATGCGCTCGTTGGCCTCGCGCTCGCGGGTGATGTCACGGAACAGCACGACGAAGCGCGTCGGCAGGCCATCGCGCCTGTCCAGTTCGATCAGCACCTGGACCCAGATGCGCAAGCCGGACTGGCGGTAGAAGCACAGGTCCAGCTGTTCGGGCAGCCCGCCGTCGGCGATGCGCAGCAGGGCCGCCTCGAAGGCGTCGCGCGAGTCCTGGGTGTACAGGCCCAGCGCCTGGTCCAGGCTGATCGGCTCCTTGCGCAGCCCATGGATGCGGTAGCACTCCTCGGTCCACTGCATGTGGCGGGTGCCGACCTCGATCTCGCAGCCGCCGATGCGGCCCAGCGCGGAGACCCGGTTGAGCAGCTCGGTGCGCCAGCGGATCAGCGCATCGGTCTGGTGTTGTTCGGTGATGTTCTGGACCTGGCCCAGCAGGCGCTGGATGCGTCCGTCCGGGCCGATCAGCGGCTGCATCCACACGCGCAGGTGCAGCGCGCCGGTGCCACGGACCAGCTCAAGCTCCAGCGTGGTCGCCGCGCCATCGCGCCACATCCGGCGCCAGGCACCGCGCAGCCGGCCACGCGATTGCGGCTCCAGCTGCCGCAACCAGTGCCGTCGGCCGTGCATCGAATCCTCGCCCATCTCCAGCAGCGCCCGGAACTCGGGCGACCACCAGAACCGGCGTGCCTCCGGATCCCAGGACCAGCTGCCCATGCTGGCGATGCGCTGGGCTTCGCGCAGGTGCACCTGCTGCTCGCGCAGCTGGGCTTCCATCTGCTTCTGGGCCTGGATGTCGGTATGGGTGCCGACCATGCGCAGCGGTTGCCCGTCGGCGGTGCGGGTCACCACCCGGCCGCGGTCCAGCACCCAGCGCCACCCGCCGTCCGGGTGGCGCGCGCGGAACTGGGCGGTATAGGCGTCGCTCTCGCCGCGCAGGTGCGCGTCCATTGCCACGCGCAGCGCCGGCTGATCATCCGGGTGGACGTTCTCCAGCAGGGCACTGACGACCTCGGCGCGCACATGCGAGTCTTCCACGGGCTGGCCGTCCCAGCGTCGTGAGCGGCGCACGCTGTCGCTGGGCAGGTCCCAGTCCCACAGGCCATGCCCGGCATGGTCCAGCGCCAGTTCCCAGCGGCTGCCCGCGTAGGCGGCGACCGGCTCGGGCACGCTCAGGGTGAAGGCCAGCAGGTGCCCATCCGGATCGTGCACGGCGCGCATCCAGCCATCGAACCGGCCGCCGGGCCCGCCGGGAAGCTGGCAGGGCACCAGGCCGCCGTCGGCGGCGAGCAGGCGCAGGTCTTCCAGTACCTCGCCGTATGCAGCGATCGTGGCCGGCAGGCCATGCTCGCGCGCGGCCGGGTTGGCGGCGATCGGACGACCTGCACGGTCGAGGATCACCAGCGCCGAGGCCAATGGGTGCTGCAGCAGACTCGCGATAATCCCTTGGTCCACGCCCTGTAACTCCGATAACGCACCCGACAACCGGGGAACGCAATCGTTAACGGCGGGCGCTGCGGATTATTGAGTTCCCTCGCGCCCTGCATCCTCACCCGGGGCAGGTAAGATGACGCTTGCCTTGTCCGATTGGCCCCGCCCTGCCCATGTCCACCCCTTTGCCAGGCCCTTCCGAACGCGCTGCCGAACCCCCTCTCGCCCGCGATCTGCGCCGCGACCGCTGGCGCGTGGTCGTGGCCTACCTGGTCCTGGCCCTGGTCTGGATCCTGTGCAGCGACGCGGCGGTCAAGGTGCTGGCCGGTGACCTGCAGACGGCCGCGCAGTGGCAGACCCTCAAGGGCACGTTCTTCGTGGTGGCCAGCGCGGCACTGATCTATCTGCTGCTGCGCCCGCTGGCCCAGCACGTGCTGCATACCCACGCGCGGCTGGAGCATTCGGAAACGCGCCACCGGCAGATGTTCGAGGGCAACCCCGGCCCGATCCTGGTCTATGACCTGGAATCGCTGGCGATCCTGGACGTCAATCCGGCTGCCGCAGGGTTCTTCGGTTTCAGCCGCGAGGCCTTCACCGCGATGCCGATCACCGCGTTGTGGCCGCCCGGCCACGAGGCCATGCTCGCGGCCAAGCTGGAGCATATCCGCGCCCATCCCGAGCAGCTGTGCGTGATCACCGCCGATCTGCGCCTGAGCGATGGCAGCACACGGCGCATGGAGATGCGCAGCAACTTCATCGATTACGGCGGCCGCCGCGCGCGCCTGTTGATCGCGATCGACCGCACCCGCGAAGACCAGGCCCTGCTGCGCCGCGACCAGGCCCTGGCCCGGGTCGAGGAAGCGCACGAAATGGCGCGCATCGGTGCCTGGGAGATCGACCCGGCCACGGGCCTGGGCCGCTACGCCAACCAGGTCTATCGCCTGCTCGGCCGGCGCCCACCCGAAGCCCGGCGCTGGCACCGCTTCGACGAGCTGCTGGTCCCGGCCGATCCGGCCACGGCGGCGCTCAGCGAACAGTTGCTGCAGGAGATGGGCTCCGGCGAGCCGGTGCAGATCGATGTGCTGCTGCCGCTGCTGGCGATGGACGGGCGCGCCCTGATGGTGCACCTGCGCGCCGAGAGCGGCCAGGATGATGCCGGGCGCCCGCGCGTGCTGGGCACGCTGCAGGACGTCACCGAGCGCGAGCAGTCGCGGCGCCTGCTGCGCGAGCGCGAAGAACAGTTCCGCGAGCTGGTACGGGTGCTGCCCGACGGCGTGGTGATCCTGTCCGAAGAACACGTGCTGTATGCCAACGCGTGCGCGGCCACCCAGTTCGGCTACGGCCACAACACACTGCTGGGCGAGCCCCTGGCCGCGCTGGTCACCGCCGATGACCTGCCCCGCGTGCGCGCCCAGCTGTTCGCGCAGTTGCCGCCGCAGAGCGCGGGTGCTGGCGAGGTGATCGGCATGCGGCGCTTCAACGGCCACGCCTTCCAGGCTGGGCTGGCAGTCGGCGACGTACGCTACGGCGGGCGCGACTGCAAGCTGCTGATCGTGCGCGACCTCAGCGAGCCCGAGCGCATCCGCGAGGCGCTGGAAACCAGCAACCGCGAGCTGCAGGCCATGGCCGGGCGGTTGTTCTCGCTGCAGGAAGACGAGCGCCGGGCCATCTCCCGTGATCTGCACGACGACATCGGCCAGGCGATCACCGCGATGAAACTGTCCGCGTATGCCGCGCAGGACGAGCAGGATGCCGCCCGCCGCGACGAGGACCTGGCCCAGATCATCCAGTTGGCCGACGCGACCGTCGGCAAGCTGCGCGACATCTCCACCCTGCTGCGCCCACCGCAGCTGGACGCGCTGGGGCTGGAAGCGGCCCTGCGCTGGCAGGCCGGCGTGCTGTTCCGCTCGGCGGCGATCGAGCTGCTGCCGGATATCCAGTCGCTCCCGCGGCGGCCGGCCGGCGACATCGAACAGGCCTGCTTCCGCATCGCCCAGGAAAGCCTCACCAACGTACTGCGCCACGCACGCGCCAGCCAGGTCAACCTGCACCTGCGCGATGTCGACGACCACGGCCTGCACCTGCAGGTGCGCGACGACGGCGAGGGCTTCGACCCGGACGGCCCGCGCGGGCTGGGCCTGATCGTGATGCGCGAGCGCGCGCAGAGCGTGGGTGGCACGCTGCGCATCGAATCGGCGCATGGTGCCGGTACCCTGATCGACCTTTACCTGCCGTACCGCGCCACCGGCGCGACGGCTCACGACGCACTGGAACACTGAGCTCATGTGGAACCCTTCTCTGCCCCTGGTCAGCATCGAAGATGCCCCGCCCCGCCTGGGCGCCGGCAATCCCGAACTGCAGGCGATGGTGACCGAGGCCGCCTCGGGCGGCACGCCGCTGATGCTGATGCACGTGGATATCGACCACTTCGCCTCGGTCAACGAGAACATGAGCGCCGAGGTCGGTGACCAGGCACTGGTGCTGGTCGCCCAGCGGCTGCAGCACCACCTGCGCGGCCGCGGCAAGCTGTGGCGGCATGGCAGCGACGAGTTCCTGCTGGCGGTGCCGCGCACGGCCGACATGCCGCTGCCGGAGGACCTGGCCGAGGAGATCCGCCAGCAGCTGGAGCTGCCGCTCTCGGTGCTGCCGTACACGCTGTTCATGACCGGCAAGCTGGGCGTGAGCCTGTGCCCGGAGCATGCCACCGGGGTGTCGCGCCTGCTCGACCATGCCGAGGACGCGCTGTACCAGGCGGCCCGCGAAGGCGGCAATGCGGTGCGCATCCATGCGGTGGACACGCCCTCCAGCGCGCACAGCGAGAGCATCATCGCGCGCCAGATTGTCGACGCGATCCCCAATGGCGAGCTCAAGCTGCGCTACCAGCCGCTGGTCAGCGCCCGCGATGGCCATGTGGTCGGCATGGAGGCGCTGCTGCGCTGGCAGTCCCCGACCTTGGGCATGCTGGTGCCGGAGCGCTTCATGCGCACCGCCGAACGCCTGGGCATCATCGTGCAGATCGGCACCTGGGTGCTGGAAGGCGCGCTCAAGCAGGCCAGGCTGTGGCGCGACCAGGGCTTCGATGACTTCACCATCGCGGTCAACGTCTCCACCCTGCAGCTGCTGCGGCCCAACTTCTTCGCCGAGGTGATGTCGCTGATGCAGGCCGCCGGCGTCCCGGCGCAGATGCTGACGCTGGAGATCAATGAAAGCGCGCTGACCAACAACGTCAACTTCGTCCACGAAACCCTGGTCAACCTGCGCAATGAAGGCATCAGCCTGAGCCTGGACAACTTCGGTACCGGCGACTCCAGCCTCAGCGCGCTGGTCCGCTATCCGGTGGACAAGCTCAAGATCGACCGCAGCTTCATCAAGAGCGCACCGGCCGGCAACCGCGAGGCCGCGATCGCGCGCGCGATCATCGCCATGGGCCACCAGCTGGGCATGACGGTGATCGCCAACGGCGTGGAATCCCAGGCGCAGCTCGGCTTCCTGCGCCGCAACGACTGCGATGTGTTCCAGGGCTATCTGTTCGGCGAACCGATGTCGGCCGATGCGGCCGGCATGACCCTGCGCCGGCGCTACCTGCGCCCGGAGGCCTTCGCCGAGACGCGCCCGGACCGGACGCTGCTGCTGCTGGACGACGAAGAGAACGTGCTGCGCTCACTGGTGCGCCTGTTCCGTCGCGATGGCTACCGGATCCTGGCCGCGGGCAACGTGCGCGATGCGTTCGACCTGCTGGCGATCAACGACGTGCAGGTGATCCTGTCCGACCAGCGCATGAGCGACATGAGCGGCACCGAGTTCCTGGGCCGGGTGAAGATGCTTTATCCGGATACGATCCGGCTGGTGCTGTCCGGCTACACCGACCTCAACACGGTGACCGACGCGATCAACCGCGGCGCGATCTATCGCTTCCTGACCAAGCCGTGGAACGACGACGAACTGCGCAAGCACATCCACCAGGCGTTCCGCACGCACGAAGAACAGCGGCGTGCGAACACCGCCCCGGTGGCAGCCGCGCCGGCCGCCGACTGACAGGCGCGCGGCCCGGTAGTGCCGGCCGCTGGCCGGCTCCAAGGGATAGCTGATGTCTGCGAGGAGCCGGCCAGCGGCCGGCACTACCCGTGTCCGATCGCTGCGAGGAGCCGGCCAGCGGCCGGCACTACCCGTGTCCGATCAGCGCGGCTGCTTGATCGGCAGCACCAGCCGGAACCGTGAACCCACGCCCGGCGTGCTGTCCAGGTCGATGCGGCCGTGGTGCTTGTTGATGATGCTGTAGGAGATCGACAGGCCCAGGCCGGTGCCGCTGCCGACCGGCTTGGTGGTGAAGAACGGATCGAAGATGCGCTGGCGCAGGTCCGGCGAGATGCCGCCGCCGGTATCTTCGAACTCCACCCAGACCGTGTCGCCGTCCACCCCGGTGCGCACGTTGATCGTGCCGCGATCGGCGATGGCGTGGCCGGCGTTGAGCAGCAGGTTCATGTAGACCTGGTTCAACTCGGACGGCAGGCACTCCACCAGTGGCAACTGGCCGAACTCGCGGTGCAGGGTCACCTTGTACTTGAGCTCGTTCCAGATGATGTTGATCGTGGATTCCAGGCCCGCATGCAGGTCGACCAGCTTCCACGATTCATCGCGGCCGGAGTACGAGAAGTCCTTCAGGTCGCGAACGATGCGCGTCACCCGCTCGATGCCCTCGCGCGATTCGGCCATCAGCTGCGGCAGGTCGCGGCTGATGAAGTCGATGTCGAAGCGCTGGCGGATGTCGTCGATTTCCGGGATCAGCGCCTTCGGGTCCGGCGCACGCAGGGCCCGCTCGTAGGCTTCGATCACGGTGAACAGGCTGCGCAGGTACTCCTGCAGGCTGCCCAGGTTGGAGTGCACGTAACCGATCGGGTTGTTGATCTCGTGCGCCACGCCGGCGGCGAGCTGGCCGATCGAGGCCATTTTCTCCGACTGCAGCAGTTTTTCCTGGGTGCCGTTGAGGCGCAGGTAGGCCTGGCGCAGCTCGGCATGGCGCTGCTGCAGCTCGCGCTCGTAGTCTTCCTGGCCTTCGATGCGCCGGAACAGCGCCAGGTAATGCCGCTGGCCGCCATCGTCGTGATGGTAGACATGCGCGATGACCATCCGCTCGCCAACCGGCAGGCTGCCGTTCCAGTGGCCGTTGAGGCGCGCCTGTTCCAGCGCGTCGGGCGGCAGCAGTTGGCGCAGCCATTGCGCCGGGGTCAGCTCGGCGTCGCGTTCGTCCTGGCCGAGGATTTCGCTGACCGCGGCGTTGGCCAGGGCCACGCTGCCATCCTCGCGGAACAGCAGCACGCCCTCCTTGATCCGTTCGAACAGGGCAAGCAGGACCGGATGCGGAGGCAACGGCGCGGTGACAAGGGCGGAAGTTACGGTCACGGTCACATCGAGGCAGCAGGAAACAGGCGCTCAATATACGCGGTGACGTTCACATCGGCAGCACGGGGCCGCCAGACGGGGGAGATCAGGCGACCGCGAGCGGCCGCCGGGTGTTGAGCGTGTGCGACTGGCCCTTGGCATCGTACGCCGCCGCATCTTCGCTGCGGCCGAGCTGGCGCAGCGCCCAGTTGACCTCGCGGCGGCGCCGCGAGAGCAGCACGCCGTTGGCGCGGTTGCGCTCGGCCAGCTCCTGCACGCGCTCGGCCTGGCCGAGCGGCAGGGCCGCCTCGAGGGCCCGCAGGGCCTCCAGCTTGGCGCCGGTCGCGCGGATCAGGGCCTGCACGTCATGCTCGACCAATGCCTGGCGTTCGACGTCCAGGGCATCGCTGAGGCGCTGCAGCGGCTCGCTCATCGCCAGCTTCATCCCTGCAGCTGCTGGTCCAGCTCAAGCATGCGCGACGCGATCGCGTCGGGGTTGATCTTGTAGGTGCCGTTCTGCAGCGAATCGCGCACGGCCTGGACACGGGCCGCGTCGATCGCCGGGGCGGTGGACAGTTCGCGCTGCATCGCCTGCAGGCTGGTGGCTTCGCCGGTCAGGCGCAGGCTGTCAGCGGCTTCCACCGGGCGGGCCGGTGCATCGGTGCTGACGCTCGGCTTGGTGCCCGGAGCGACGCTGCGCAGATGGGCGGTGGCCTGCAGGTTGCCGTCGATTTTCTGGCTCATGGAGTTGTCCTGGGAATGCGGTTCACAAGGGATAACGGCCGGTCGGGCGCCATCTTTAGGGGAATATTGCAGGTTTTACGGGAAATGTGGCCCGTATTCACACTCGTGTTCAGCGCGTCACTAAAACGTCACCACTGGCCGCGACGGTGCCCTGCACGATCTTGCGCGAGGAAAGGTTCTCGACCGAGACCCGCTCGTTCTCGCCGGCATCGGCCATGGCGCGTCCGGCGACCCGGACCTCCACCCCGCCCCGCCGCGACACCAGCGCGACACTGTCGCCCCGGCGCACCAGCCGCTGCGCGACCAGGTCATTGGCCGAGAGCAGGCTGCCGGCGCTCAGGGTCCTGCGTGCCACGCGGCCGACGGCGGCGGCCGGATCGGCCAACGCAGCACCGGCGATCCGGGCCGCATCACGCTGGCCGGTAGTGATATCGGCCGCTGACAGGGTTTCTCCAGCGGCCACGCCCCGGTTGAGAATGAGCACGGTCTGGTTGCGGCGCACCTTTACCGGCACGAACAGGCGCCAGCCGCCCGCATCGGGGCAGCTGACCTCCACGGTGCTGGTGCCGGTCGGCTGGGCTGCCAGCGGCTGGCCACAGGCGGGCAGGCGCAAGGCCGAGTCCAGCGTAGTGTCGCCTTCACTGCCGGCCGGCAAGGTGCCCAGCGCCGCCTGGCGGATGCTGTCCACCGGCTGCCAGCCACCGGCGGCCCAGGCGGGTGCCGCCAGCAGCAGTGCGGCAAAGACAAGAGAACGCATGGGCACTCCAGGGGCAAGGAACATGCGCAGCACGATGCAAGCCGCATGCCGAACCGGCGCGCACGCCGCGCTCAAGTCATCGCCACCGCCGCCGATACCAAGCCCATGTCCCATGACCTGCTCAACCGCATCGACCAGCGTACGCGACTGGCCGGCCACAATCGTCTGGCCCTGCTGCTGTTCCGGCTGGGTGGACGTCAGCTTTTTGGCGTGAATGTCTTCAAGGTGCAGGAAGTCCTGCGCCGTCCGGGCCTGTTCCAGGTCCCCGGGCTGCCCAGCCAGTTCGCCGGTGTGGCCGATGTACGTGGCCGTTCGGTGCCGGTGCTGGACCTGGGCCTGGCGATCGGCCACCCCGAGCGTGAGCCCGATGCCGACAAGGCGCCGGGCTACCTGGTGGTGACCGAGTTCAACCGCTCGATCCAGGGATTCCTGGTCAGCGGTGTGGAACGCATCGTCAACATCGCGGTGGAGGACATCCATCCGCCGCCGGAGCTGGGCGCTGAATCGAGCTACCTGACCGCGGTCACCCGCTTCCAGGGCGAACTGATCCAGGTGATCGACGTGGAAAGCGTGCTGGCCGACATCGCCGAGATCCGCGGCGAGGCGGTGCTGGACCCCTCCATGGCCCTGCCCGCCGATGCCCCGCCGATGCAGGTGCTGGTAGTGGACGACTCGCGCGTGGCCCGCCAGCAGATCCGCAGCGTGCTCGACCAGCTGGGGGTCGGGGCGACCCTGCTCTCGGACGGCAAGCAGGCGCTGGACCATCTGCTGCAGATCCACGCGTCGGGCGAAAACCCCGCCGAGCGCTACGCCATGGTCATCTCCGATATCGAGATGCCGGCGATGGATGGCTACACGCTGACGACGGAAATCCGGCGTCACCCGGGCCTGGCCGGCCTGTACGTGCTGCTGCACACCTCCCTGTCGGGCGTGTTCAACAACGCGATGGTCGAGCGGGTCGGGGCGAACGCCTTCGTGGCCAAGTACTCCCCGCATGAGCTGGCCGACTTCCTGCTGGACCGCCTGCGCAAGGTGGCGATGGCGGCGTAACACGCCGCCGCGGACCGGCCCGCCGCCCCTATGGCACGCCGCTTGCACTGCCCCAGGCATCGTCCCGTGGGAGTGCGTCATGCCCAATCTGATTTCGAACTATCTGGGTGTCCATGCCCAGGCCATGCCGTTGCGCGAGCAGCGGATGAAGCTGATCGCCAGCAACCTGAGCAATGCCGACACCCCCGGGTACAAGGCCCAGGACCTGGACTTCGATGCCGCCCTGCGCAATGCCCAGGGACTGGATGCCAATGGTCTGATGAAGACCACCAGCGAGAAGCACTATGAGATCGGCGGCGGGTTGAACCCGTTCCAGATCGCCAAGGACGGCGTGCAGCCGAGCATCGACGGCAACACCGTCGACCCGGATGCCGAACGTGCCGCCTACGGCCGCGCCGCGCTGGAATACCGCGCTTCGCTGAGCTTCGTCGAATCCAAGGTGCGCTCCATGCTCACCGCGATCACGGGGCAATAAGCCATGAGCAACCTGCCCATCTTCGATATCGCCGGCTCCGCGCTGCAGGCGCAGTCCGTGCGCATGAGCACCATCGCCTCCAACCTCTCCAACGCCGACACCGTCGCCGGCTCGGCCGATGCGGTCTACAAGCCGCTGGAGCCGATCTTCCAGTCGGTGACCAGCCGCACCGACCCGAACATCACCACGGTGCAGGTCAAGGAGATCAGCCAGAGCAACGCCGCGCCGATCCAGCGCTACGAGCCCGGCCACCCGCTGGCCGATGCCGACGGCTACATCTACCAGCCCGACGTGGACCCGGTCGCGCAGATGGTCAACCTGATCTCGACCTCGCGCAATTACCAGGCGGGCGTGGAAATGCTGACCACCGCCAAGGAACTGGCGCTGGCCACGCTGACCATGGGTCGCTGACCCTCTTACCGCAGGAATCCACTCCCATGAGCAGCACCAACGGCGTTGGCCAGAACAGCAGCGACATCTACACCGCGCTGGGCCTGAACGCACCCAACAGCGATACCAGCAAGAAGAAGAGCACCCTGGACCAGGCCGATTTCATGCGCCTGATGACCGAGCAGCTGCGCCACCAGGATCCGCTCAAGCCGATGGACAACACCCAGATGGTCGCGCAGATGGCGCAGCTGTCGCAGGTCCAGGGCATCACCGACCTCAACAACACGGTCAAGGGCTTCCAGGATTCGATGTCCAGCGACCAGATCCTGCGCGGCGCGGCCCTGGTCGGCCACGAAGTGCTGGTGCCGTCGGAGAAGCTCGCGCTGGAGAAGGAAGGCGATGTCACCGGCATGGTCGCCGCGCCCGGCGCCGGCTTCGTGACGGTGGACATCACCGACGCCAACGGCGTCAAGGTCAACCAGATCAGCGTGGAAGCCAAGGCCTCCGGCGAAGTCACCTTCGACTGGGACGGCAAGGATGCCAACGGCAACCGCATGGCCGAAGGCACCTACACCATCGCGGCCTCGCACACCGATACCGCCGGCACCAAGACCAAGCTCAACACCTACGTGCAGGCCCCGGTGGAGAGCGTCACGGTCGGCACGGACGGCCTGTACCTCAACCTCAAGGGTCTGGGCACGGCCCCGATCGACTACGTGCTCCGCATCAGCTGAGCCGCCCCACCCGCATCCACAGGAGCATCCCATGGGCTTCAACGTCTCGTTGTCCGGCATCAACGCAGCCAATGCCGATCTGAGCGTCACCGCGAACAACATCGCCAACGTCAACACCACCGGCTTCAAGCAGTCGCGCGCCGAGTTCGCCGATCTGTTCTCGGCCACCAGCTACGGCCTGTCCAAGAATGCGGTCGGCTCGGGCGTGCGTCTGACCAACGTCGCCCAGCAGTTCTCGCAGGGCAACAACGAACAGACCGGGCGCAGCCTGGACATGGCCATTTCCGGTGAGGGCTTCTTCACCCTGAACATGAACGGCTCGCGCGTGTACTCGCGTGCCGGCAACTTCCAGACCGACCAGGCCGGTTATGTGACCAACCCGCAGGGTGCGCGCCTGCAGGTGTTCGCGCCCAACGCCGACGGCACCAACTTCGATGCCGGCCGCCTGACCGACCTGCAGCTGCTGACCACCGACAGCCCGCCCAAGCAGACCGGCAAGGTCGATGTCAGCTTCACCCTGCCGGCCAACGCCAAGGAACCGACGGTCGACACCTTCGACCCGACCGATTCCAACAGCTACAACCACTCCACCGGCGGCATCACCGTGTATGACTCGCTGGGCGTGAGCCACACCCAGACCTCCTACTTCGTGAAGACCGAGAACCCGAACGAGTGGCAGGTCTACAACTATGTGGACGGCAAGGCGGCCGGTACCCCGACCACGCTGCAGTTCTCCGACGGCGGCGCACTGACCAGCCCGGCCAACGGCCAGATCGTGATGGATCCGTTCACCCCGACCACCGGCGCCGGCGTGCTGTCGATGTCGCTGAACCTGAGTGGCTCGACCCAGTACGGCGAGAAGTTCGCGCTGCGCAACACCCAGCAGGACGGCTACGCGGCGGGCAAGCTCAACGAGATCACCGTCTCCGAAGAAGGCATCGTCTACGCGCGCTACTCCAACGGCGACGACAAGCCGCTGGGCCAGGTCGCGCTGACCACCTTCAACAACGCGCAGGGCCTGGAAGCCAAGGGCAACAACCTGTGGACCGAGAGCTTCGCCTCCGGCACGCCGCGCACCGGTTCGCCGGACAGCTCCAACCTGGGCAAGATCCAGGCCGGTTCGCTGGAAGCCTCGACGGTCGACCTGACCGAGCAGCTGGTCAACATGATCACCGCCCAGCGCAACTTCCAGGCCAACTCGCAGATGGTCTCCACGCAGGACCAGATCACCCAGACCATCATCAACCTGCGTTGATGAGCCACTGACCGCAACACGGGAAAACACCGATGGACAAGGCACTCTACGTCGCGATGACCGGTGCACGTGCGTCCCTGCAGGCGCAGGGCACGCTGTCGCACAACCTGGCCAACACCGACACCCCCGGCTTCAAGGAGGCGCTCGCCAATACCGAGGCCTTCCCGATCAAGGGGACCGGCTACGCCTCGCGCGTGGATGCCCTGCACGTGGACGCCGGCTTCAACCGGCGCATGGGCGCCCAGCAGATCACCGGCAACCCGCTGGATCTGTCCCTGCAGGCCGGCAACTGGCTGGCCGTGCAGGCGCCCGGCGCCAATGGCGGCGAGGCGTATACCCGCGGTGCGGCCCTCTCGATCACGCCCAATGGCCAGCTGGTGACCGCCGGCGGCCATCCGGTCCTGGATGAGAACAGCAACCCGATTGCGATCCCGCCGCACCAGGCAATGGACATCGGCAACGACGGCACGATCTCGATCATTCCGCTGGGCGAAGGCCCGCAGACGATGGCCAACATCGGCCGCATCCGCGTGGTGCAGGCCGAGGATGCGCGGCTGGAGCGCGGCCTGGACGGGCTGATGCGCAACACCGACCCGCAGCAGGCGTTCGTGCAGGCCCAGGGCAAGTCGCTGGAAAGCGGCCAGCTGGAAGGCAGCAACGTCGATGCGGCCGGTGCGCTGGTGCAGATGATCCAGCTGCAGCGCCAGTACGAAATGCAGGTGAAGGTGATCAAGCACGGCGACGACAACGCCCGCAGCGCCAACAGCCTGCTGCGCCTCGGCAGCTGATCGCCCCGGTGACGTAATCCCGGCGCAGTTGTGGCACGCGCCATGCATTGCCCTTCGCAAGGGCCGCACCACGCGGCCATCCGCTACAACACAGGAATGACGCCATGAACCAGGCATTGTGGATCGCCAAGACCGGACTGGATGCGCAGCAGACGCGCATGTCGGTGGTTTCCAACAACCTCGCCAACACCAACACCACCGGTTTCAAGCAGGACCGTGCCAGCTTCGAAGACCTGCTGTACCAGCAGGTCCGTCAGCCGGGCGGTGCCTCGTCGGCGCAGACCCAGCTTCCCTCGGGCCTGCAGCTGGGTACCGGTGTGCGCGTGGTGGCCACCTCCAAGAATTTCGAGCAGGGCAGCCAGCAGCAGACCGGCCGCGCGCTGGATGTGATGGTCAATGGCCGCGGCTTCTTTGAAGTACAGATGCCGGACGGTTCCTCGGCGTACACGCGCGATGGCTCGTTCCAGCGCAACCAGGATGGCGAGCTGGTCACCAACAGCGGCTACCCGGTGCAGCCGGGCATCCAGATTCCCGAAGGCGCCCAGTCGCTCACCATCGGCACCGACGGCACCATCAGCGTGAAGATGGCCGATGACGCCGCCTCGGTGGAAATCGGCGCGTTGACCCTGACCGACTTCGTCAATCCGGCCGGCCTGCAGGCCCGTGGTGAAAACCTGTTCCTGGAAACCACCGCCTCCGGCCCCGCGCAGAACGGCAATCCCGGCCTCAACGGCCTGGGCACCGTGGTGCAGGGCGCGCTGGAAGGCAGCAACGTCAACGTGGTGGAAGAGCTGGTCTCGATGATCGAAACCCAGCGCGCCTACGAAATGAACGCCAAGGCGATCTCCACCACCGACGCGATGCTCGGCTATCTCAACCAGAACGTCTGATCGGTCGACCCGGGAACCTGCCATGTCGCGTCTTGCCCCTACCCTCCGCCTGCTCGCCGCCGCCGTCATCGTCGCCACCTTGAGTGGCTGCGTGATCGCCGGCGATGTGCGTCCCTACCCGGCCATGGCCCCGGTCGAACCGGTCATGCCGCCGTCGGCCCAGGCCACGGCCGGCGCGATCTACGCCGCCGGCCCGGGCCTGCAGCTGTACTCGGACCGTCGCGCACGCGATGTCGGTGACCTGCTCACGATCACCCTGACCGAGAACACCACCGCGCAGACCACCGCCAACACCTCCACCTCGAAAGAGTCGGAGCTGAGCATCGGCACGCCGACGATCTTCGGTGCACCGGTGACGCTGGGCGGCAAGGACATCCTCAGCGCCAGCGCCGCCGGTTCGCGCGATTTCACCGGCAAGGGCACCAGCGCGCAGAGCAACCGCCTGCAGGGCAGCGTGACCGTCACCGTGATCCAGCGCCTGCCCAACGGCAACCTCGTCGTGCAGGGCGCCAAGAACCTGCGCCTGAACCGTGGCGATGAGCTGGTGCAGGTGCAGGGCATCGTGCGTGCGGCGGACATCTTCCCGGACAACACCATTCCCTCCAGCCGTGTTGCCGATGCCCGCATCGTCTACGGCGGCCGCGGCGCGATCGCCCAATCCAATGCGATGGGCTGGTTGAGCCGCTTCTTCAACTCGGCGTTGTCGCCGTACTGAGCCTGACATGACTTTCTTCCTCTCCCTGTTCGGGCAGCGACGCATGGTGTCGCGCTACAACACGACGCGGGCGGTGCTGGCGCTGCTGGCCGTGTTCGCGCTGGCTGCGCCTGCTTCCGCCGAGCGCATCAAGGATCTCGCCCAGGTCGGCGGCGTGCGCGGCAACGCGCTGGTCGGGTACGGCCTGGTGGTCGGCCTGGATGGCAGCGGCGACCGCACCAGCCAGGCGCCCTTCACCGTGCAGAGCCTGAAGAACCTGCTCGGCGAACTGGGCGTCAATGTGCCGGCCAACGTCAATCCACAGCTGAAGAACGTGGCGGCCGTGGCCATCCACGCCGAACTGCCGCCCTTCGCCAAACCGGGCCAGCCGATCGACATCACCGTCTCATCGGTGGGCAACGCGGTCTCGCTGCGCGGTGGCTCGCTGCTGATGGCGCCGCTGCGCGGTGCCGACGGGCAGGTCTATGCCATCGCACAAGGCAACCTGATCGTCGGCGGCTTCGGCGTGCAGGGCAAGGATGGCTCGCGGGTCTCGGTCAACGTGCCCAGCGTCGGCCGCATTCCCAACGGCGCCACCGTGGAGCGCGCCCTGCCGGATGTGTTCAGCGGCGGCGGCGACATCACCCTGAACCTGCACAAGAACGACTTCACCACGGTCTCGCGGATGGTGGCGGCGTTGAACAATGCCTTTGGCGACGGTGCTGCGCGCGCCATCGATGGCGTCACCGTGTCGGTGCAGTCGCCGTCCGATCCGGGCGCCCGCATCGGTCTGCTGGCCCGTATCGAAAACCTGGAGCTCACGCCCGGCAGCGCGCCGGCCAAGGTGGTGGTCAACTCGCGGACCGGCACCGTGGTCATCGGTTCGCAGGTGCGCGTCGGCGCGGCCGCGATCTCGCACGGCTCGCTGACGGTGACCATCAACGAGAACCTCAACGTCAGCCAGCCGGGTGCGTTCAGCGGTGGCCAGACGGCGGTCACGCCACAGTCGACCATCACCGCGACCAACGATGGCAGCCGCATGTTCAAGTTCAACGGCGGCACCACCCTGGATGAAATCGTGCACGCGGTGAATGCCGTGGGCGCCGCCCCGGGCGATCTGATCGCCATCCTGGAAGCCCTCAAGCAGGCCGGCGCGCTCAGCGCCGAACTCGAGGTGATCTGATATGCGCATCCAACCGGCCCTGGAACTCAATCCCGCCCAGCCCAACAGCCCGGCCAAGGTCGACAAGGTCGCCCGCCAGCTGGAGGGCCAGTTCGCGCAGATGCTGATCAAGAGCATGCGCGAGGCGAGCTTCGGCGATTCGCTGTTCCCCGGCGAAAACACCATGTTCCGCGAGATGTACGACCAGAAGATCGCCGACGCGATGACCCGCGGCCGTGGCCTCGGCCTGTCGAGCATGATCGCGCGCCAGTTGGGCGGCGCCGAAGGCGACGCGGCCAAGCCGGTCGACACCACGCTCAACCCGGCCGCCGCCCTGCGCGCCTACCGCCTCAATGCACCCGCCGCGGCCATGCCGCTGCCGGCCAGCGCCGCGCCGTCGGTGCCGCGCGAGGTCGATCTGCTGCAGCAGCTGGGTGGCGGCGAGCCTTCCGCCGTGCTGCAGCCGATGGAACGCGCCCTGGACCTGATTGCCGGCCGGGAGAGCAGCCAGATGCATGAGGCCATCGGCCGCAATGATCCGTACGCGGCGGTCACGGAAACCGATCCGGCCGCGGCCGACTGGGCGATGGCCGATGACCGCTGGAGCGGCGTCAACCGCACCGCGGCGGCCGGTCCCAGTGCGGTCGACAACCTGGCCGCCTCCACCGCGGCCGCCGAACTCGGTCCGCATACCCCGGCCGGCTTCGTCGCCAGCATCTGGGGTCACGCCCAGCAGGCCGCGCGCGAACTGGGCGTGGATGCCAAGGCACTGGTCGCCCAGGCCGCACTGGAAACCGGCTGGGGCCGCAAGCTGGTCCGCCGCAGTGGTGGCGACAGTTCGCACAACCTGTTCGGGATCAAGGCCAATGGCTGGCAGGGCGAGCGCGCCACCAGCGGCACCCACGAGTACGTCAACGGCGTGCGCCGCAACGAAACCGCGAGCTTCCGCGCCTACAACTCGGTGGGCGAGAGCTTCGCCGACTACGTGCGCCTGCTGAAAACCAGCCCGCGTTACCAGAATGCCCTGCAGGCCGGCAGCGACGTGCGCAGCTTCGCCCAAGGGTTGCAGCGCGCCGGCTATGCCACCGACCCGACCTACGCAGCCAAGATCGCCGCGATCGCCGGCGGCCCGACCATCGAGCGCGCCGTCGCGGCGGTGAGCGATGCCGGCCAGCGCCTGGGCCGCACTTTTGCCAGCACCGCCAGCCCGACCGGGCTGGGTGTCATCCGTCGTTGAGGTAATCCATGTCCAGCGTACTCTCCACCGGCACCAGCGCCCTGCTCGCCTTCCAGCGGGCGCTGGCGACCACCAGCCATAACGTCGCCAACATCAAAACGCCGGGTTACAGCCGGCAGAAGGTGGACTTCGCCACGGCCGACCCGCAGAACTACGGGTACGGCGACGTGGGCAATGGCACCCGCATCACCGATGTCCGCCGCGTCGCCGATCAGCTGGCGATCTCGCGGCTGCTCGATGGCAGCGGCGAACTGGCGCGCCTGAAGCAGCTCTCCACCATGGCCGACCGTGTCGATGCAATGTTCTCGGACAAAGCCACCAACGTCGCCGGGGTCTGGTCGAACTTCTTCGATTCGGTCAGCGGGCTCTCCTCCAATGCCTCCGGCAGCGCCGACCGGCAGAACATGCTGGACAGCGGCAAGACCCTGGCCAGCCGCTTCCAGCAGCTCAATACCCAGCTCAACAACCTCAACGGCGAGGTCAACAACGGCCTGATCGCCGGTGCCACCGAGATCAACCGGCTGGCCCAGGAAATCGCCCAGCTAAACGGCGCGATCGGCGGCAATGCGGCGACCGCCGCACCGGACCTGCTCGACCGCCGCGACCAGCTGATCGCCAATCTCGTCGGCTACACCGGCGGCACCGCGGTGATGCAGGACGGCGGGCTGATGAACGTCTACACCGCCGGTGGCCAGGCGCTGGTGGTCGGCACGACGGCCTCCAAGGTCACCACCGTGACCGACCCCTACCAGCCCGAGCGGCTGCAGCTGGCGCTGGAGAGCCAGGGCCAGAAGATCACCATCGAGGGCAAGACGCTCGGCGGCCAGATCGGCGGCCTGCTGGAGTTCCGCGACACGGTGCTGACCCCGGCCCAGGCCGAGCTGGGCAAGCTGGCGATCGGCATGGCCAGCAGCTTCAACGATGTCCACCGCCAGGGCGCGGATCTGTACGGCAACATGGGCGGTGACTTCTTCACCATCGGCAACCCGCGCATCACCGCCAACAGCGCCAACACCGGCACGGCCAGCATGAGTGCCAGCTTCGGTGATCTGTCCAAGCTGGACGGCCAGAACATCGTGATGAAGTTCGATGGCACCCAGTGGCAGGCCACCCGCGCCGACACCGGCGCCAGCATTCCGATGACCGGCAGCGGCACGGCGGCCGACCCGCTGGTCCTCAACGGCGTCTCGCTGGTCATGAGCGGCACCCCGGCCAAGGATGACCGCTTCCTGCTGCAGCCCACCGCAGGCGTGGCCGGCGGCATGGAAGTGGCGATCACCGACACCTCCCGCATCGCCGCCGCCGCACCGATCAAGGGCACCGCCGCGATGGCCAACACCGGCAGCGGCAAGCTGACCGGCGTCAAGGTGACCGATCCCGACAACGCCGCGCTTCGCACTCCGGCGGCGATCGTGTTCACCAGTGCCACCGAATACACCATCAACGGGGTCGGCCCGAACACCTACACCGCCGGCCAGACCATCACCGCGAACGGCTGGAGCTTCGTCCTGGATGGCGCGCCCAAGCTGGGCGACACCTTCAACATCGGGCCGACCCCGGCCGGCTCCTCGGACAACAGCAACGCCCTGCTGCTGGCCAAGGTCGAGCAGGCCAAGACCTTCAATGACGGCACGGTCACGCTCAGTGGCGCGCTGGGCGGCCTGACCACCCAGGTCGGCGCGGCCGCCCGTTCCGCTGAGTATTCCCTGCAGGCACAGCAGGTGATCACCGACCAGGCCCAGGCCGCACGCGACTCGATCTCCGGCGTGAACCTGGATGAAGAGGCCTCGGACATGCTCCGCCTGCAGCAGGCCTACCAGGCCGCCTCGCAGTTGATCTCCACGGCCGACAACATGTTCCAGACCATCCTCGGAGCCGTCTCGCGATGAACAACCGCATTTCCACCGGGATGATGTTCAATCAGTCGGTGTCCCTGATGCTCGCCTCGCAGGCGAAGATGAGCCACCTCGAGCGCCAGATCGCCACCGGCAGCAAGATCGTCTCGGCCAAGGACGATCCGGTCTCGGCCGGCAGCGCGGTCGGCCTGGACCGTACCCTGGCCTCGCTGGACCGCATGCAGCTCAATGCCGGCAACGTGCAGAACCGGCTCGGCCTGCAGGAAAACGCGCTGGCCCAGGTCGGCGACATGATGGGCCGCATCACCGAGCTGACCATCTACGCCAACAACCCAGGCCTGGCTGCGGCCGACAAGCAGTCCCTGGTCACGGAAATCGAGGCGATCCGCGGCAATCTGCTCGCGGTGGCCAACAGTACCGACGGCACCGGCCGCTATCTGTTCGGTGGTACGGATGATGGCAGCCCGCCGTTCAGCCAGGTCGATGGTCGCGTCGTCTACAACGGCGACCAGAACCAGCGCCAGGTCGAAGTCGGTCCGGACACCTACGTGCAGGATGCCCTGCCCGGCAGCGAGATCTTCATGCGCATCGTCACCGGCGACGGGCATGTGGACGGCAAGGCTGGCGCTGGCAACACCGGCAGCGGCGTGCTGACCAACGTCACCCGCGACAGCGATGGCAGCTGGAACGGCGAGGGTTTCAGCGTGCGCTTCACCGCCGCCGATGCCTACGACCTGCTGGATGCCGGCGGCAACGTGGTGTCCAGCGGCACCCTGAAAGCCGGCGACGACGTGGTGGTCAACGGGGTGCGCCTGCATATCGACGGTGCGCCGGCAGCGGGTGACACCTTCGAGGTCAGCCCGGCCGCCAGCCGCGACATCTTCGGCACGCTGGATTCACTGATCGGCGCACTGAAGATGGATACCGGCACCCCCGCCCAGCAGGCGGCCCAGCAGAACCTGCTGCAGAGCGGCCTGCGCGACGTGGCCCGTGCCTCCGAGCGCATGATCGACTCGCGCGCCGCCGGCGGTGCCCAGCTCAAGGCGCTGGACAACGCGTCCGACATGCGCGAATCGAACGTCGTCACGCTCAAGACCACGCTCTCGCAGATGCGCGACCTGGACTATGCGGATGCGCTCAGCCAGTACCAGCTGGAGAAGACCGCCCTGCAGGCGGCGCAGACCCTGTTCTCGCAGATGCAGTCGATGTCGCTGTTCAACATGATCCGCTGACCGCTCCTGCACCCTGGGTTGGCCTGAAGGCCGCGATGCTCTGAGCATCGCGGCCTTTTTCGTTCTGGGGCGGGCGCGCCCCCTGCCCGGCGTCCCGTGGCACTGCCGGGACGCCCTTGGCACAGGTCTCCGCGGGAGACCTGCCCTGCATTTCCAGGCCTGCGGCGGCCAAACGCCCCGCCCGGCCCCGCTGCGGCCCATGAAAGCCAGGCGCCTCCCCCGCCCCTGCAAATCCGCGTGAATCTCCGCCTAAAGGTTGTTGACAAAGCGCCGTTATTGATTTGGCAACAGCGAAGCACACAGCCAAAAACAAATAAACGGCGGCGCTTCGTTCCATTCACCACCGGGATTCCAATAAGGGAGACGACCCATGGCACAGGTAATCAACACCAATACGATGTCGCTCAACGCTCAGCGCAACCTGAGCACCAGCGGCAGCTCGCTCGCTACCACCATCCAGCGCCTGTCGTCGGGCCTGCGCATCAACAGCGCAAAAGACGACGCCGCCGGCCTGGCGATTTCCGAGCGCTTCGGCACCCAGATCCGCGGCACCGATGTCGCGATCCGCAACGCAAACGACGGTATCTCGCTGGCCCAGGTCGCCGAAGGTTCGTTGAACGAAGTCGGCAACAACCTGCAGCGTATCCGCGAACTGGCCGTGCAGGCGTCCAACGCCACCAATTCCACCAGCGATCGCAAGGCCCTGCAGGCGGAAGTCACCCAGCTGGTCAGCGAAATCGACCGCGTCGCCAAGCAGGCGGACTTCAACGGTACCAAGCTGCTGGACGGCAGCTTCACCAGCCAGCTGTTCCAGGTCGGCGCCAATGCCGGTCAGGCGATCGCCATCAACAGCGTGGTCAATGCCAAGGCAGACTCGCTCGGCGCCGCCAGCTTCGCCAATGTCTATGAAGGCACCAGCCTGGCTGCCGCCGACAAGGCAACGGCTGACTCTGTGTTCTCGCAGCTGCAGGTCGTCGTCACCGCTGACGGTGGTACCGCGACCCCGATCAACATCGGCGACATCACGGTCAAGGCCGGCGAATCGATCACCGCGGCCACGGCCGCCGCGATCAACGGCAAGCTGGGCGAAACCGGCGTCATGGCGACGGTCGACAACGGCGTGATCAGCCTGACCTCGGTCAAGGCCGGGCAGAGTTTCGCGCTGGGCGCGGCCGGCCCGGTCTCCACCTCGACGGATCCGGTCCCGGCTCCGGTGGGAGATTTCACCAACGTGGGCCTGAATACCGCGGATCCGGATGGCGGCACCCTCACCGGCGTGACCAGCAGCTTCGTCAAGGACCTGGACGTCACCACCGCCGAGGGCGCGCAGCAGGCCCTGGAAATCGTCGACAAGGCCCTGGAATCGGTCAACAGCGTCCGCGCCGACCTCGGCGCGATCCAGAACCGCTTCACCTCGGTGGTGGCCAACCTGCAGACCTCCTCGGAGAACCTGTCGGCCTCCCGCAGCCGCATCCGCGACACCGATTTCGCCAAGGAAACGGCGGAACTGACCCGTACCCAGATCCTGCAGCAGGCCGGCACCGCGATGCTGGCCCAGGCCAACCAGGTGCCCCAGAACGTGCTCAGCCTGTTGCAGCGCTGACATGAGCCGCTCCTGAAGCACGTCAGGGGCGTCTAACCCAACTCACGTGCAACTGCTCAAGGACCCTTCCTCATGGCACAAGTCATCAACACCAACACGATGTCGTTGAATGCTCAGCGTAACCTGAGCACCAGCGGCAGCTCCCTGGCCACCACCATCCAGCGCCTGTCGTCGGGTTCGCGCATCAACAGCGCCAAGGACGACGCCGCCGGTCTGGCGATCTCCGAGCGTTTCGGCACCCAGATCCGCGGTACCGACGTGGCGATCCGCAACGCCAACGACGGCATCTCGCTGGCCCAGGTCGCCGAAGGTTCGCTGAGCGAAATCGGCAACAACCTGCAGCGCGTCCGCGAACTGGCCGTGCAGGCGTCCAACGCCACCAACTCCGCCAGCGACCGCAAGGCCCTGCAGGCCGAAGTGACCCAGCTGGTCAGTGAAATCGACCGCGTCGCCAAGCAGTCCGAGTTCAACGGCACCAAGCTGCTGGACGGTTCGTTCTCCAGCCAGCTGTTCCAGGTCGGCGCCAATGCCGGTCAGGCGATCGCCATCGACAAGGTCGTCGACGCCACCGTCGACAAGCTGGGCAATTCGAGCTTCAAGACTGCGGCCATGGCGTCGATCGGCGCCACCCCGCCGACCGCGCGCTCGCAGATCACGGGCACGGTCAGCGTCACCGGCGCCGATGGCAGCGTGAGCACCATCGACCTGGGCAAGGTGGAAGTCGCTGCCGGTGGTTCGGAAGCCGATTTCAACCGTGCCGCCGTCACCGCAGTGAACTCCAAGCTGGGCGAAACCGGCGTCCTCGCCACCGTCAGCGATGATGGCAAGGAAATCACCTTGACCCAGGTGAAGTCGGGCGGTGACCTGGCCGATGGCACGACCACCACCGCTGCCGGCACCGTGGCGCTGACGCATGCCGCGTGGAACGACACCACCGGTGAGTTCGACGCGGGTACCGCGGCCTTCGCTGTGACCGGCACCGCTTCCGCGACCGAGAATGTTGCCGACCTGGACATTTCCTCGGTGGCCGGCGCCCAGAAGGCACTGTCGCTGGTCGACAACGCCCTGGAATCGATCAACAGCACCCGCGCCGACCTGGGTGCGATCCAGAACCGCTTCACCTCGGTGGTTGCGAACCTGCAGACCTCGACCGAAAACCTGTCCGCGTCGCGCAGCCGCATCAAGGACACGGATTTCGCCAAGGAAACCGCAGAACTGACCCGCACCCAGATCCTGCAGCAGGCCGGTACGGCCATGCTGGCCCAGGCCAACCAGGTGCCGCAGAACGTGCTCAGCCTGCTGCGCTGATTCACGCCAGAGTGACAGCCGGGCGTAGTCGCTGACTGCGCCCGGATTCTGAATCACGCCTCACCTCCGCCGAAGGAATTGCACCATGGCACAAGTCATCAACACCAATACGATGTCGTTGAATGCTCAGCGTAACCTGAGCACCAGCGGCAGCTCCCTGGCCACCACCATCCAGCGCCTGTCGTCGGGTTCGCGCATCAACAGCGCCAAGGACGACGCCGCCGGTCTGGCGATCTCCGAGCGTTTCGGCACCCAGATCCGCGGTACCGACGTGGCGATCCGCAACGCCAACGACGGCATCTCGCTGGCCCAGGTCGCCGAAGGCTCGCTGAGCGAAATCGGCAACAACCTGCAGCGCGTCCGCGAACTGGCCGTGCAGGCCTCCAACGCCACCAACTCGGCCAGCGACCGCAAGGCCCTGCAGGCCGAAGTGACCCAGCTGGTCAGCGAAATCGACCGCGTCGCCAAGCAGTCCGAGTTCAACGGCACCAAGCTGCTGGACGGTTCGTTCTCCAGCCAGCTGTTCCAGGTCGGCGCAAACGCCGGCCAGGCGATCGCCATCGACAAGGTCGTCGACGCTACCGTCGACAAGCTGGGCAATTCGAGCTTCAGCAGCGCCACCCTGGCCCAGTTCGACGGCGCCAACGCGCCGCCCACCGTCCGCACCCAGGTCGGTGGCACGATCAGCATCAAGGGCGCCGATGGCACCGTGAGCACCGTGGACGTGGGCAAGGTCGACGTGGCCGCGGGTTCCAGCGCAGCCGATTTCAACCGTGCCGCGGTGACCGCAGTCAACGCCAAGCTGGGCGAAACCGGCGTCCTGGCGACGCTGAGCGAAGATGGGCTGGGCATCAGCATCACCCAGGTGAAGTCGGGCGGCGACCTGTCAACCGGCGTTGACGCCGACGTTGCCGGCACCATCGCACTGACCACCAAGGCATGGGACGATGCGACCGGCGACTGGGCAACCGGCGCTGGCGCCGCGGCCTTCGCCACCAGCGCAGTGACCTCTGCCAGCGAAACCGTGACCGATCTGGACGTATCCACCGTGACCGGTGCACAGAAGGCGCTGTCGCTGGTCGACAACGCGCTGGAATCGATCAACAACACCCGCGCCGACCTCGGTGCGATCCAGAACCGCTTCACCTCGGTGGTTGCGAACCTGCAGACCTCGACCGAAAACCTGTCCGCGTCGCGCAGCCGCATCAAGGACACGGATTTCGCCAAGGAAACCGCAGAACTGACCCGCACCCAGATCCTGCAGCAGGCCGGTACGGCCATGCTGGCCCAGGCCAACCAGGTGCCGCAGAACGTGCTCAGCCTGCTGCGCTGATCCACGCCTGCATCGTCCCCGCCGCCGGCTTCGGCCGGCGGCGCGGGCAACCGGAGGCATCGCAAAGCACGCGCAGGAACGGGCCATGGCCATGGAACCGGACTCTCTCCCGGTCGCCACATCATCGTGGCCATGGCCCGCCCCTGCGGCAGAACTGTTATCAGCGCTGTTTGTTTGACTGAACACCCCGGGTGGCTTCGTCTCCCCCCGCTTTTCAGTAGCCTGGCCCCTCCTCTGCATTGGAGGAGGGTTTTTTACAGACCCCCTATCAAGGGCGCGGACCGCCGCCCCTGCCCCAGGGCTCCTGCAACCGGCGTGCCAAACCCGCCCCGCCCTGGCTGGCACAACTCCTGCATCAACGTGGTTCTAAAGACCCGGCGGCTACGGCCGCTACTTTCGTTGATGGCATCGCCCTGCGACTTCACTGCAGTGGCAACAAACAGGAGATACAACGTGGCGGACTTCGGTTACGGCGGCATCGGTTCAGGACTGGATATTTCCGGCATGGTCAGCAGCCTGGTGGCCGCCGACCGCAAGCCGGCGGACAACGCACTGAACCTGCAGCAGTCCAAGGCCAAGATGCAGCTCTCGGCGATCGGCACGGTCAAATCCGCGTTCGACACCCTGAACACGGCGCTGAAGGCACTGAAGGCCAATACGGCGTTCGACGCACGCACGTTCACCGCCAGCAAAGTCGGCACTGACGAAATCTTGACGGTCTCCGGGACCAACTCTGCGGCGGCGGGCACGCATCTTGTCAACGTGGAAAAGCTGGCTACCGCACACAAGCTGATCTCAAACGCCGAAGTACCAAAAACAGACACCTTTGGCGCCGGAACCCTGACGCTCACCGTTGGCGTCGGCGACAAGCAGAAGACGCTGAACATCAACGTCGAAGCGGATGACACGCTCAGCTCGATCCGCACCAAGATCGAGAAGGCCGGCCGCGCCTCGGGCGTGCAGGCCACGCTCATCGCGTCTGGCGATAACCAGATTCTGTCGCTCTCGCAGGAGAAGTCGGGCGCCGCCAACGCCATTACGCTGACTGCCGCACCAGGCAACACCAAGCTGGCCGATCTCGCTGCCAGTCTGAAAGAGCGTACACCGGCCGCAGATGCCAAGCTGACCATCGACGGCGTGGCAATCACCAGCAGCGAAAACACCGTCACTGACGTGGTGCCCGGCTTAACCCTGAACCTGAAGAAGGAAGGCGAAAGCACCGTCACGATCAGCACCGACGTGGCGGCCGCACGCAAGGTGATGCAGGACTTCGTCACCGCCTACAACGGCGCCATCGCGGCGATCAACACCGCGACCAAGTACGACATCGAGAACAAGGAACCGTCCGCGCTGACCGGCGATGCGCAGATGCGCGGCGCCTCCAGCCAGCTGCGCAGCATGATGGGCGGCATCCTCAAGGATCTCTCGGCGGCCGGCCTGGACCCCAAGAAGATCGGCCTGCAGACCCGCGCCTACCCCAACGCCGATGGCAGCCTGGTGCTGGATACCGCCAAGTTCGACGCGGCCCTGGTCAATCAGGGTGGCGCGGTACGCGAAGCCTTCACCGGCGATGACGGTGCAGCGGCCAAGCTGTTCGCCATGGTCGACGGCTATGTCAGCACCACCGTAGGCAAGGAAGGCGCGTTCGTCTCGCGCACCAAGAGCATCAACACCACGCTGACCGACATCGACAAGCGCCGCAAGGCGCTGGATGTGCGCATGGAAGGCGTGTCCGAGCGTTACAAAAAGCAGTTCCTCGCGCTCGACGCGCTGATGAGCAAGATGAGCCAGACCATGTCCAGCCTCACCTCGCAGCTCTCGCAGCTCAGCGGCTGATCGATCGCGGCAGCGGACTCAAGTTGAACCGGCCCGCTGCCGATATCACTGGCAGGACACCCCGCAGGCTCCACCCGGTGCCGACGATGTCGCGAACCTCGCGGCCCCGCATGAAGGAGACATGATTGATGTACGGTTCCAACCGTCAATTCACCGAGCAGTACCGCAAGGTCGGCGTGCAGAGTTCGGTTACCGATGCCGACCCGCACAAGCTGGTGGCGCTGCTGCTGGCCGGTGCCTGCGAACGCCTTCGTCTCGCCCTGGCCTGCCTGGAACGTGGCGACCAGGCACGCAAAGGCAAGGCGATCGGCGAGGTCTGTGCGATCGTCGGCCATCTCAACGGCTCGCTGGACCATGAGGCCGGCGGCGAGATCGCGGGCAATCTGTCCTCGCTGTACGACTACGTGATGCACCGGCTTACCGAAGCCAACCTGCACAACGATCCGGCCGCGTTGACCGAAGCCCTCGAGCTGCTCGGCGAGATCGACGCCGCGTGGAATGCCATCCCGCAGCAGCAGCGCCAGACTGCGCAGGCTGCTCCGTGAGTTCGCTCGGCGCGCTGAACGCCCGGCTGGATGCACTGGAAACCGCGCTGCACGACGAGAATTTCGACGAGGCCGGGCTGCAGCTGGACGCCCTCGATGCCGCCCAACAGGACTACCTGGCCGGCCCGTCGGCCCTGTTCGATGTGCCGGGCCTGTCCTCGCTGCAGGCGCGCCAGCAGCGCATCATGCTGTTCATGATGCGTCAGCGCGAAGATGCCAGCCGCCACATCCACAATGGCCACCAGTCCCTTCGCGCCGCGCAGGCGTACCTGACCGCAGAATCCCTGTCATGACCGACCTTCGCACCAGCGCCATCCATCACCCGGCCGAAAGCGAGCTGTTCGATGAGACGCTGAGCTGCGAACTGGCGCTGCCGGCCGAGTTCCGCATCGGCAGCGCGGTGATCCGCGCCGGCACCGCCGAGACCCTGCTGCGCAGCGTGGCCCTGGTCGAAGACGCGCGCGGCGACGACGGCCATGACGACCGCAGCGATGCGACGCTGCAGGTGCAGCGCCTGGAAGCCAAGCTGGATCTGGTCATGGTGCTGCTGGGCCGGCTGGTGCGCCAGACCACCCAGGACCTGCCCCTGCGTCCGCTGCGCTGGTCGCGCCGCGGCATCCGCCTGGAACAGGGCACGCGCAGCGGCGCCACCCCGGGAAGCATGGGCGTGATCCGCCTGCAGCCCTGCGACTGGCTGCCCGACCATATCGACCTGCCGGTGGTCATTGTCGCCGAAGCCGCCAACGGCTCGGGCGCGCACTATCTCTGGCTGCGGTTCGAAGGGCTCAGCGACGCGCTGGAGATGGCGCTGGAACGTCATCTGTTCCGCCTGCACCGCCGCCAGATCGCCGAAGCACGTCGTCTGCGCTGACCATACGCTCCCGACTGTGACCCAATCGGCTTGGCGGTAGGCCTTCACTCCGTTAAGGTGACGACCTCCCCGCTTCCCTAGCAGCCTGTGCGCGTTCTCATCGTCGATGATCACACCCTGGTCCGTGCCGGCCTCAGCCGCCTGCTGCAGGGCTTTGCCGACGTCGAGGTCATCGCCGAGGCCAGCAACGCCGAACAGGCGCTGCAACTGAGCGTGCAGCATTCGCCGGACGTGGTGCTGATGGACCTGTCCCTGCCCGGCCGCACCGGCCTGG
The DNA here is from genome assembly GCF_039673155.1 of Stenotrophomonas sp. TWI1149. Lineage (NCBI taxonomy): Bacteria > Pseudomonadati > Pseudomonadota > Gammaproteobacteria > Lysobacterales > Lysobacteraceae > Stenotrophomonas > Stenotrophomonas sp. TWI1149. Next base: position 106,087 of record NZ_JBDJLB010000004.1, read on the forward strand.
AAGCCCTGAGCGACATCCTGCTGCGTACGCCCGGCTCGCGCGTGGTGATGATGACCATGCACGACGATGCCGTGCACGTCCGCGATGCGCTTGACCGGGGTGCGGTCGGCTTCGTGGTCAAGGATGCTGCCCCGCAGGAGCTGGAACTGGCGCTGCGTGCCGCCCATGCCGGCCAGGTGTTCCTGAGCCCGCAGATCTCGGCCAAGATGCTGGCGCCCATGCTGGGCAGGGAAAAACCGGTCGGCGTGGCGGCCCTGTCGCCGCGCCAGCGCGAGATCCTGCGCCAGATCGGCAAGGGCGAAAGCAACAAGGAAATCGCCGCCGACCTCGGCATCAGCGTCAAGACGGTGGAGACCCACCGCGCCCGCATGATGGAATCGCTGGGCTGCCGCCGCGCCAACGATCTGGTGCTGCTCGCCGCCCGCCACCAGCACGAGCTGGAGTGAAGTGCGCCGGTTCTCCGACACACAGCGGGCAGCCGGCCGATCGGTGACGGATTATTGAAGCCAGGCCGGCGGTGCTGGCGACCACAGTGCAAGGCCCGGCCGTCCCGCACCGTCAAAATACCGCGCCGGTGTAGGGGTTCTCCCTACACGCTGTCAGGCATTTGACGACCCGGCTCAGGAACCCCCTGATTCCCGGCGTACGGGAACAGAAGCAAGATGTGTTCCATAACGCGCCGGGGAGTCGGTGCGAACGGGGAACCACCTTGAAAGCCTCCATGTCGACCCAGATGGGTCAGCAGCTTCACCTCACGCCGCAGCTTCTGCAGTCCATCCGCCTGTTGCAGCTTGATGGGATGCAGCTGGAACTGGAAATCCGCCGCGCACTGGACAGCAACCCGCTGCTCGAGCTCGAGGAAGCGCCGGAGCCGGTGGCGGCGGAGACCGCCGAAGCCACGACCAGCCAGGACGTGGCCGCCTTCGACGAACTGCCCGAGAGCACCATGTGGGACGTCGCCGGCGCCGGCTGGCAGGATGGCGACGATGACCGCATGCAGCGCGTGGCGGCGGGCGAATCCTCCGACCCGCAGCTGCGCGCCCTGCAGCGCCTGGCCATCGAACTGGATGCCCGCGAACTGGCCGTGGCCGGTTTCTGGCTGGAGCACTGCGATGACGCCGGCTATCTGGATGCCCCGCTCGCCCAGCTGACCCTGCTGGCCAGCGCCCGCTGCGATGTCGATGCCGCGGGCGTGGAAGCGGTCCGCCAGCAGATCCTGCACGGCGACCCGGTCGGCCTGGCCGCGCAGGACCTGCATGAATGCCTGAGCGTCCAGCTGCGCGCCCTGCCCGGCCGGGTCCCCGCCCGCCATCTGGCCCAGCGCGTGCTCGATCACGGCCTGGCCGCACTGGCCGCACACGATTACCCGGCCCTGGCCCGGCAACTGGATGCCGAAGTCGCCGATATCCATGAAGCGGTCCGCCTGATCCTGTCGCTGCAGCCGCGCCCGGGCGAAAGCCTGCTGCCGGACAGCAATGGCGTGGTCATCCCGGACGTGGTGGCCTGGCACGCCGATGGCCAGTGGCGCGTGGCGCTCAATCCGGCCACCAGCCGCCGCCTCAGCATCAACCCGCACTACGAACAGGCCCTGGCCGAGACCACCGAAGCGGCCCAGCCGCTGCGCGACATGCTGCAGGAAGCGCGCTGGCTGACCCGTGGCCTGTCGATGCGCTATGACACTTTGCTGCGCACCGCGCGGGTGATCATCGAGCGCCAGTCCGGCTTCCTGACCCGTGGCGAAGAAGCCATGGCGCCGCTCACGCTGAAGGAAGTGGCCGACGAAATCGGCATGCACGAGTCCACCGTCTCGCGCATCACCACCGGCAAGTACCTGCAGACGCCGCGCGGGACGCTGGAACTGAAGCATTTCTTCGCGGTCCGCCTGGAAGGCGCCAGCGTCTCCGGCCAGGCCGTCAAGGCCATGGTGCGTCGCCTGATCGAGTCCGAGCCGGCCGCGCGCCCGCTGGCCGATGAAGCCATCGCCGGCCTGCTCTCGCGCCAAGGGGTGAACATCGCCCGCCGTACCGTTGCAAAATACCGCGAACAACTGGACATCGCCCCGGCGCGCGAACGCCGCCGCAGCCATGCCAGCACCCCGCACCTCCTGGCCCGGGTGGGCTGAAGGAAATGGAAGACATGAACAAGCTCACCGTCCTGCTGGTCGACGACCACGAAGGTTTCATCAACGCCGCCATGCGCCACTTCCGCAAGGTCGACTGGCTCGATGTGATCGGCAGCGCCGCCAATGGCCTGGAAGCGATCGAACGCTCCGAGTCGCTGCGCCCGAAGGTGGTGCTGATGGACCTGGCCATGCCGGAGATGGGCGGCCTGCAGGCGACCCGCCTGATCAAATCGCAGGACGACGCACCCTATATCGTCATCGCCAGCCACTTCGATGACGCCGAACACCGCGAGCACGCCCTGCGCGCCGGGGCCGACAACTTCGTCAGCAAGCTGTCCTACATCCAGGAAGTGATGCCGATCCTGGAAGGCCTGAAGGGGGACGGATCATGAGCGAATCACGCATCCTGGTCGTGGACAACGACGCGGTCCGCGCCGAGCGCACCGTCGCCCTGCTGGAGTTCATGGACTTCAACCCGCGCTGGGTGGCCGACGCCAACGATTTCGACATCACCCGCCATCGCCCGAACGACTGGATGGCCGCGATCATCGGCGGCCTGGACGGCTCCGAGCGCAGCGACGCGCTGTTCGCCTGGCTGGGCAAGGGCGCACTGCCGCCGCCGGTGATGCTGATCGATGGTGACACCACCGCTTTCGCCCGGCAGTACGGCCTGCACGAAGCCAATGTGTGGCCGCTGGAAGCCCCGCTGCGCCACGCGCAGATGGAAGGCCTGCTGCGCCGTGCCAGCCTCAAGCGCCTGGATGCCGAGCACCAGGCCGGCGCCGTGCAGGAACAGGGTCCGACCGGCGAGGGCGCGGCCGTCACCCAGCTGCGCCGCATGATCGAGCAGGTCGCCGCGTTCGACACCACCGTGCTGGTGCTGGGCGAATCGGGCACCGGCAAGGAAGTGGTCTCGCGCTCGATCCACCAGCGTTCGCCGCGCCGCGACGGTCCGTTCGTGGCGATCAACTGCGGCGCGATCCCTGCCGACCTGCTGGAAAGCGAACTGTTCGGCCACGAAAAGGGCGCCTTCACCGGCGCGCTGAGCGCCCGCAAGGGCCGTTTCGAAATGGCCGAAGGCGGCACCCTGCTGCTGGACGAAATCGGCGACATGAGCCTGCCGATGCAGGTCAAGCTGCTGCGCGTGCTCCAGGAGCGCAGCTTCGAGCGGGTCGGCGGCAACCAGACCATCCGCTGCAACGTGCGCGTGATCGCCGCCACCCATCGCGATCTGGAATCGCGCATCGCCGACGGCAAGTTCCGCGAAGATCTGTTCTACCGGCTCAACGTGTTCCCGATCGACGTGCCGGCCCTGCGCGAGCGCAGCGAAGACCTGCCCGCGCTGGTCACCACCATTGCCGGCCAGCTGGCCCGCACCGGGCGCGGCGAAGTGCGCTTCACCGGCGAAGCGCTGCAGGCGCTGGCCACCTACGAGTGGCCGGGCAATGTGCGCGAGCTGACCAACCTGGTCGAGCGCCTGGCCGTGCTGCACCCCAGCGGCAACGTGCGCGTGCAGGATCTGCCGGCGCGCTACCGCGGCGATTTCGCCGTCCCGGCCCCGGTCGTGGCGGCCGTACCGGCGGCGGCCGCCGACGAGCGCCTGGACCTGCGCAGCTTCTCGTTCCATACCCCGGGCGCCCAGGGCACCACGGCAGCGGACAACGGCAGTGGCCCGGCCGCCCGCGCGCCGGCCCTGCCGGACGACGGCATGGACCTGCGCAACCACATGGCCAGCATCGAGTTGAACCTGATCAACGAAGCACTGGAACGCACCCAGGGCGTCGTCGCCCACGCCGCCCAGCTGCTCGGCCTGCGCCGCACCACGCTGGTGGAAAAACTGCGCAAGTACGGCATCGAGCGCGACCAGACCGAACTGGCCGGCTGAGCGGATTGGCAGCTGGAAAGCAGAAGCCCGGGCACGCCCCGGGCTTTTTTTTTGACCCCCCACTCCGCCGGTTTTCCGGCGTCGACTCTCCGGCACGCCAGCGCAACACACTGCCGCTGGCGCATGCCGTCGCACCGCGCCCGCCCTGTGCACAGGGACGGCTGAATACGCAAACCCCCGCCCCCCTTACAAAACTGAATCGCTCATCGGTTTCGGCACGGCACTTGCAACGTATTCACCCGTAACCCACCCCTGCTTCGGAACGTTCCAGATGTCGCACTCCGTCACCTCGATCCTTTCTCAGATCCGCACCTTCCAGACCCAGATGGGGCAGCCCGCCGTCAGTCCGCTGACGGAGGTGCCGCGCAGCAATGCCATCCAGGGCCTGGTGGCCCCCCAGGAGATCCAGGGCCCGAGCTTCACCGAAACCCTGCGTAGCGCCATCGCCGGCGTCAACGATGCGCAACAGAAATCCGGCGCGCTGGCCAAGTCCTTCGAACTGGGTGAACCCGGTGCGGACCTGGCCAAAGTGATGGTCGCCTCGCAGCAGTCCCAGATCGCCTTCCGCGCCACCGTGGAAGTCCGTAACCGTCTCGTCCAGGCTTACCAGGACGTGATGAACATGCCGCTGTAAGGATAGAAACGCATGGCCCTGTCGCTCTCCAAAGAATCGCTGAACACCGAAAAGGCTGGGCAGTGGTTCGACCGGCTGCAAAGCCTGCAGATCACCCGTCGGCTCGGGCTGATGGCGATGATCGCCGTGGCCGTGGCGGCAGGGCTGTTCGTGTTCTTCTGGTCGCAGAAGCCGGGCATGGTGCCGCTGTACACCGGGCTGGACCAGAAGGCCACGGCCGAGGCCACCGACCTGCTGCGCGCGGCACAGATCCCCTTCGAACTGGACCCCGCCACCGGCGGCATCACCGTGCCGGAGAAGAACCTGCACGATGCCCGCCTCAAGCTGGCCGGCTCCGGGCTGACCGACAGCGGCCGCCTCGGCTTCGAACTCATGGAGCGCGACCCGGGCTTCGGCGTCAGCCAGTTCATGGAGAACGCCCGCTACCAGCACTCGCTGGAAACCGAGCTGTCGCGCACCATCAACACGCTGCGCCCGGTCCGCGATTCGCGCGTGCACCTGGCCATCCCCAAGCCCAGCGCCTTCACCCGCCAGCGTGACGTGGCCAGCGCCTCGGTGGTGCTGGAACTGCGCGGTGGGCAGCAGCTCGAACGCGGCCAGATCGATGCGATCGTGCACATGGTCGCGGCCAGCATCCCGGACCTTGCCCCCGAGCGCGTGACCGTGGTCGACCAGAGCGGTCGCATGCTCAGCGTCTCCGACCCGAACAGCGATGCGGCCATGAATGCCGCGCAGTTCGAGCAGGTCCGCCGCCAGGAAACCTCCTTCAACCAGCGCATCCGCGAGCTGCTCGAACCGATGACCGGCCCCGGCCGCGTCAATCCGGAAGTCAGCGTGGACATGGACTTCTCGGTGATCGAAGAAGCCCGTGAGCTCTACAACGGCGAGCCGCAGAAACTGCGCAGCGAGCAGATGAGCGAGAACAGCAGCAACGTGCCCGGCCCGCAGGGCGTGCCCGGTGCGGCCAGCAATACCCCGCCCGGTCCGGCGGCCGCCCCGGCCACCGCCCAGGCACCGACCGAGACCTCGAAGAACGCCACCCGCAACTACGAGCTGGACCGCACCCTGCAGCACACCCGCCAGCCGGCCGGCCGCATCAAGCGCGTCTCCGTGGCGGTGCTGGTGGACAACGTGCCGCGCGCCGGCGCCAACGGCAAGATGGCCGACCAGGCGCTCTCGGCCGCGGAGCTGACGCGCGTCGAAGCGCTGGTCAAGCAGGCGGTTGGTTTCGATGCCGAGCGTGGCGATACGGTCTCGGTGATGAATGCCCCGTTCGTGCGTGAGGTCACCCCGGTCGAAGGGCCGAAGTGGTGGGAGCTGCCACAGGTACAGGACGCACTGCGTCTGCTGCTGGGCGCGATCGTGGTGCTGGCCCTGGTGTTCGGCGTGCTGCGCCCGGCGCTGCGCTCGATCACCGGGCAGACCAAGCCGAAAGACGACGAACTTGAACCCCACAGTGCCGATGTGCAGCTGGTCGACGATGGCGAGGGCCTGCCTGCGATCGGCAGCGAACGCCTGCACGCGGCGGGACATGAACCCCTGGCGCTGCCGGTGGACTCTTACGAGGAACGACTGCGCATGGCGCGTGAAGCTGTAAAGACCGATTCCAAGCGCGTGGCCCAGGTGGTCAAGGGCTGGGTGGCCAATGATTGATGCACCTCCCCCGCTGACCGGCGTGCAGCGCGCCGCCGTGCTGCTGCTTTCGCTGGGCGAACTGGACGCGGCCGAAGTGCTGCGCCACATGGAACCCAAGGAGGTGCAGAAGATCGGCATCGCCATGGCCACCATGACCGACATCACCCGCGAGCAGGTCGAGCGCGTCATGGACCAGTTCGGCAGCGAGCTGGGCTCCAAGACCTCGCTGGGCGTCGGCTCGGACGACTACATCCGCAACATGCTGGTGCAGGCCCTGGGCACCGAAAAGGCCGGCAGCCTGATCGACCGCATCCTGCTCGGCCGCAACACCACCGGCCTGGACGCGCTGAAGTGGATGGATCCGCGCGCCGTCGCCGACCTGGTCCGCAACGAGCACCCGCAGATCATCGCCATCGTGATGGCCCACCTGGAAACCGACCAGGCCGCCGATGCGCTCAAGCTGCTGCCCGAGCGCACCCGGGTAGACGTGCTGCTGCGCATCGCGACCCTGGATGGCATCCCGCCGAACGCGCTCAATGAACTCAACGAGATCATGGAGCGCCAGTTCGCCGGCAACCAGAACCTGAAGTCGTCCAATATCGGTGGCGTGCAGTGCGCGGCCAACATCCTGAACTTCATGGACAGCGGCCAGGACCAGGCGATCCTGGGCGAGATCGCGCGCATCGACGCCCCGCTCAGCGGCCGCATCCAGGACCTGATGTTCGTGTTCGACGATCTGGTCGACCTGGACGATCGCGAACTGCAGCTGGTGCTGCGCGAAGTCAGCGGCGAACGCCTCGGCCTGGCCCTGCGCGGTGCCGACATCAAGGTGCGCGACAAGATCACCCGCAACATGTCCCAGCGTGCAGCTGAAATCCTGCTGGAAGACATGGAAGCGCGTGGCCCGGTGCGCCTGTCCGACGTGGAAGTGGCGCAGCGCGAGATCCTGGCGATCGTCAAGCGCATGGCCGATGAAGGCACCGTCACCATTGGTGGCAACGCGGAGGCGATGCTGTGAACAACGCCGTGCGCTGGCTTGCCCCGGACCTGCTGGCGGTGCCCGAGCCGCCACCGGAAGAACAGTTCGAACTCACCGAACCGGATCTGGAGTTCGAGCCGGAGCCGTTGCTGCAGCTGCCGACCCTGGAGGAAATCCAGGCGATCCAGGACAACGCCGAGAAAGACGGCTTCGACCAGGGCCACGCCGAGGGGCTGGCCCAGGGCCAGGCCGAAGTGCGCCGCCTGATCGCGCAGATCGAAGGCATCCTCGACAACTTCAGCCGGCCGCTGGTGCGGCTGGAGAATGAAGTGGTCGCCGCGCTCGGCGAGCTGGCGGTGCGCGTGGCCGGCAACCTGGTCGGCCGTGCCTACGAAGCCGAACCGGAGCTGCTCGCACAGCTGGTCAACGAGGCGTTGGACGCCGTGGGCGGTGCAAGCCGCGACGTGGAAGTCCGACTGCACCCCGACGACATCGCCGCGCTGGCCCCGGTGCTCAACCTGGCCCCGAACCAGCGCCTGACGCCGGATCTGAGCCTGAGCCGCGGCGACCTGCGCGTGCACGCTGAAGCCGTGCGCATCGACGGCACGCTGGATGCACGCCTGCGCGGCGCCCTGGATGCGGTCATCCGCAAAGCCGGAACCACCCCATGAATACCGAGCCCCTGCCCCCGCCCGCCGACTGGACCGCCGCACGCAACCTGCGGCTGGCCTCGCGGCTGGACAACATCCGTCCGGACACCGCCCATGGCCGTGGCCTGATCCGTGAAGGCGTGCTGCGCCGCGCGGTCGGCCTGACGCTGGAAGCGGTCGGCTGCGAGGCGCCGATGGGCGCCAGCTGCAAGGTCGAAGTGGCCGATGGGGGCTGGGTCGATGCCGAAGTGGTCGGCTTCGCCGGTGAACGCACCTACCTGATGCCGAGCGCGGAACTGCATGGCCTGCTGCCGAATGCGCGGGTCGTGCCTTCGCTCGGCCGCGGCGGCGTGGAGGTGGGCGAAGGCCTGCTGGGCCGCGTGATCGACAGCGACGGCGTGCCGCTGGATGGCAAGGGCCCGATCCGCGCCGAAGGCACGGTCGGCATGGCCGGCGTATCGATCAATCCGCTGGCGCGCGAGCCGATCACCCAGCCGCTGGACGTCGGCGTGCGCGCGATCAACGCGCTGCTGCCGATCGGTCGTGGCCAGCGTGTCGGCCTGTTCGCCGGCTCCGGCGTGGGTAAATCCACGCTGCTGGGCATGATGACCCGCTACACCGCCGCCGACGTCATCGTGGTCGGCCTGATCGGTGAACGTGGCCGCGAAGTGCGTGATTTCGTGGAAAGCACGCTCGGCGAAGAAGGCCTGCGCCGCGCGGTAGTGGTGGCCAGCCCGGCCGACCGCCCGCCGCTGGCCCGCCTGCACGGCGCCTACCGCGCCACCGCGATCGCCGAGTGGTTCCGCGACCAGGGCCTGAACGTCCTGCTGCTGATGGACTCGTTGACCCGCTTCGCCCAGGCCCAGCGTGAAATCGGTCTGTCGGTCGGCGAGCCGCCCACCACCCGCGGCTATCCGCCGTCGGTGTTCGCCAAGCTGCCTGCGCTGGTCGAACGCGCCGGCAATGGCGCGAAGGGCCGCGGCTCGATCACCGCCTTCTACACCGTGCTGACCGAAGGCGACGATCCGCAGGATCCGATCGCCGATGCCGCACGCGCCATTCTCGACGGCCACATCCTGCTCTCGCGCCGCGTCGCCGACAGCGGCCTGTACCCGGCCATCGACGTGGAATCCTCGGTCAGCCGCGTGGTCACGGAAATCGCCGACGAACCGTGGCGGCTGCGCATCCGCAAGCTCAAGCGGCTGGTCTCGGCGTACTCGTCCAACCGCGACCTGATCGCCATCGGCGCCTACCAGCGCGGCAACGACCCGGCGACCGACGAGGCGCTGGAGCGCTGGTCGGACATTGTTGAATTCCTCGGCCAGGACGTCGGCAAAGCCGCCGACCTGCCGCACAGTCAAGCCGCCCTCAAGCGGCTGGTGGAACCAGAGACTTAAGCCATGATCCAATCCAAGCGCTTCGACCCCTTGCTGAAACGAGCCCAGGACCACGAAGACGAGGTCGCCCGCGACCTGGCCGAGCGCCAGCGCGCGCTCGACACGCATGTGTCGCGCCTGGATGAGCTGCGCCGCTACGCCGAGGAGTACGCCGGCGCACAGATGTCGGCCACCAGCCCGGCCCAGCTGATGAACCGCCGCGCCTTCCTGGATCGCCTGGACAGTGCGGTCGCCCAGCAGCGGCAGACCGTGGACAACAACCGCGAGAAGGTCGACGCGGAGCGCGCCCGCCTGTTGCTGGCCAGCCGCGACAAGCAGGTGCTGGAACAGCTGGCCGCCAGTTACCGCGCGCAGGAAAAGGTGGTCACCGACCGCCGCGACCAGCGCGAGATGGACGACCTCGGGGCCCGGCGCTCGCGCCAGGCACAGCGCGAAGACAGCGAGAACGGAGGCACCCCGTGATGCCCCCCGCCCTGCTCGGCGGCGCCGCATCCGCACAGAATACGGGCGGGACTTCGTCCAGCCCCCGCGCGGACAGCGCCAGCGGCACCGACCGTCGGGACTTTGACGCGCTGCTCAAGCCGGGCAATGAGCCACCGCGCAACGACACCCCGCGCAGATCCGGCAGCAGCCGCGACACGGGCAAGAGCGCCTCCACCAACACCCCCGGCCCGGACAAGGACGCAACGACGCGCCCCGCCAGGCCCGGCGCCAAGAAGGCGGACGACACGGTCGCCGCCACCGATGCCACGGGCAAAGCACCGGCCACGGCGGAGAAGCCGGCCGCCGAACCGGCCGACGACACCGAAGCCGCATGGCCGCCGCTGGGGCTGGCCGGGCTGGCATTGAACGGGCTGCCGGTACCGGCGCCCACGCCGGTCACACCCGTGGCGACCGGTGCCGCCGCGGGCACCAATGCGGCACTGCCAGCCCTGGCGACTGCCGCCCCGGATGCGAACGCCACCACGCCAGCGCTGGCCGCCGCGCCGTCCACCGACGGCAGCATCGCACTGCCCGGCTTGGCCGCCGAGGCCGCGCCGGCCGACGATGCCCTGCTGCTGAAGACCTTCACGGACGCCTTGAACGCGGCCACCAACGACGGCCCCGATGCCCCCGCCAGCCCATTGCTGCATGCGCTGCAGGGCATGACCGAGGCCAAGCCGGTGGTCGCCAGCCTGTTCACCGGCTCGCCGACCGCCACCCCGCATCTGGGCGGCGAAGACTTTGACGATGCCGTCGGCGCCCGCGTCGGTTGGCTGGCGGACCAGAAGATCGGCCACGCGCATATCAAGATCACCCCGAACGACCTGGGCCCCATCGAGGTGCGCCTGCAGCTGGACGGCGACAAGGTCCATGCCACCTTCACCAGCGCCCACGCCGATGTGCGTCACGCGCTGGAAAGCAGTCTGCCGCGCCTGCGTGAGCTGCTCGGCGAGCAGGGCTTCCAGCTCGGCAACGCCGACGTGGGCCAGCAGCAGACCGCGCCCGACGGCGGACGTGGCGATGGCAGCGGCGGGATGACCGGCGACGACGGAGAGCCGGCGCTGGCCGACACCACCCTGTCCCCGTCCCAGTTGATCCGCCAGCGCGGCCTGGTCGACGCCTACGCGTGATCGCACGCGGCGGCGCGGCCTCAACCACCCCGCCAGAAACCCGACGCACGCCATCTCCAGCATTCAGGCACGCGCTTTGCATGTAGGCAGGAAGCAATCCTCTGGAGCTTCCCCTCGTGGCCGCAGCCGCCGATAAAACCAAGAAATCCGCCGACAAGGACAAGACCGCCAAGCCGCGCAGTCCGCTCCTGGTCACCGCCCTGGTCGCGGTGCTCGCCGCCGGCGCCGCCGGTGGCGGCGTCTGGTACTTCACCCAGTCCAAGCACGACGACAAGGCTGCCAAGCCGGCCACCAGCAAAACCGCCGTGCCTGCCCCGGCGCAGTACTTCGGCCTGGAACCGCCGTTCGTGGTCAACCTCAACAGCAGCTTCGACGGCCCGCGCTACCTGCAGGTCGAAGTGCAGCTGGTGAGCCGCGACCCGGCCGCGATGGAAGCGATCAAGCTGCATGCGCCGGCCATCCGCGCCAAGCTGCTGATGCTGTTCTCGCAGGTCGAACCGACCGACATCGCCGACCGCGCCGGCAAAGAGCGCCTGCAGGCCAGTTCCCTGGCCGAAGTGCAGAAGCTGCTCAAGGCCGAGACCGGCAAGCCCGGTGCCGACGAATTGCTGTTCACCAGTTTCGTGACCCAGTAAGGGCGACCATGAATGACCTGCTTTCCCAGGACGAGATCGATGCCCTGCTGCATGGCGTGGACTCCGGTGCGGTCGAGACCGACATCGATGCGCCCACGCCCGGCGAGGCGCGCTCGTACGATTTCGCCAGCCAGGACCGCATCATCCGCGGTCGCATGCCGACCCTGGAAATGGTCAACGAGCGCTTCGCGCGCCTGTGGCGCATCGGCCTGTTCAACCTGATCCGGCGCTCGGCCGAACTCTCCGTGCGTGGCATCGAGCTGATCAAGTTCAACGACTACATGCACTCGCTGTACGTGCCGACCAACCTCAACCTGATCCGCTTCAAGCCGCTGCGCGGCACCGGGCTGATCGTGTTCGAGCCGACGCTGGTGTTCGCGATCGTGGACAACTTCTTCGGCGGTGATGGGCGCTACCCGACCCGCATCGAAGGCCGTGAGTTCACCGCCACCGAAATGCGCGTCATCCACCTGCTGCTCAAGCAGACCTTCGCCGACCTGCAGGAAGCCTGGGCGCCGGTGATGGACGTGGAGCTGGAGTACATCAACTCCGAGATCAACCCGCACTTCGCCAACATCGTGACGCCGCGCGAGTACGTGGTGGTCTGCCGCCTGCACGTCGAGCTCGACGGCGGTGGCGGCGACATCCACGTCACCCTGCCCTACTCGATGCTCGAGCCGATCCGCGAGCTGCTCGATGCCGGCATCCAGAGCGATCGCAACGACCGCGACGCGAGCTGGGGCGTGATGCTGCGCGAACAGCTCAACATCGCCGAAGTCACGCTCTCCAGTGTGCTGGCCAGCAAGCGCATGACCCTGCGTGAACTGACCGGCCTGAAGGTCGGCGACATCCTGTCGATCGACATGCCGGCGCAGGTGCCGTTGTGCGTGGAGAACATCCCGGTGTTCACCGGCGAGTTCGGCATCGCCAACGGGTGCAACGCCGTCAAGATCACCGCCACCCATCCCCCGGGCACCCGCCCACGCGTTCCCGTACTCCAGGAAGTCTCGAAATGAACGATATCGAATCCAACGAACCGCTGTCCCCGGTGGAACCGACGCCCGCGCAGTTCACCACGCTGCAGTCCGATGAGAACCTCGGTCCCGAGCTGAACCTGGATGTGATCCTGGATGTACCGGTGACCCTGTCGCTGGAAGTCGGCCGCGCCCGCCTGCCGATCCGCAACCTGCTGCAGCTCAACCAGGGCTCGGTGGTGGAACTGGAACGCGGTGCCGGCGAATCGCTGGACGTGTTCGTCAACGGCACCCTTATCGCCCATGGCGAGGTGGTAGTGATCAACGACCGCTTCGGCGTGCGCCTGACCGACGTGGTCAGCCCGAGCGAACGGATCCGGAGACTGCGTTGAGTGCCGGGCTGCTGATCGCGGCCGGCGCCTCGACCGTCAAGGTCGGCCAGCATGCCGCCGCCGCACCGGGCATGTTCGGTGCGGTGCTGGCGTTGCTGGGCGTGCTGGCACTGATCGTCGGCCTCGGCTGGCTGCTCAAGCGCATGCCCGGTAGCGGCTTCCGCCCGGCCGAAGGCCTGCGCGTGGTCGCCAGCCTGACCGTCGGCGCCAAGGAGCGCGTGGTGGTGGTCGAGGTCAATGGCACCCAGCTGCTGCTGGGTGTCACCGCCGGCGGCATCAACACGCTGCATCAGCTGCCCGAACCACTGCCGACCCCGCCGCCGGCGCGCCTTCCCGATTTCAAACACCTCCCGAATTTCGCCCAGCTGCTGCAACAGCGGCTGCGCAAGGAATCCTGATCATGCGTGGCCCCCGTACCTCCTGGACCCGTTACCTGCCGCTGCTGCTGACCGCCCTGCTGTGCGCGCTGCCGGCCCTGGCCTGGGCCGCGCCCGGCGTGCCGGGCGTACCGGCGCTGCCGGACGTGAATGTCGGCAAGATCGGCGGCCAGCCGGTCAGCCTGCCGCTGCAGACGCTGCTGCTGATGACGGCGATCACCCTGATCCCGTCGATGCTGCTGGTGCTGACCGCCTTCACCCGCATCATCATCGTGCTCGGCCTGCTGCGCCAGGCGCTGGGCACCGGCCAGACACCGTCCAACCAGGTGCTGCTCGGCCTGGCCCTGTTCCTCACCGCGATGGTGATGCTGCCGGTCTGGCAGAAGGCGTGGGGCAGCGGCATGGCGCCCTACCTCAACGGCGAGATCGACTTCCAGACCGCTTGGACGCTGACCACCCAGCCGCTGCGCGCCTTCATGCTGGCCCAGATCCGCGAGACGGACCTGATGACCTTCGCCGGCATGGCCGGGCATGGCACCTACTCCAGCCCGGATGCCATCCCTTTCCCGATCCTGGTCGCCTCGTTCGTCACCAGCGAGCTGAAGACCGCGTTCGAGATCGGCTTCCTGATCTTCATCCCGTTCGTGATCATCGATCTGGTCGTGGCCAGCGTGCTGATGTCGATGGGCATGATGATGCTCTCGCCGATGCTGGTCTCCGCCCCCTTCAAGATCCTGTTGTTCGTGCTGGTGGATGGCTGGGTTCTCGTGGTTGGCACCTTGGCTGCCAGTTTCAATGCGGTCTGACCGCCCCGCCCTGTTGACCGATACGGACCCGAGACCGACATGACGCCCGAACTTGCCCTGACCGAACTGCGTGGTGGCCTGATCACCGTGCTGTGGGTCGCCGGCCCGCTGCTGCTCACCGTGCTGATCGTCGGCGTGGTGGTCGGCGTGGTCCAGGCCGCGACCCAGCTCAACGAACCCACCATCGCCTTCGTGGCTAAGGCGGCCGCGCTGACCGTAGTGTTGTTCGCGCTGGGCAGCCTGTTGATCGGCCACCTGGTCGAATACACCACGCTGCTGTTCCAGCGCATTCCCCACCTGATCGGCTGAGGCCCGCCGCCGTGGATTCCGCGACCCAGATGGCAGCCGATGGCCTGCAGGCCTTCGGCATGATCGGCACGATCCTGTGGACCATGCTGCGCATCGGCGCGATGCTGATGGCCATGCCGCTGATCGGCACCCGCGCGGTGCCGTCGCGGATCCGCGTGCTGCTGGCCGGTGCGCTGGCGATCGCGCTGTCGCCGATGCTGCCGCCGGTGCCGGAATGGACCGGCTTCGATGCAGCCACGGTATTGACCATCGCCCGCGAGCTGGCGATCGGTGTCTCGATCGGGTTCCTGCTGCGGCTGGTGTTCGAGGCCGGCGCGATGGCCGGCGAGCTGGTGGCCCAGGGCACCGGCCTGGCGTTCGCGCAGATGAGCGATCCGCTGCGCGGCGGCAGCTCCGGCGTGATCGGGCAGTGGTTCTATCTGCTGTTCGGCCTGCTGTTCTTCACCGTCAACGGGCACCTGGCGCTGATCTCACTGCTGATGGACAGCTACAAGGCCTTGCCGATCGGCACCTCGCTGCCCGATCCACAGGCGTTCCTGAGCATTGCCCCGACCTTCCTGCTGCAGGTCTTCCGTGGCGCGCTGACCCTGGCGCTGCCGCTGACCGTGGCAATGCTGGCGATCAACCTGGCCTTCGGCGTGCTGGCCCGTGCGGCGCCGGCCTTGAACCCGATCCAGCTGGGCCTGCCGGTGGCGTTGTTGCTGGGGCTGTTCCTGCTCACGGTGCTGGCCGGCGAAATGGGCCCACCGGTGCAGCGCCTGTTCGACGCGGCGTTCGATGCCGCCGACAGCGTCAGCCGCTGACCCGGGACACGCCGGGACAACCACGCCAGCGCTCCGCGGCGCCGCGCGCCTGCCCCTTGCGATCCCCCCCGGGCGTGGCGTTAGTCTTGGCTGGAGACGAGGCCTTCACCGGTACTCTGCGGTGATGGCGCCGCGTTCTGTCGTATCGCTCAGATGTTGACCAGGGAGAGCGTCATCCATGCTGATCGGCAGTTACACCCCGTGGTTGGTGGTCGTTTCGTTCCTGGTCGCCGTGCTGGCCTCATTCACTGCGCTGGACATGGCCAGCCGGGTCACCACCGCGGCCACGCCCCGCACCACCTGGCTGTGGCTGGTCGGGGGCGGCTGCGCGATGGGGCTGGGCATCTGGTCCATGCACTTCATCGGGATGCTCGCCTTCCGGCTGCCGATCCCGCTCGGCTACGCGCTCGGCCTGACCACGGTCTCGCTGCTGGCCGCCATGGCGTCTTCGATCTTCGCCCTGTGGCTGGTATCGCAACCCACCCTGCCGCACGGCCGCCTCGCGCTCGGCGCCGTGCTCATGGGCAGCGGCATCGCCTCGATGCATTACCTGGGCATGGCTGCGCTGCACATGCAGCCCGGGATCGACTACCACGCCGGCTGGGTGGCGCTGTCGCTGGTGATCGCGGTGGTCGCTTCATGGACCGCGCTGTTCATCGCCTTCCGCCTGCGCAGCACGCACCGTCGGCTGCGCGACCGCGCCGCACCGGCGCTGGTTCTGGGTACCGCGATCGTAGGCATGCACTACACCGGCATGGCCGCGGCGCGCTTCCCGGCCGGCAGCATCTGCGGCGCGGCGGCCGGTGACGGCCTGCAGGCGCAATGGCTGGCACTGGTGGTCCTGGTGCTGACCATCGCGATCCTGGCGGTGGTGTTGATCGTCTCCTGGCTCGACCAGCGCATGGAGGCGCAGCTGCTGCGGCTGCGCAACACCGACCTGAGCAGTTCGCTGGACGACGCCCACGCCGAGCTGACCCAGGCGGCGCTGCACGATCCGCTGACCCGCCTGCCCAATCGCCGGCTGCTGCAGCAGCGCATCGAGCAATCGTTGGCCGAGGCCGAACAGCGTGGCAGCCGCTTCGCGGTGATGTTCATGGATCTGGACGGCTTCAAGCAGGTCAACGACGCCTACGGCCATCAGACCGGCGACGCCCTGCTGGTGGCCGTCGCCGACCGCACCCGCAAACTGCTGCGGCCGGCGGACATGATGGCGCGGCTGGGCGGCGACGAGTTCGTGCTGGTGGTCCCTATCGAGAACGACGAGGACGTGGCGACACTGGCCAGCCGCATCATCCAGACCGTCGGCGGCGAGCCGCTGCTGCCGCGCCACGATCTGCAGGTGACCGCCAGCATCGGCATCGCGATCTGCCCGGACCATGCCGCCAGCGAACGCCAGCTGATGGCCTTCGCCGATGCGGCGATGTACCAGGCCAAGGAAGCCGGCCGCAACGCCTACGTGCTGTTTGCGGACTGGATGAATGACAGCGCCGAGCAGCAGTTCCAGCTGCTGGCCGACCTGCGCCGCGCGATCGGGACCGAACAGCTGTTCCTGCACTACCAGCCCAAGACCCGCGTGGCCGGGCAGTCGGTCAGCGGCGCCGAGGCGCTGATCCGCTGGCGGCATCCGCAGCAGGGGCTGATTCCACCGGACCGCTTCATCCGCCTGGCCGAGCGCAGCGGCGTGATCAACGAGATCGGGCGCTGGGCGCTGGATGAGGCCTGCCGCCAACTGCGTGTCTGGCACGACGCCGGGCATGACGGCTGGACGGTGTCGGTGAATCTCTCGCCGATCCAGTTCGCCTCGCCCAACCTGCTGCAGGAGGTCCGCGAGGCGCTGCAGACCCACCGCATCGAACCACGCCGGCTGATCCTGGAGATCACGGAAAACACGGTGATGCGTGATACCGAGGCCAGCCTTACCCTGCTGCAGGCCATGGCCGCGCTGGGCGTGGGCATCTCCATCGATGATTTCGGCACCGGCTACTCCAGCCTGCTGTACCTCAAGCGCCTGCCGGCCACCGAGATCAAGATCGACCACGCCTTCGTGCGCGATCTGGAAAACAGCTCCGAGGACGTGGTGATCGTCTCGGCGATCGTGGCGCTGGGGCATGCCCTGGACATGGACATCGTCGCCGAGGGCGTGGAGACGGTCGGCCAGCGGGCCTACCTGGAACGACTGGGCTGCGATTACCTGCAGGGGTATCTGCTGGGGCGTCCGGTGGATGCCCAGCGCTTCATGCAGCTGCATGACCTGCCCCGGCCGCGGGTGGAGGTGGCGGCCGGCTGGAAGGCGCAGGCGCGGCCAGGGGCCTCGGCCGGCTGATGCAGGGTCAGTGAGGTAGTGCCGGCCGCGGGCCGGCGCCTCGAAAAACACCACGCAAAACCAATATACGGCCCTCCGCCCGCACTACCTTGGCTCGCGGCTCACGGAATGGTTCTTGCACGGACCCAAGTATCTCCTCCCGTATCGCGCCCCGATGTCCGAGAACGAACAAGCCGGCGAAAAAACCGAATTACCCACCGAAAAACGCCTGCGCGATGCCCGGGAACAGGGCAACATCCCGCGCTCGCGGGAGCTGGCGACGGCGGCCGTGTTCGGTGCCGGTGTGCTGGCACTGATGGCGTTCTCCGGCACCATCGCGCGCAACGCCAAGACCTGGATGCAGTTCGCGCTGAGCCCGGAGCCGGGCCTGCGGCTGCATCCGCAGGCGCTGTTCGGCCACTTCGGCGAGCTGCTGCTGCGCCTGCTGCTGGGCATGTGGCCGCTGATCGTGATCTGCCTACTGGCCAGCTTCCTGTCGCCGGTGGTGATGGGCGGGCTGCGCTGGTCGGGCAAGGCGATGATGCCGGACTTCAAGCGCATGAGCCCGATGGCGGGCATGAAGCGGCTGTACGGCCCGGAAGCCATCGCCGAGTTCACCAAGTCCCTGCTGCGCATCGCCTTCGTCGGCACCGCGGCCGGACTGGTGGTCTGGCACGGCATCCGCCCGCTGCGCGACCTGCTCAACCAGCCGCTGGAGGCCGCCATGGTCCACGGCCTGGGGTTCACCCTGAAGCTGATGCTGGCCACCGGCGGCGCGATGATGCTGCTGGCCGCCATCGATGCGCCGTACCAGCGCTGGAACTGGATGCGCAAGCTGAAGATGACCCGTGAAGAACTGCGCCGGGAGATGAAGGAAAGCGAGGGCAGCCCCGAGGTCAAGGGCCGCATCCGCCAGTTGCAACAGCAGATGTCCAACCGCCGGATGATGGAAGCGGTGCCCACCGCCGACGTCGTGGTGGTCAACCCGACCCACTACGCGGTCGCCCTGAAGTACGAGGGCGGAAAGATGGGCGCGCCCACCGTGGTCGCCCTGGGCGTGGATGAAACCGCCCTGCGCATCCGTGAAGTGGCCGACGGCAACAAGGTCGCCATCGTCTCCGCCCCGCCTTTGGCACGCGCCTTGTATCGGGAAGGTCAACTTGGAAAGGAAATTCCCGTGAGACTGTATTCGGCCGTGGCCCAGGTGCTCTCCTACGTCTACCAGCTGCGCAGCTGGCGGACCGGCCCGATGCCGGCCTCGCCCAGCATCGATATCGATGAGTTCGGCAAGGGAGGCCGCCCATGAGCGCCCAGCCTGCCGGAATGAACGTGCGCCGCGCACTGGACATGATCCGCCACGGGCTCGGTGCCCCGCTGATCGTGCTGGCGCTGCTGGCCATGGTGGTGGTGCCGCTGGCGCCGGCGGTGCTCGATGCACTGTTCACCTTCAACATCGCCATCTCGCTGATGGTGCTGCTGGCGGTGGTGTACGTGAAGCGCCCGCTGGACTTCACCATCTTCCCGATCGTGCTGCTGATCACCACGATGCTGCGGCTGGCGCTGAACGTAGCCTCCACCCGCGTGATCCTGCTCAACGGCCAGAACGGCCACGAGGCGGCCGGCAAGGTGATCGCCTCGTTCGGCGAGTTCGTCATCGGCGGCAACTACGCGGTCGGCATCGTGGTCTTCGCGATCCTGACCATCATCAACTTCGTGGTGATCACCAAGGGTGCCGGCCGTGTCTCCGAAGTGACCGCCCGCTTCATCCTGGACGCCATGCCCGGCAAGCAGATGGCGATCGACGCCGATCTCAACGCCGGTTTGCTGACGCGTGAAGAGGCCAAGGCGCGCCGCGAGGAGGTCCGCGAGGAAGCCGACTTCTACGGCGCGATGGACGGCGCCAGCAAGTTCATCCGGGGCGATGCGATCGCCGGCATCCTGATCCTGTTCATCAACCTGGTCGGCGGCCTGGCGGTCGGCGTGCTCCAGCACGGCATGCCGTTCGGCGATGCCGCGGCGACCTACACCCTGCTCTCCATCGGTGACGGCCTGGTCGCCCAGCTGCCGGCGCTGCTGGTCTCCTCGGCGGTGGCCATGCTGGTCACCCGCGCCTCGCGCTCGCAGGACATGGCCCAGGCCATGATGGGCCAGGTCTTCGGCCAGTACCGCGCGCTCACCATCGCCGCCGCGATTCTGGCGGTGGTCGGCCTGGTGCCGGGCATGCCCAACGTCGCCTTCTTGACGCTGGCCGCCATCCTCGGCTTCATCGCCTGGAAGGCCTGGAAGAAGAGCACGGCCGAAGCCCGCGCGGCCGAATCGCCGGCGGCCAACCGCCCCGACACCCTCGGCCTGCCCGGTGCCGCGCCCTCGCCCACCGCCGAGCTGACCTGGGACGAACTGCGCCCGGTCGATCCGCTCGGCCTGGAAGTCGGCTACCGGTTGATCCCGCTGGTGGACAAGAACCAGGGCGGCGAACTGATGGCCCGGATCAAGGGCGTGCGCCGCAAGCTCACCCACGACATCGGCTTCCTGATTCCCTCCGTCCACATCCGCGACAACCTGGAACTGCCGGCGAGCGCGTATCGCCTGCTGATCCACGGCGTGCCGGTGGCCACCGCCGAGATCCATCCGGACCGCGAACTCGCGCTGGACCCGGGCAGTGCCCTGGGCACGCTGGAAGGCATCGCCGGCAAGGATCCCGCCTTCGGCCTGGATGCCACCTGGATCCAGCCGCACCAGCGCGCCAATGCCGAATCGATGGGCTACACCGTGGTCGACCCGGCCACCGTGGTCGCCACCCATCTGTCGCACCTGATCCGCGAGCACGCCCCGGAACTGCTCGGCCATGAGGAAGTGCAGCAGCTGCTGGCCAACCTGGCCAAGAGCGCACCGAAGCTGGTCGAAGATCTGACGCCGAAGTCGCTGCCGCTGTCGGCGGTGGTGCGGGTGCTGCAGAACCTGCTGATCGAGCGCATTCCGATCCGCCAGCTGCGCAAGATCGTCGAATCGCTGGTGGAAAGCGCGCCGACCAGCCAGGACCCGGCCGTGCTGACCGCCGCGGTGCGCAACGCGCTGGGCCGTTTCATCGTGCAGGAGATCGCCGGGATGTCGCCCGAGCTGCCGGTCTTCACCCTCAACCCGCAACTGGAACGCGTCTTGCAGGAGTCCACACAGGGCAACGGCGCCGCGCTGGAACCCGGACTCGCCGAGCGACTGCATCAAAGCCTGGCCGAATGTGTCGGCAAGCAGGAAGCGAAGAACGAGCCCGCGGTCGTGCTGGTGCCCGGCCCGGTACGTGCCGCGCTGGCACGGCTGGTACGCCACAGCGTCCCCTCGCTGTCCGTACTCGCCTACAGCGAAGTGCCCGAGGACAAACGGTTGAAGCTGGTCGGCACGATCAGTTGAGCCGGACCTCCGACGGCACCGCGACAGAAAACAGACACCTCATTCGATTTCACCGCAGCAGGAAATAAAGGGACTCCCTGACCGTGCAGACCACCGACAACCAGCGTTTCCCTTCCACCACTCCGCCGCCCCAGTCCCGGTACCACAGCATGAAAATCAAACGCTTCGTCGCCTCCGATATGCGCTCGGCCATGAACCTGGTGCGCAAGGAACACGGTCCGGACGCAGTGATCCTGTCCAACCGCCGGATCGAGGAAGGCGTCGAGATCGTGGCGGCGGCCAACTATGACGAAAGCGCCGTGCAGCGTGCACTGGAAGCGGCCCGCAAGGACGTCGCCCCGGCGCCGGCACCGCGCCCCCGCAGCGCCGCCGATGCCGTGATCGCCGCCGTGACCCGCCGCAAGGTCCCGGTCGCCACGCCGGAACCGGTGGCCGCCACCACCTCGGCCGTGGCCGCGCTGGCGCGCGCCGCCGTCGGCGCGACCGGCCGTACGCTCGATACCGCCAACGAAAGCGTCCCGCAGCGCGGCAGCGATGGCTTCGCCGCCACCCTGGCCCGCGCCAGCGTCAGCCCTGCCGTCAACGAACCGTCGCTGCCGGAGCAGATCTTCGCGCCGTTCAATGTGGAACAGGCCGCCGCCGCTTCGCCGGCCCTGCCGCACGAGGTCGCGGCACCGGCCCCGATCAACCGCGCCCGCTTCGTCATCGATCCGCCGCTGGAGGAGATGGACGAGACCGCCGTGCCGGCCGCCGCCGCCCTCGCGCCGCTGCCGGTCGTGGCCGCGGCCCTGCCGCCGGCGCTGCCGATCGCCGTGACCGTCGCAACCGCCGCCAATGAAGCGGCACCGGTCGTGGCCAGCGTGCCGGAACTGATCGTGGTCCCGCGCGACGACGAAGAGATCCGCCAGCTGCGCCACGAAGTGGCCGGCATGCGCCACGTCATCGAGCGCGAGATGCACCGCTTCACCGACGAGCGTCTGCGTGGCTCGCCGGTCCGTGCCGCCGCGCTGGACCTGATGGACGAGTATGGCTTCGACGCCGGCATCAGCCGCGACGTGGCCATGCAGATTCCGCTGGATACCGAAGCCCATCGCGGCCGTGGCCTGATGCTGGGCCTGCTCTCCAAGAAGCTGCCGATCGCCCCGGTCGACCCGCTCGAAGCCGGCGGCGTGATCGCCCTGGTCGGCCCCACCGGCGCCGGCAAGACCACCACCATCGCCAAGCTGGCCTCGCGCTTCGCCGAAGCGCATGCCGCCCGCGACGTCGCCCTGGTCACCACCGATACCGGCCGCATCGGCGCCCGCGAGCAGCTGTACGGCTTCGGCCGCCAGCTCGGCATCGCGGTCCATGAGGCCAGCAGCGGCAGCGATCTGAACCAGCTGCTGGAGCGCCTGAAGGACTACAAGCTGGTCCTGATCGACACCGCCGGGCTGGGCCCGCGCGACCGCGCCCTGGCCGCCCAGCTGCAGTGGCTGCGCGCTGCCGAGCAGATCCGCACCCTGCTGGTGCTGCCGGCCAACACCAGTTTCGGTGACATGGACGAGGTCGTCCGTCGCTTCAGCGCCGCCAACCCGCAGGGCGTGGTGCTGAGCAAGCTGGACGAGACCGGCCGCTTTGGCAGCGCCCTGTCGGTGGCCGTGGATCACCGCCTGCCGATCACCTGGGTCACCGATGGCCAGGACGTTCCCGAAGACCTGCACCGTGCCAGTGCGGCCAATCTTGTACTTCGCCTTGAAGATTTGCGCCGCGCGGCCGATATGCCCTGCAACCCGGAGTTGAACCATGCCGTCGCGTGAGTACGCCAAGCTGACCAAGACCTTCCCGTTGTCGGCTACCCGAAGCCAGCCGCTGGGCCCGGTCCGCACCATCGCCGTCACCGGCGGCAAGGGCGGCGTGGGCAAAACGAACGTTTCGGCCAATCTGGCCGTGGCGCTGGCGGACATGGGCAAACGCACGCTGCTGCTGGACGCCGACCTCGGCCTGGCCAACATCGACGTGATCCTGGGCCTGCAGCCGAAGGTGACCCTGGCCGACCTCGTCGCCGGGCGCTGCACCCTGGAAGAAGTGATCATGGAAGGCCCCGGTGGCGTGCTGGTGGTCCCGGCCGCGTCCGGCCGCCGCCACATGGCCGAACTGCAGCCGGCCGAGCACGTCGGCCTGGTCAACGTGTTCTCCGAGCTCGAACGCGAGCTGGACATCATGATCGTGGACACCGCCGCCGGCATCACCGATGGCGTGCTGACCTTCTGCCAGGCCGCGCAGGACACCGTGGTGGTGGTCTGCGATGAGCCGGCCTCGATCACCGATGCCTACGCGCTGATCAAGGTGCTCTCGCGCGAACGCGGCGTGGATCGGATCCAGGTCGTGGCCAACATGGTCCGCGATCCGAACGAAGGTCGCGTGCTCTACGAAAAGCTGACCCGCGTCTGCGACAAGTTCCTCGCCGATGTCTCGCTGAACTACCTGGGCTGCGTGCCGCAGGATGACTGGCTGCGCCTGTCGGTGCAGCGCCAGCAGCCGGTGGTGAAAGCCTATCCGTCCAGCCCGTCGGCCCTGGCATTGACCGAAATCGCGCGCCGTACCGCGCGCTGGCAGGCCCCGACCGAGCCGCGTGGCGGGGTCGAGTTCTTCCTGGAACGCATCCTCAAGCAACGCGGGGTGACGGCATGAAGGGCGCAGCACAATACAAAGAAGTCCAGCGGACCGCGGCCAACGAGTGCATTGCCCAGCACTCCGACCTGGTCCGCCGCATCGCCCACCATCTGGCGGCGCGCCTGCCGGCCAGCGTGGAGGTCGATGACCTGATCCAGGCCGGCATGATGGGCCTGATCGAGGCCTCGCGCAGCTACGACGCGGATCAGGGCGCCTCGTTCGAGACCTATGCCTCGATCCGCATCCGCGGCTCGATGATCGACGAGATCCGCCGCGGCGACTGGGTACCGCGCTCGGTGCACCGCCGTGCCCGCGATGCTGCCGCGACCATCCGCCGGCTGGAGCAGAGCACCGGCCGCGCCGCCAGCGCCACCGAAGTGGCGGCCGCGATGGACATGCCGTTGCCCGACTACCTGCGCCTGATGGAGGACGCCTCGCGCGGCCAGGTGCTGAGCCTGGAATCGCGGATCGAAGACCAGGGCGAGCTGGATACCGTCGCCCAGGGCGGCCCGACCCCGCAGCAGGTACTGGAGCGCGGTGAGTTCGGGCGCGAGCTGGGCAACGCGATCGGCCTGCTGCCCGAGCGCGAACAGCTGGTGCTCTCGCTGTACTACGAGCAGGAACTGAACCTGAAAGAGATCGGCGCCGTGTTGGGTGTCAGCGAATCGCGCGTGTGCCAGATCCATGGCCAGGCCGTGCTGCGCCTGCGGGGCCGGCTGAAGATCTTCGAGGCGGCAGACGCCGGCCTCGAGAACCATTGAAATCGAGGAAAGTGCTTTGAACAAGAACATGCGTATCCTGATCGTCGACGACTTCTCGACCATGCGTCGTATCGTCAAGAACCTGCTGGGCGATCTGGGCTTCACCAATACGGCCGAAGCCGAGGACGGGCATGCCGCGCTGGCGATGTTGCAGAGCCAGCCGTTCGATTTCGTGGTCACCGACTGGAACATGCCGGTGATGACCGGCATCGACCTGCTCAAGGCCGTGCGTGCCGACGCCAAGCTCAAGACCCTGCCGGTGCTGATGGTGACCGCTGAAGCCAAGCGCGAGCAGATCATCGAAGCGGCGCAGGCCGGCGTCAACGGCTACATCATCAAACCGTTCACCGCCCAGACCCTGGAAGAAAAGCTCGGCAAGATCTTCGAACGCCTGGCGGCGAGCGCCTGATGGAGACCCTGAGCGACAAATCCGCGCTGGTGCAGCGCCTGCAGGACGCCCTGGCCGCACTGGAAAGTGGTGACGAAGCCGGTTGGCGCCGGGAAATCGACGCCCTCGCCGCGCTGCGCACGCAGCCGATGATGGCCGGCCTGAACCGCCTGGCCCGCGAGCTCGGCCAGGCCCTGGGCGAGCTGCCCAGCCTGCCCAGCGAAGCCGGCGAGCTGGATGACGCCTGCGCGCGCCTGGACCACGTGGTGGCGATGACCGAACAGGCCACCCACCGCACCCTGGACCTGGCCGAGGAATGCCGCTCGCTCACCGAGCAGCTGCGTGCCAACGGGTTGACGCCCGACCAGGGCCAGCAGCTGGACCGGATCCGCCACAACCTCACCGAAATCGCGCTGACGCAGAGCTATCAGGACCTCACCGGGCAGATCATCCGCCGCGTGGTCGGGATCGTGCGTCGCGTGCACGAGGGCTTCGGCGCGCTCGGCCTGCCGCCGCAGGACGACGAAAAGAAGCGCGACAACAACGGCCTGGCCGGCCCGGCCGTGAACGGCCTGGATCGCCACGCGGTGTCACAGAACGACGCCGACGACCTGCTTTCGGACCTGGGACTGTAACGCTCATGAGTGCTGTTCCAGACGATATCGCTGCCGACTTCATTCTCGAGGCCCAGGAAATCCTGGACCGCCTCGGCGAACAGCTGGTGTCGCTGGAGCAGGCGCCCCAGGACACCGACCAGCTCAACGCCGTGTTCCGGGGCTTCCACACGCTCAAGGGCGGTGCCGGCTTCCTCGGCATCCAGGCGATGGTCGAGCTGTGCCACGCCGCCGAGGAAACCCTCGGCATGGCACGCTCCGGCCAGGCCACGCTGCAGGCCCACCACTTCGATGCGGCCCAGCAGTCGCTGGATTACCTGCAGTCGATGCTCGATTCGGTCTCGGCCGGCACCGAGCCGGGCTATGCTCCGCCGGAGCTGATCGCCCAGTTCGATGTCAACGGGCCGGCCACGCCGGCGCCGGCGGCCGCCACCACGGCCAGCAGCGGCGGCGAGATGATCACCGATGATGAGTTCGAAGCGTTGCTCGACCAGTTGCATGGCGGGGCCGCACCGACCGCCATCGCGGCCCCGAAGAAGGATGACGGCCTGATCGGCGAGGACGAGTTCGAAGCCCTGCTCGACCAGCTCCACGGTGGCGCCGTTCCCGGTGCCAAGGCCGTCGCCGCCGCACCGGCTCCGCGTGCCGTGGCCGCCCCGGCGGCGCCGATGGCCAAGCCGGCGCCGGCCAAACCGGTTGCCGAAGCCGAGCACACCGTGCGCGTGGATACCAAGCGTCTGGATGCCATCGTCAACCTGATCGGCGAGCTCGTGCTGTCGCGCAACCGGCTCAAGACCCTGCGCGCACGCCTGCACGATGAAGAACTCGACCGCGCCGTGTCCACGCTGGACATCGCCACCGCGCGCCTGCAGTCGGCGGTCATGCGCACCCGCATGCAGCCGGTCGGCAAGGTGTTCTCGCGCTTCCCCAAGGTGGCCCGCGATGTCGCGCGTTCGCTCAAGAAGGAAGTCGAGCTGGAGCTGATCGGCGCGGAAACCGAACTCGACCGCAACCTGGTCGAGGCGCTGGCCGATCCGCTGGTGCACCTGGTCCGCAACGCGATCGACCACGGCGTGGAAATGCCGGACCTGCGCGAGGCACAGGGCAAGCCGCGCAGCGGCCATGTACGGCTCTCGGCCCAGCAGGAAGGCGACTACGTCAGCATCGAAGTGCAGGACGACGGTGCCGGCATCGATCCCGAACGCCTGCGCCAGAAGGCCCGCGAGAAGGGCTTGATCGACCCGGAAGCCGCCGCCCGCCTCAGCAGCGAGGAGTGCCTGCACCTGGTGTTCCTGCCCGGCTTCTCGACCAAGCAGCAGGTCACCGACATCTCCGGCCGCGGCGTGGGCATGGACGTGGTCCAGTCGCGCATCCGCGAGCTGAGCGGCCAGATCCAGATCCAGTCCGAACTCGGCCGTGGCAGCCGCTTCATGATCCGCGTGCCACTCACCCTGGCGATCCTGCCGACCCTGCTGGTGCAGGCCGGCGAGGACGTCTACGCCCTGCCCCTGGCCCGCGTGATGGAGGTGCTGCATGCCCCCAACACCTCGCTGGGCTGGTTCGACGGCCGTGCCGTGCTGGACCGCAAGTCGCACACGCTGGCCCTGGTCGACCTGCGCCATTGGCTCGATGTGGAGCCGATGCCGTCCTCGCTGCTGACCATCGTGGTGCTGCAGGCCGGCGAAGCCCGCTTCGGCCTGGTGGTCGACCAGGTGCGTGGCCGCGAGGAAGTGGTGATCAAGCCACTGCCCAAGGCCCTGCGCGGGTTGCGCGGCTATGCCGGTGCCACCCTGATCGGCGACGGTCGGATGGCACTGATCCTGGACGTGGACGGGCTGCGCACCCACCACGATTGACCCTGTGAAAGTGTGACCGCCGCATCACTGGATTCCTTCGGCGTCTCAAGTCCCATTCACACAAGCCGATAACGGACCCATGGACAGACTCAGCCTCATTGGACTTTTCCTCGCCTTGGCCTCGCTGGTCGGCGGCAGCATCCTCAAGGGGGCCGGTCTGGCGTCGCTGTGGTCGCCGGCCGCCTTCGTGATCGTCATCGTCGGCACCATCGCCTCGATCCTGCTGCATACCTCGCCGGCCGTGTTCAAGCACGCCTTCAAGATCGTGCGCTGGGTGATCCTGCCGCCGAGCAGCGACCGCCGCGAGCTGATCCAGCAGATCGTGGAGTGGAGCAACATCGCCCGCCGCCAGGGCCTGCTCGGCCTGGAAGCCCAGGTCGACGCCCAGGACGATCCGTTCCTGCGCAAAGGCCTGCAGCTGCTGGTCGACGGCGTGGAGCCGGAGACCATCCGGCACATGATGGAAATCGAGCTGAGCAGCCAGGAGAGCCAGGATCTGGCCGCCTCCAAGGTGTTCGAGGGCATGGGCATCTATGCGCCGACCCTGGGCATCATCGGCGCCGTGCTCGGCCTGATCGCGGTGATGAAGAACCTCGCCGACCCGAGCAAGCTCGGCCACGGCATCGCGGCGGCGTTCACCGCCACCATCTACGGCATCGCCTCGGCCAACCTGCTGTTCCTGCCGGTGTCGGCCAAGCTCAAGAGCGTGATCCACCACAACAGCCGCGACCGCGAAATGATCATCGAAGGCCTGATCTCGATCGCCCAGGGTGAGAACCCGCGCAACATCGAAACCAACCTGTCCGGGTTCCTGCACTGACATGGCCCGTCGCAAGCACCACGAAGAACATGCCAACCATGAGGCCTGGGCGATCCCCTATGCCGACCTCATGACGCTGCTGCTCGCCTTCTTCGTGGTGATGTACGCCATCTCCTCGCTCAACGAAGGCAAGTACCGGATCATGGCCGATGCGCTGACCACCGCGTTCGGCGGCGCGCCGCGCACGATCAACCCGGTCCAGGTCGGCAACCAGCAGGTCCAGGGCGGCGGCTGGGACAGCCCCTCGGTGATCAGGGCCGGCACCAAGATCGGCCCTTCCGCACCGGCGCCGACCAACGACCCGACCCTGCTGCCGGCGATGGCCTCGCAGATGCGCATGCCGGTCTCGATCCGCAACCAGGAACAGCTGCAGCGTGCCGAGCGCCAGCTCAACGGCATCGCCGACAAGCTCACCGCCACGCTGGCGCCGCTGATCGAGCGCGGGATGATCACCGTGCGCCGCACCGAGCTGTGGATCGAGGTCGAGATCAACAGCGACATCCTGTTCCCGACCGGTTCGGCCACGCTGGACGTGCATGCACGCGACACCCTCTCCAAACTGGCCGACGTGCTGCGCGATGCGCCCAATGGCGTGCGCGTGGAAGGCCACACCGACAACATCCCGATCGCCACCTCGCTGTTCCCGTCCAACTGGGAACTCTCGGCCGGGCGTGCGGCCAGCGTGGTGCATCTGTTCGCCGACCAGGGCCTGCAGCCGGCACGGCTGGCGATGGTCGGCTATGGCCAGTTCCGCCCCCGCGAAGACAACGCCAGCGCCGAAGGCCGCAACCGCAACCGGCGGGTGATGGTGATCATCCTGGCCGATACCGCGCAGGGCATCGACCCGATCACCGACCGGCTCAGTGCCGATGCCGACGCCACCGATGCCACCAAGGCACCCGCCGCTGGCGCCTCTGTTACCCCCATCGCACCGGTGCAGTTGCCACCGGTGCCGGCCGGCAGCCGCGTTGGCGCCGCCGTTCCGCCCGCAATGAAGGAGTGAACCGCATGCGTATCTGGGCTGTTGCCAATCAGAAAGGCGGCGTGGGCAAGACCACCACGACGCTCGCGCTCGGCCGCGGCCTGGCCGCGCAGGGCCACCGCGTGCTGCTGATCGATCTGGATCCGCATTCGTCGCTGACCCGCGCTTTCGGCGTCGCGCTGGATCCGCCGCCGCAGGGCGTGCTGGAACTGTTCGGCGCGCCGCCGGCCGAGCTCTCCACCCTCGCCCACCCCAGCGACATTCCGGGCCTGGACTACGTGTGCGCACAGGCGGCCCTGGCCACCCTGGAACGCCGCAGCGCCAACCAGCCCGGTCTCGGCCTGGCCCTGCAGAATGCGCTCGGCCGCCACCAGGGTCAGCATGACTACATCCTGCTCGACTGCGCGCCGACCCTGGGCCTGTTGATGATCAACGCACTGGCCGCGGCCGACCGCCTGATCATCCCGACCCAGGCCGAGCCGCTGGCACTGCACGGACTGGACGGCATGGTCCGTACCGGCGAGATGGTCGAGCGCTCGCGCCGCCGCCCCCTGCCGATGTCGATCCTGCCCACCTTGTTCGACCGCCGCACGCGTGCCGGCAACGAAACCGTCAAGCAGATGCAGGACAAACACGGCCACCGCGTCTGGGAAGATGCGATCCCGGTCGATACCCGCATCTGCAACGCCGCCAGCCTGACCGTGCCGGCGCAGTCCGGGGATTACCCCGGCCGCGGCCTGGCCGCCTATCGCCGCGCGCTGGAATGGATCCTGGCCGACGACGCGCAGCAGATGGAGCGCGCGGCATGAACACCGCCGGCGTACTCGACGACTACCTGGAGCAGCTGCTGGGCGACGCGATGCCGGCGCCGGCGGAGGCTTCGATGCCCGTTGCAGCTGCCGACGCTGTGGAAACTGTCGAAGCTGTCGAAGCTGTCGACGCTGTCGAAGCTGTCGAAGCTGTCGAAGCTGTCGAAGCACTCGAGGCTGAACCTGCAACGGTCGATGCGATCATCACTGCAGCGGCGCCCGCCGCGGCTGAAGAGGTCATCACCCCAGGCTTCGATGACCTGCTGGATGAACTGCGCAACGATCCGCTGCTGAGTGGCGCGATGACCCTGTCCGCCGCCCCTGCGGTGGTCGAGGCGGCGGTTGAAACGGATGCTGCGATCGCGGCGGCCCCCGTCGCAGCACCTGGCTTCGATGATCTGCTCGATGAACTGCGCAATGACCCCCTCCTCAGCGGATCGATGACGCTGCCCGCGGAGACGGTGGGCCCGACCCCTGGCTTCAACGACCTGCTCGACGAACTCCGCAACGACCCGCTCCTCAGCGGCGCCATGCCCGCGCCCGCGGACGAGGCCCGCCCGAGCTGGGACGACCTGCCACCCGAGGTCGTCTACGAAACCGGTCCCGTGGCTGCCATCGCCCCACCCGTTGCGGCCCCCGCACCGGTCGTCGCGCCCACACCGGCTCCGGCACCTGCCCCAGCCCCTGCAGCCGTCCCCGTCGTGGCCGCCGCTCGTGCGCCGGCAGCGCGCTCGATGCCGGCCATGGCGCCCATGCTGGCCGCCACAAGCGCCCGTGCCAACGCGCCCTCGCTGGCAACGAGCCGACCCGGCAGCTGGGAGGAGCTGCAGCGGCAGGCACGCGACCCGGCCTCGAGCCCACGCGAGAACCGCCGCGCCGCCGAACGGACCTCGCGCTGGCTGCGCCTGCGGTGTGGCGCCCAGGCCTACGCGCTGGAGCTGCTCAAGGTCCAGGAAGTGGTCCTGCCGGTACCGCTGCTGCCGCTGCGCGGCACCTCGCCGGCGATGCTGGGCATCATGAACCTGCGTGGCCAGGTGGTGCCGGTGATGGACCTTGGCATCCACCTGGGCAGCAGCGCGGCCGGCAACGATGCCAATACCCGCATCGTGGTGCTGGAAGAGAATGGCGAGACGATGGGCCTGCGCGTGTCGGCGGTGGAAGATGTCGCCAACCTCACCGACTCCCAGATCGAGCCGCCGGACACCGCCCGGATCTGCCAGATCTCCAATGATCTGTTCCGCGGCGTGGCCCGTGGCGGCGCGCAACCGATGATCCTGCTGGACGCGACCCAGCTGCTGAACTGACGTAGTGGCGGAGGCCGGTGCCGCGCTGCGCGCGGTCTCCGCTAAAGCTTTGTTGGTTTGGGCCGTTATAGACCTCGGAACCGTTTGTCCGGAGCAATGATGAGCACTGTGGCCTTGGGTGATGATCTCGGAATCGAGACCAGCACCGAGCTGAAAACCCGTTTGGCCCCCTTGGTGGATCAGGCCGGCGATCTGACGCTGGATGCCAGCCAGATCGGCCGTATCCATACCGCCTCGGTGCAGGTGCTGTGCGCATTCGTCGAGGCCCGCCGCAAGGCCGGGCATCCCACCGGATTCCACGGTTGCACCGCAACCTTCCGTGATGCCGCGCGTCTGCTCGGCGTCACCCAGGCCCTCGGCCTGGATGCACCCCATGACAACCTGAAATCTGTGGAGAACGCTGCATGAGCGCACGTATCTTGGTGGTGGACGATTCGGCGTCGATGCGCCAGATGGTCTCTTTCGCCCTCACCTCGGCCGGCTTTTCCGTCGAGGAAGCCGAAGACGGCGCGGTCGCCCTCGGTCGTGCCAAGGGCCAACGCTTCAACGCGGTGGTCACCGACGTCAACATGCCCAACATGGATGGCATCGCGCTGATCCGTGAGCTGCGCCAGCTGCCGGACTACAAGTTCACGCCGATGCTGATGCTGACCACCGAATCGGCCGCCGACAAGAAGTCCGAAGGCAAGGCCGCCGGTGCGACCGGCTGGCTGGTCAAGCCGTTCAATCCGGAACAGCTGGTCGCCACCGTCCAGAAAGTCCTGGGCTGATCCCGCTTCACCCTT
This sequence comes from Stenotrophomonas sp. TWI1149, assembly GCF_039673155.1. NCBI lineage: Bacteria > Pseudomonadati > Pseudomonadota > Gammaproteobacteria > Lysobacterales > Lysobacteraceae > Stenotrophomonas > Stenotrophomonas sp. TWI1149. The sequence goes on from NZ_JBDJLB010000004.1 coordinate 137,976, forward strand.
CCCTCCCCTCGCAACTGGACACCCCGCACCATGAGCATGGATCTGCAACGTTTCCACGCCACCTTCTTCGAAGAAAGCCGCGAGGGGCTGGATGCGATGGAAGCTGGCCTGCTGGCGCTCGAATCGGGCCAGCAGGACCCGGAAATCATCAACTCGGTCTTCCGCGCCGCGCACTCGATCAAGGGGGGCGCCGGCACGTTCGGCTTCGACGCGATCGCTGCCCTGACCCACGTGCTGGAAACGCTGCTGGACGAACTGCGCGCTGGCAAGCGGGCGCTGGAGCCGGCCGCAGTCGACGCGATGCTGGCCTCGGTGGACGTGCTGCGTGCCCTGCTGCGTGAAGCCGAACACGGCCAGGCCGCCGATCCGCAGGCGGTCGCCGACGTCAAGGCGCGGCTGGAAGCGGTGCTGTCCGGCCAGGCCACCGCCGCTGCGCCGGTCGCCGCCGCCAAGGTCGATGACACCCCCGAGGCGTGGCAGATCGGCTTCGTGCCGGCACCGTCGCTGTTCATGAGCGGCAACGACCCGCTGCGCATCATCCGCGAGCTCGAGCACCTGGGTTCGCTGCAGGTCGCCGCGCGCCTGGACCGCCTGCCCGGCTTCGATCAGCTCGATCCGCTCGAGGCCCACCTGGCGTGGGATCTTGGCCTGGTCGGCAAGGTGCCGCGCAGCAAGATCGAAGACACCTTCGCCTGGGTCGTGGACGACTGCGAACTGGACATCCGTCCGGCCGCACCGCCGAGCCTGGCTACCAGCACGCCGGTCGAGGCCAAGCCGGCCGCCGCCGTCGCCGCTGCACCGGCCGCTGCCGCACCGGCCACCGCTGCACATGAAGCCGAGACCTCGATCCGCGTCAGCGTCGACAAGGTCGATGCACTGATCAACCTGGTCGGCGAACTGGTCATCACCCAGGCCATGCTCAAGCAGGTCTCGCACGCGCTGGATCCGGCGCAGGCCGAGCAGCTGCTGACCGGCCTGGACCTGCTGGAACGCAACACCCGCGATCTGCAGGAAGCGGTCATCGGCGTGCGCATGCTGCCGGTGGACGCGGTGTTCCGCCGCTTCCCGCGCCTGGTCCGCGATCTGTCCTCACGCCTGGGCAAGCACGTGCGCCTGCGCACCATCGGCGAAGGCACCGAGCTGGACAAGGGCCTGATCGAGAAGATCGCCGATCCGCTCGTGCACCTGGTCCGCAATTCGATCGACCACGGCCTGGAAATGCCGGACGTGCGTCGCGAGGCGGGCAAGGACGAAACCGGCACGATCACGCTCGCCGCCTCGCACCAGGGCGGCCACATCGTGATCGAAGTCAGCGACGACGGTCGCGGCCTGAACCGTGACAAGATCCTGTCCAAGGCGCTCGAGCGTGGCCTGAGCGTGCCGGACAACCCCACCGATTCGCAGGTGTGGGACCTGATCTTCCAGCCGGGCTTCTCCACCGCCGATGCCGTCACGGATCTGTCGGGGCGTGGCGTCGGCATGGACGTGGTCCGCCGCAACATCCAGGCACTGGGTGGCGAAGTCCAGCTGGAGAGCCAGGCCGGCAACGGCACCCGCGTGCTGATCCGCCTGCCGCTGACCCTGGCGATCCTGGACGGCATGACCGTCTCGGTCGCCGGCGAAACACTGATCCTGCCGCTGGCCTACGTGCTGGAGGCCCTGCAGCCGCAGGCCGACGATGTGCGCACCATGGCCGGCGAAGGCCGCGTGCTGCGGGTGCGTGGCGAGTACCTGCCGATCCTCTCGCTCAGCGAGTACTACGGCTACGGCGGGCGTGCGCTGGATGATCCACTGGTGGTGGTCGTTGAAGGCGATGGCCAGAAGATCGCGCTGGAAGTGGACGAACTGGTCGGCCAGCAGCAGGTCGTGGTCAAAAACATCGAGAACAACTACCGCCGCATCAGCGGTGTCTCCGGCGCCACCATCCTCGGCGATGGCCGGGTCGCGCTGATCGTCGACATCGGCGGCCTGGTGCGCTCGCTCAAGGTGCCGCAGGCCGCGTAACGCGACCGCCCTCACGCTGTCCCCGACGCCGCCGCTCCCCCGGGAGCGGCGGCGTTCGTTCGTGGGTGGACGACGGCAGGCGGCACAGACCGAACTGTGAACTCCATCGAGGGCCGCGGCGCAAAGCACCGGCCCCCACCCTCCGCCTGCGTACGGTCAACGCCCGGCAAACCCTTGCAGCAGCAACCATCCCGGCCCGCTGAACGTTGGCCACGTCCGTGAAAAAAATGTGACGCCGCACTATCAAGTTGCGGCCGATCAACGCCGCTATCCGAAGTAGCGACCACGGCAACCGTCGCGCGCTCCTCCGCTCCCGTCTCTCCCCATCCCGCTGATTCCGCCCAGCACCCCACGGCTGTGCGCCACTGCCCTGCCCGGAGTTCCAATCATGAAGTGGTTCCACGACCTGCCCATCGCCCGCAAGCTGGCGGTAGGCTTCACCCTCACCACGTTGATGACGCTGGCCCTCGGCAGCTTCGCGCTGGTCCGTCTGGGCCAAGCCAACGACCAGCTGCGCGCGATGAGCACCAACGACATTCCTTCGGTCCAGCACCTGGGTGAGGTGCGCGCGCAGCTCGGCGAATTCCGTACCTACGAGATGGCGCAGCTGACCGTGCTCGACAAGCCGGAGTCGGTCGCCGACTACGACAAGCGCATGGCCGACACCGGCAAGATCGTCAACGCGGAGCTGGCCGCCTACGCCGCGCTGCCGGCCGGCGACAAGGAGCGCCAGCTCTACGAGGTGGTCGCCGCCCGCACCGCCGACTACTTCAAGGCCAACGGCCTGATCAAGGCCGCGATCGCCGCCGGCGATGGCGTCACTGCCCAGCAGATCTCCGATGAGCAGTCGCGCCCGGCACGCCGCGCACTGTTCGCCGCGCTCAAGGAGCTGGGCGAGTTCAGCAACGGGGTCGTCGCCAGCCGCATCGAAAGCGCCAACGCCACCCACCGCAACAGCGTCTACGCGATCATCGGCTGCATCGTGCTGCTCTCGCTGCTGGCCGCCGTGATGGGCGTGGTGATCTCGCGCGCCATCACCCGCCCGCTGGGCCAGGCCGTGCACGCCATCCAGTCGGTGGCGCGTGGCGATCTGTCGGTCAACATCCAGGCCACCAGCAAGGATGAAGCCGGCAAGATGCTGGCCGCGACCCGCGACATGACGGTGATGCTGCGTCGCTTCTCCGAGCAGACCCAGCAGATGGTCGAGATGCATGCCGGCCCGGACATCAGCCACCGCATCCCGGAAGATTTCCCGGGCGTGTACGGCCAGCTGGCCGTCGGCGTGAACACGGTGATCTTCGAGCACCTGGATTCGATCAAGGACGCCATCAACGTCCTGAACCAGTACGCCGCCGGCGACCTCTCGCCGAACGCCCGCCGCCTGCCCGGCACCCGCGCGATCCTGCACGAATCGATGGATGCGGCCAAGGCCAGCCTGCTGGCGATCAACACCCAGATCCAGTCGCTGGCCCAGGCCGCGGCGGCCGGTGACTTCACCCAGCGCGGCGATGCGCTGCGGTTCGAGCACGACTTCCGGGTCATGATCGAGAACCTCAACACCATGATGCAGGTCGCCGACGGCAACCTGTCCCAGCTCTCGCATCTGCTGCAGTCGATCGCCGCCGGCGACCTGACCGCGCGCATGCAGGGCGAATTCCACGGTGTCTTCGCCGCGATGCGCGACGATGCCAACACCACGGTCGCCCAGCTGACCCAGATCGTCGGCCGCATCCAGCAGGCCTCCTCCAGCATCAGCACCGCGGCCGGCGAGATCGCCTCGGGCAACAACGACCTGTCGCGCCGCACCGAGCAGCAGGCCGCCAACCTGGAAGAAACCGCCGCCTCGATGGAGGAACTGACCTCCACCGTGCGCCAGAACGCCGAGCATGCCCGCCAGGCCAACCAGCTCGCCATCGGCGCGCACTCGGTGGCCTCGCAGGGCGGCGAAGTGGTCGGCCGCGTGGTCAGCACCATGCACGAAATCGACGCCTCCTCGCGCCGCATCGCCGACATCATCACGGTCATCGACGGCATCGCCTTCCAGACCAACATCCTGGCGCTGAACGCCGCGGTCGAGGCGGCACGTGCTGGCGAACAGGGACGCGGCTTTGCCGTCGTCGCCTCCGAAGTGCGCACCCTGGCCCAGCGCTCGGCGGGCGCGGCGAAGGAGATCAAGGGGTTGATCGACGAGTCCGTCGGCAAGGTGGCCGAGGGCTCGCAGCTGGTCAACCAAGCCGGTGCCACCATGGGCGAAATCGTCGCCTCGGTGCAGCGCGTGACCGACATCATGGCCGAGATCTCCGCGGCCTCGCAGGAACAGTCGGCCGGCATCGAGCAGGTCAACACCACCGTGGTGCAGATGGACGAAACCACCCAGCAGAATGCCGCACTGGTGGAAGAAGCCACTGCCGCCGCCCGCGCCATGGAAGAGCAGGCCGGCCACCTGACCGACGCCGTCTCGCTGTTCAAGCTGGACGGGCAGGCCTACGCGGCCCCGGCGGCCGCACCCGCCGCAGTGGTGCGTTCGCCTGCCGCAGCGCGAGCCGCGGCCCCGGCCAAGCCGCGCAGTGTTGTCGCCGCTCCGCGCCGGGCAATGACCCGGGAACCGGCACTGGCCAACGACGCCGAGTGGCAGGAGTTCTGAGCGCGCGCGTCGCGTGATCAACTGACCCTGACGACACCCCGCCCCGGCGGGGTGTCGTCGTTTCACCGGCCCACCGCCGGCACCGCACGCCGGAACCGTGGCCTGTCTTCTTCGCGGGGCGACACAATTCCCCCTACATAAATGTGAACTACTGCCGATAAACGGACAGAGCCCCGGTATCTACGCGTGCCGGCACCCGCCCAACCCAGCAGATTCCATGTCCGAAGGCAGCCACGACGCACACGACCGACCCCATGCCACCCACGACGATGGCACGGATGACCGGTACCTGGTCCGCAACCCCCGCCAGATCCGGCAGTTGCTGCAGGCGCTGATCGACCAGCGTTCGTTGATCAACGCCCATCTGGGCGGCCGCGACCAGTCCTTCCCGACCGCGGTGCTGGAACTGGACGACGACGAGGATTGGCTGTTGCTGGACGGCAGCCCCTCCGAGACCTCCAACCGCGCTGCCGGAGAGGCTGGCCATCTGCTCTGCTTTGCGCAGCTGGACCGGGTGATGGTGCGCTTCCGCCTGGACGGCCTGGAGCGCGTGCGCAACGAAGGCCACGTCGCCTTCCGCGTGCCCTTCCCCGAGGAGCTGGTGCACCTGCAGCGCCGCGAGCTGTATCGGCTGGAGACGCCGATCACCGATTCACCGCACCTGCAGTTCCCGGTCAACGAAGACCGCAGCGAGATCCTGCAGCTGCGCGTGGTGGACATCAGCGGCGGCGGCCTGGCCGTCACGGTACCGGTGGACTGCAACGTGTTCTCGCTGCAGAAACGCTACGCGGCCCAGCTGGACCTGCCCGATGGCAGCCCGCTGCATGTCTCGCTGATCGTGTGCAACCAGTTGGCGGTCAAGCTGCCGAACGGCGTCGAAATGAAACGCATCGGCATGCGCTTCGACGACCTCCCGCGCGGCGGCGACAGCGCGATCCAGCGCTACATCTTCCGCATCGACCGGCAGCGGAGCGCGAGGAAGAATGGGGAGAGTTGATGGCTGCTTCAACTGCGTGGCGGTTTGATGCTGCGTGACTGGGTCGGCGCGGGTGGGTTGGCTGGGCCCGAGTTGAAGGCAGCGGCTGTTGGCCTTGTTGTCGCTGTTGCCATTGCTGCTGCTGACACACCGACGCACTGTCGAGGGGCTGGTGTGGGTGGGTTGGCGGGACCATGAGCGCCATGGATGGCGCGACATGAGCCTCCATGGACGGATTCACGGCGTGTCCCGCCAACCCATCCACACCAGCCCAGCCGCCGAACACAGCACCGCCAACGCCGTTGCTCCTGCACCTGCAGTTGAACGCAACGCCGAGTCTCCAGAGTCCAGCACCCCTAAAGTCGCCCCCGGCCAGGCCGATATCCAGCGTGACCCCCGGTTATTCGACCGCCACGCCCGATCCAGGACCCCTCGATGAACGACAAGAACAGCAACGCCACCAGCGACGGCGGCGAATACCTCAGCTTCACCCTCGGTGCCGAGCACTACGGCGTGGACATCCTCAAAGTCCAGGAAATCCGCGGCTACGACTCCGTCACCCGCGTCCCCGATGCCCCCGACTACATCAAGGGCGTCATCAACCTGCGCGGCACCATCGTCCCCGTCATCGACCTGCGCCTCAAACTGCGCCTGGAAAATGCCACCTATGACGCCTTCACCGTCATGATCGTGCTCAACGTCGAAGACCGCGTCGTCGGCATCGTCGTCGACAGCGTCTCCGACGTCATCCCGCTGGCCGCCGACCAGATCCGCCCGACGCCCGAATTCGGCGCCGCCGTCGATACCCGCTTCATCTCCGGCATCGGCACCCAGGACGATCGCATGCTCATCCTGCTGGATATCGAAACCCTCCTCGACAGCGCCGACATGGGCCAGGCCCCGGTCATCGACGACGTCGCAGCCTGAGACATCCGTCACAGAACAACCCGTGGACTGCGCCCGGTACGTACCGTGACAGCCACTGAAGAAAAAACACGCTTCAGTTCCGCCCGGTCCGGCCGATAGCTGGTTTCAGAACCCGGCTGCACTGGATCGCCCATGGCCGGGCCAACTGCCCTTATCCCCGGAGAATGTTCCCGATGAAGTCCCTGCTTGCCCTGTTCTCGGTCGCCGTGATCGCCGCCTCCGCTTCCACCGCATTCGCCCAGTCCGGTGAAATGATTCCGCCGGAACTGGCCCCGCGCTCGGTCGGCAAGGACGGCATGGTCTGCGGCAAGGTCGAGAAGGCCCGCTACGCCGAAGGCTCCGAAGGTCAGCCGACCTTCCTGTACATGGGCGGCGCGTTCCCGCGCCACACCTTCTCGGCCCGCATCGCCGGCGCCAACCGCGACAAGTTCAGCTTCCCGCTGGAATCGCTGGAAGGCAAGACCGTCTGCGTGATCGGCAAGATCGCCCGCGATGCCTCGCGCGCTGAAATCGAAGTCAGCTCGCCGGCCGGCCTCAAGCTCGCCAACATCAAGTAATCCCCGTACGCCCTGCCACGCCGGCGTTGGCCGGCGTGGTCGCTGCAACCGGCCCCGACGGCCGGACGCGTTTGCCACTGGAGACCGCACCTGCCATGCCGTGGATCAACAACCTCAAACTGATGCCCAAGTTGATGCTGACTTTCGGCGTCCTCCTGCTGGTAATGCTGCTGCAGGGCATCGTGGCCTATCGTGGCCTGCACTCACTCAACAACGTCACCACCGAACTGGCCGGGCCCCGGATGGACAGCATCCGCATGGCCGGCGAACTGCGTGGCATGGTCGGCGAGTACCGCAACTCCGCCTACCAGGGCCTCATCCGCGCCAGCGATGACGTCAAGGCCGAAGCCAAGTCCCGCGCTGCAGAGCTTCGCACCCAGATCGACGCCTCGATCAAAAAATACCCCGCGCTGATCGACAATCCCCAGCAGAAGAAGCTGTTCGACACCTTCGCCAAGGATTGGACCGACTCGCTGGCGTCCTACGACGCCGTTACCGAAATGCTCGAACTGGACCTGCCTGACGATGCCGTGGACACCTTCGTGGGTGAAACCCGCGCCAAGCATCGCAAGGCCTCCGCCGCCCTCGAGGCGCTGATCGCGGAAGACAACCGCCTCTCGCGCGCCTCGCGCGAAGAAGCCGAGTCCACCTATGCCGCCTCGGCCACGCTGACCGTCATCACCCTGCTCGCCGGCGCCGCCCTGGGCCTGGTGCTGGTGTATCTGTTCGCCCGCTCGCTGGTGGGCAGCATGCGCGGCGCCGTATCGGTCGCCAATGATGTCGCCAGCGGCAAGCTGGACGGCCACATCGACGTCAGCCGCAAGGATGAAGTCGGCGACCTGCTGCAGGCCATGCAGCGCATGCAGCGCGACCTGCGCGAACGCACCGAAACCGACCAGGCGATCGCCCGCGAGAACCTGCGCATCCGGACCGCGCTGGACTACAGCTCGACCGGCGTCTACCTGACCGATGCCCAGCACACCATCGTCTACAGCAACCGCGCGCTGCAGCAGACCCTGAGCCAGTACGAAGCCGACATCCGCAAGGACCTGCCGGACTTCGATGCCGCCGCCTCGCTGATCGGCAAGTCGGCCGCCACGCTTGAACACGGCAGCGAGATGGATGCCAAGACCCTCGCCCAGCTGCAGCAGCACGGCGTCAGCCGTCGCCCGATGCAGTTCGGCGAAGCGCAGTTCGCGCAGGTCGTCTCCTCGATCGCCAACGAGCAGGGTGAGACCGTCGGCCACGTCATCGAATGGCGCGACCGCACCCCCGAAGCGCTGGTGGAAGCCGAAGTGGCCCGCGTGATCGCCCAGGCCGCCGCTGGCGATCTGTCCGGCCGCATCGACAGCGACGGCAAGGACGGCTTCTTCCTGCAGCTGGCCCAGCAGCTCAACGGCCTGCTGGACGCCAACTCGGCCAGCATCGAACAGGTGTCCAACCTGCTGGCCGCGCTGTCGCAGGGCGACCTGACGGTGCGCATGCACGGCGACTTCCAGGGCGTGTTCGCCCGGATGCGCGACGACGCCAACGCTACCGCCGAGCAGCTCAGCGGCATCGTCACCCGGATCAAGCACTCCAGCCAGCAGATCAACTCGGCCGCCAGCGAGATCGCCACCGGCAACAGCGACCTGTCGCGCCGCACCGAGCAGCAGGCCGCCAACCTGGAAGAAACCGCCGCCTCGATGGAGGAACTGACCTCCACCGTGCGCCAGAACGCCGAGCATGCCCGCCAGGCCAACCAGCTCGCGATCGGCGCGCACACCGTCGCCTCGCAGGGCGGTGACGTGGTCGGCCAAGTGGTCACGACCATGAGTGCGATCCAGACCTCGTCGAAGAAGATCGCCGAGATCATCTCGGTGATCGACGGCATCGCGTTCCAGACCAACATCCTGGCGCTGAATGCCGCGGTCGAAGCGGCACGTGCCGGCGAGCAGGGTCGCGGCTTTGCCGTCGTCGCCTCCGAAGTGCGCACCCTGGCCCAGCGTTCGGCCGGTGCAGCCAAGGAGATCAAGGGCCTGATCGACGACTCCGTCGGCAAGGTCAACGACGGCTCGGCGCTGGTGCAGAAGGCCGGCGCCACCATGGGCGAGATCGTCGCCTCGGTGCAGCGCGTGACCGACATCATGGCCGAGATTTCCGCCGCCTCGCAGGAACAGTCGGCCGGTATCGAGCAGGTCAACCAGACCGTCGTGCAGATGGATGAAACCACCCAGCAGAACGCCGCGCTGGTGGAAGAAGCCACCGCCGCCGCCCGTGCCATGGAAGAACAGGCCGGCCAGCTGACCGATGCCGTGTCGATCTTCAAGCTGGACGAGCAGGAGCTCGCGCCCGCTCCGGTCGTGGCCGCCGCGCCGCGTGCCGCGCGTGCGCCGCTGGCGCAGGCGGCCGTGCGTCGCCCGGCCTCGCGCCCGGTGGCCACCGAACCGGCCGACGGCGACTGGCAGGAGTTCTAGGCCCTGCCGGGCGTTTCGTTCAAAGGCCCCGATGCACCTGCATCGGGGCCTTTTTGTTTGTGCCCACCAAAACCTGAATACGCTCAGCCGCCCGGGCTCAATCGTGGCGACCTGCGGCCGATAACAGCATTGCCGCGACATGTTTGTCGATCAAAGACCCCTGCCCATGAATCTACTCAGCCGCTGGAACCAGTCCTTCTCCAACCTGTCCGTCAGGCGCAAGCTCAACCTGCTGACCGCACTCATCGCCGTCGGCGTGATCGCGCTGGCGATCATCGCCGCGCGCATGCAGTACCTGGATCTCGCCGAAACCCGCAAGGAGGCGCTGAAGACCCAGGTCGAACTCAGCTACGGCATCCTGGCGCACTACACCCGGCTGGCCGAGTCCGGCGAACTCACCGAAGCGGCGGCCAAGGCCGCGGCACTGCAGGCCCTCGAGGTCATGCGCGCCGACAATGACAGCGCGTACTACAACGTGCTCGGCACCGACTACACCCTGCTGATGCATCCGTTCGCACGTGACCGCGTCGGCAAGGTGCAGAAGGACTACACCTCCAAGGATGGCGTACCGATCTACCTGCAGCAGGTGGACATGGCGAAAACCGGTGGCGGTTATACCTACTACCGCACCACCAAGCCGGGCAACGATGCACTGATCGAGAAGGTCACCTATGCCGCCCTGTATGCCCCGTGGCGATGGGTCATCACCAGTGGCGTCTACATGGACGATGTGCAGTCCGATGCACTGGCCTTCACTGCCGTCATGACCGCCAGTGGTGGCGCACTGGTGCTGATCGTGCTGGCGCTGAGCTGGCTGATCGGCAACCGCATCACCCTGCCGCTGCGCCAGGCTACCCACGTGGCCGAGAGCATCGCCCGCGGCAAGCTGGACAGCCGCATTGGCGAGCAGGCCCACGATGAGCCCGGCCGCCTGCTGGAAAGCATGGCCCGCATGCAGGAACAGCTGCACGCCGTGATCAGTGGCCAGCGCGAGATGGCCAGTCGCCACGACGCGGGCAATACCGGCTACCGCATGGACGAGACCGCCTTCCCCGGCGAGTACGGCCTGATGGTGCATGAAACCAATGCCCTGGTCGGCGCGCACGTGCAGACCATGGACGATGTGCTGGCCGTGGTGCAGCGCTATGCCCAGGGCGACCTCGGCGCGGACATCGCGCGCTACCCGGGCGAGAAGGCCGCGATCACCCGTACGGTCGATGCGGTCAAGCAGAACCTGGGCAGCATCAACGGCGAAATCCAGCGCCTGGCCGCGGCCGCCGCCGCCGGCGATTTCAGCCAGCGCGGCGACACGACCCGCTTCGACCACGATTTCCGCCGGATGATCGGCCACCTCAACGCGATGATGCAGGTCAGCGACGAGAACCTGGGCAAGCTCTCGCAGTTGCTGTCGGCGATCGCCGAGGGCGATCTGACCGCACGCATGCAGGGCGACTTCCAGGGCGTGTTCGCTACCATGCGTGACGATGCCAATGCCACCGTGGCCCAGCTGACCCAGATCGTCGGCCAGATCCAGGAGGCCGCCGGCAGCATCAACCTGGCCGCCGGCGAAATCGCCACCGGCAACAGCGATCTGTCGCGCCGTACCGAGCAGCAGGCTGCCAACCTGGAAGAGACCGCCGCCTCGATGGAGGAACTGACCTCCACCGTGCGCCAGAACGCCGAGCACGCACGCCAGGCCAACCAGCTCGCGATCGGCGCGCACTCCGTCGCCTCGCAGGGCGGCAACGTGGTTGGCGAAGTGGTCACCACCATGGCAGCGATCCAGACCTCCTCGAAGAAGATCGCCGAGATCATCTCGGTCATCGACGGCATCGCGTTCCAGACCAACATCCTGGCACTGAACGCCGCGGTGGAAGCCGCACGCGCCGGTGAGCAGGGCCGCGGCTTCGCGGTCGTGGCCTCCGAAGTGCGCACCCTCGCCCAGCGCTCGGCCGGCGCGGCCAAGGAGATCAAGGGGCTGATCGATGACTCGGTCGGGAAGGTCGCCGAGGGCTCGCAGCTGGTCAACCAGGCCGGCGCCACCATGGGCGAGATCGTCGCCTCGGTGCAGCGCGTGACCGACATCATGGCCGAGATTTCCGCCGCCTCGCAGGAGCAGTCCGCCGGCATCGACCAGGTCAACCAGACCGTGGTGCAGATGGACGAGACGACCCAGCAGAATGCTGCGCTGGTGGAAGAAGCCACCGCTGCCGCCCGCGCGATGGAGGAACAGGCCACCCAGCTGGCCGACGCCGTGGCGATCTTCCGCCTCGACAACCAGATCGCCCAGGCCGTGAGCGCGGTCACCGCGCGCGCCGTCGCCGCGATGGGGCCGGTACGCCCGGCCAGCCGCCCGGCGCCGCCGGCATCCCCTGCCCTGCGTGCCGCCGCCCCGGTGCGCACACCGCGCAGCACGCCGGCCGATGACGGCAACTGGCAAGAGTTCTGAGTTCCCGCGGCGATCCGTGATCGCCGCACCCCCTTTCCCTGCGAGTCCGCCCGTGTCCACGCCCCCAGCCAACGCCGCTTCACCGAATGCTCGCGAATTCGAGTTCGCCGATCGTGATTTCCGCCGCGTCTGCGAGCTGATCTACCAGCGCGTCGGCATTTCGCTGGCGCCGGCCAAGCGCGACATGGTCTATGGAAGGCTGTCGCGGCGGCTGCGTGCGCTCGGCATGCGCAGCTTCAGCGACTACCTGGACCAGCTCGAGTCCCATGGCGGCGACGAATGGCAGGCGTTCACCAATGCGCTGACCACCAACCTCACCGCGTTCTTCCGCGAGCCCCACCACTTCGAGAAGCTGGCCGACGAACTGCGTCTGCGCGCCGGCCACGGCACCCTGCAGCTGTGGTCGTGCGCGGCCTCGACCGGCGAGGAACCCTACTCGATGGCGATCACCGCCTGCGAGACCTTCGGCACGCTCAAACCGCCGGTGCGCATCCTGGCCACCGATGTCGACACCCAGGTGCTGGCCACCGCCAGTCGTGGGGTCTATGCGATCGACCGCGTCGCCGGGCTGGATCCCGCCATCCGCAAGCGCTACTTCCAGCGCGGCACCGGCCCGAATGAAGGCCACTGCCGGGTCAATCCCGCACTGCGCGACCTCATCGACTACCGCCCGCTCAACCTGCTTGCCAACCGTTACGACGTCGGCGGCCCGTTCGATGCCCTGTTCTGCCGCAACGTGATGATCTATTTCGACAAACCGACCCAGCGCGGCATCCTGTCGCGGCTGATCCAGCACATGGGCGATGACGGCCTGCTCTATACCGGCCATTCGGAGAACTACCTGCACGCCGCCGACCTGATCCAGCCCTGCGGCCGGACCCTGTACAAACGTGCGCCCGGAGCGCCGGTATGAGTCTGCCGATCCGCAACGACGAAGTGATGCGTTATTTCGACAGCCGCTTCCAGGTCACCGCCGCCAAGCTGCTGCCGACCCAGTACCTGGCGGTGGACGACAACACCGCGCTGACCACCACGCTGGGCTCCTGCGTGGCCGCCTGCCTGCGCGATCCGGTGCTCAAGATCGGCGGCATGAACCACTTCCTGCTGCCCGAAGGCAACGTCGGCGATGGCGCGCCCGCGCGCTACGGCAGCTACGCGATGGAACTGCTGATCAACGACCTGCTCAAACGCGGCGCCCACCGCAAGCGCCTGGAAGCCAAGGTGTTCGGCGGTGCCAACGTACTCAAGGGCTTCACCAGCAACCCGGTCGGCACCCGCAATGCCGAGTTCGTGCGCCAGTACCTGCAGGCCGAGCACATCCCGATCATCGCCGAGGACCTCTGCGGCATCCATCCGCGCAAGGTGTGGTTCTTCGCCGATACCGGCCGCGTCGTGGTGCAGCGCCTGCCGCATGCCCATGAAGCAGAAGTGGCCGCGACCGAATCGGCCGTGCGTGCCCGCCTGTCCAAGGCCCCGGTCACCGGCGGCGTGGAGCTGTTCGAATGACCCACGGTGCACCCTGCAAAGTCCTGATCGTCGACGACTCCGCGGTCGTGCGTCAGATGCTGAGCGAAATCCTCGACAGCGACCCCGGTATCGAAGTGGTCGGCACCGCCGCCGACCCGCTGCTGGCGCGCGAGAAGATCAAGCGCCTGGCCCCGGACGTGATCACGCTGGACGTGGAAATGCCGCGCATGGACGGCCTGGCCTTCCTGGAAAACCTGATGCGCCTGCATCCGCTGCCGGTGGTGATGATCTCCTCGCTGACCGAGCGCGGCGCCGACACCACCCTGCAGGCGCTGGCGCTGGGCGCGGTGGACTTCGTCTCCAAGCCGAAGTTCGACGTCGCCCGTGGCCTGCAGGCGTACGCCGAAGAAATCATCGGCAAGGTCAAGATGGCGGCCCGCTCGAGGGTACGTACGCTCGCGCGTCCCCCCACGCCGCGCATCACCCTGGATGCGGTGGCACCGAAGGCGCCCCCGCGCAGCATCCAGTTCCGCACCACCGACCGCCTGATCGCCATCGGCGCCTCCGCCGGCGGCACGGAGGCCCTGCGCGTGGTGCTCGAAGGCATGCCGGCCGACGCCCCGGCCGTCGTGTTGACCCAGCACCTCCCCGCCACCTTCAGCACCCCGTTCGCCGAGCGCCTGGACCGCCATTCGGCGATGTCGGTGCGCGAGGCCAGCGATGGTGAAGCGGTGTTGCCCGGCCACGCGTACCTGCCGCCGGGCGGCAAGCACCTGCGGATCATCCGCGACGGTGCGCGCTGGCGCTGCCGTGTGGATGACGGCCCGGCCGTGAACCGGCACAAGCCGGCGGTGGACGTGCTGTTCCGTTCGGTGGCAGAAAGCGCCGGGGCGAACGCGATCGGCGCGATCCTCACCGGCATGGGCGACGACGGTGCCCGCGGCCTGCTGGAACTGAAGAACGCGGGCGCGCCCACCTTGGTGCAGGACGAAGCGACCAGCGTGGTCTGGGGCATGCCGGGTGCGGCGTACAAGCTCGGCGCGGCGGAGGAAATGGTGCCGCTGGAACGGATTGCCGAGCGGTTGATGGCGTTGGCGCGGGGTTGATCGCATCCAGCGGGTGCAGGCCAGCGCTGGCCCTGCTCACCCGATACTGGTAGTGCCGGCCGCTGGCTGGCGGCGGGCAATGTGCTCTTTGCCGGGAAGCGCCTTCAGGGCACTGCCGACTGGATCATCCAGTAGCCGATAACCCAGGAATGCGCCCGAGGGGTTCTCCGCTTCAACTGCCTGCCGGGCAATGCGCGGCACCACTGCATCACGCAGGCGCAGTTACGGTCCCCACACCGTGATCCGCACCTTTCCACGCACCGGTACTCCGTCCCTGCTGGCGGCGTTGTAGCTCCATCGATACGCCGCCTCCACAGCCGCCGTATCCAGCACCGCCGATCCGCTGCCGCGCGCAACTTCCACGGCAACCGGGCGACCCTGCTCGTCTACGTCCACCAGCAGGGTGGTCGCGCCATCACCGCGCTCAGGCTTCTGGTAGCTCTCAAGCTGCACCGGATGCTGGCGTTGCGAGTTCGCATCGACCGAGGCGTAGATTTCCACCTTTTCGGCGGCCTCTGACCGCGCCGCGTTGGCACGGGCGATCTCCAGAAACTGCTCCTGCAGCGTATACACGCGGCGTTCGGCGGCACTCATCCGGGTATCAGCGTCGGCCTCGTCGCTCGCCTGCGTTGCCGGCGGCACGGGTTCATTGGCCCAGGCCGGCATCGAAGCTGCCAGCAGCATCGTCACTCGCCCCAGGCTTGCGGCTGCGCGCAGCATCACAGCTCGAACGACACCGGCACACGGATTTCTCCGGGCACCGGTACACCGTCTTCGCTGGCCGGCAGGTACTGCCACTTGCGTGTCGCCACCTGCGCGGCCTCGTCCAGCTCCGGCGAGCCAGTGCTCTGCAGCACGGTCGCACCGAGCCACTGTCCGTCGGCAGTCACCTGCACCATCAGGATCGCTTCACCCTCTTTGTCATCGCGAAATGCCTGCGATGGATAACGCGGCGGGTTGTTGTGCTTGCTCTCCATCACGATCGAAGCCGGCACGTGCGCGGTTCGAACGCTCTCGACAATTGTCTTCTGTACCGCCTGCTGTGCCATCGCGCCGTGCGCCATCATCAATGTGGCCAGCACGGCTGCATGCCCAGACCAGCGCCAGCAGCCAGCGCCGCATCCCTTCAATCGATCCCGCAACATCCCTGTTCTCCTACAGACCAAGCGAGAAGTCTAGCGCGGTGAAAACAAAAAAACCCCGGCTCTCACCGGGGGTTCTTCGTTTCAACGGGCTGCCGGGCAGCGCCCGGCATTACCGGATCAGGCAGCGACCGTACCGGCCACTTCCTGGTAATCCTCGATCTGGTCGAAGTTCATGTAGCGGTAGATGTCCTTGCTGCTGGCATCCAGCACGCCGATGTCGGCCATGTACTCTTCCCTGGTCGGGATGCGACCCAGACGCGAGCAGATCGCGGCCAGTTCGGCCGAACCCAGGTACACGTTGGAGTTGCGGCCCAGACGGTTCGGGAAGTTGCGGGTCGAGGTCGAGAACACCGTTGCGCCCTCGCGCACCTGCGCCTGGTTGCCCATGCACAGCGAGCAGCCCGGCATTTCCATGCGTGCGCCGGCGGTGCCGAAGGTGCCGTAATGGCCTTCCTTGGTCAGCTCCGAAGCATCCATCTTGGTCGGCGGAGCCACCCACAGCTTGGTCGGGATGTCGCGCTTGCCTTCCAGCAGCTTGGCCGCCGCACGGAAGTGACCGATGTTGGTCATGCACGAACCGATGAACACTTCGTCGATCGCCGCACCGGCCACGTCGGACAGCGTCTTGACGTCGTCCGGGTCGTTCGGGCAGGCCACGATCGGCTCGTGGATGTCGGCCAGGTCGATCTCGATGACGGCGGCGTATTCGGCGTCGGCATCCGGGGCCAGCAGCTCCGGGTTGGCCAGCCAGGCTTCCATCTTCTCGATGCGGCGTGCCAGCGAACGGGCGTCCTGGTAACCCTCGGCGATCATCCACTTCAGCAGCGTGATGTTGCTGGTGAGGTACTCGATGATCGGCTCCTTGTTCAGGTGCACCGAGCAACCGGCGGCCGAACGTTCGGCCGAGGCATCGGACAGTTCGAACGCCTGCTCGACCTTCAGCTCCGGCAGACCTTCGATTTCCAGGATGCGGCCGGAGAAGATGTTCTTCTTGCCGGCCTTGGCCACGGTCAGCAGACCGGACTTGATCGCGTACAGCGGGATCGCGTTGACCAGGTCACGCAGGGTCACGCCCGGCTGCATCTTGCCCTTGAAGCGGACCAGCACCGACTCCGGCATGTCCAGCGGCATCACGCCGGTGGCAGCCGCGAAGGCGACCAGGCCCGAGCCGGCCGGGAACGAAATGCCCACCGGGAAGCGGGTGTGCGAGTCGCCGCCGGTGCCGACGGTGTCGGGCAGCAGCATGCGGTTGAGCCAGCTGTGGATCACGCCGTCGCCCGGGCGCAGCGAGATGCCGCCACGGGTGGAGATGAACTCCGGCAGGGTGTGGTGGGTCTTGACGTCCACCGGCTTCGGGTACGCCGCGGTGTGGCAGAACGACTGCATCACCAGGTCGGCCGAGAAGCCCAGGCAGGCCAGATCCTTCAGTTCGTCACGGGTCATCGGACCGGTGGTGTCCTGCGAGCCCACCGAGGTCATCTTCGGTTCGCAGTAGGTGCCCGGGCGCATGCCCTGGCCTTCCGGCAGGCCACAGGCGCGGCCGACCATCTTCTGCGCCAGCGAGAAGCCCTTGCCGGTATCCGGCGGGTCCATCGGCAGGCGGAACAGATCGGTCGGGGCCAGGCCCAGCGCTTCACGCGCCTTGGCGGTCAGGCCGCGGCCGATGATCAGCGGAATGCGGCCACCGGCGCGCACTTCGTCGAACAGCACGTCGGACTTGACCTTGAACTCGGCGATCACCGCGCCGTCCTTCAGGGCCTTGCCGTCGTACGGGCGCAGCTCGATCACATCGCCCATGTTCATCTGCGACACGTCGAGTTCGATCGGCAGCGCGCCGGCGTCTTCCATCGTGTTGTAGAAAATCGGCGCGATCTTCGAGCCCAGGCACACGCCGCCGAAGCGCTTGTTCGGAATGAACGGAATATCTTCACCGGTGAACCACAGCACCGAGTTGGTGGCCGACTTGCGGCTGGAACCGGTACCGACCACGTCGCCCACATAGGCGACCAGGTGGCCCTTGTCCTTCAGCGATTCAATGAACTTCACCGGGCCGCGCTTGCCGTCTTCTTCCGGCTCGATGCCATCACGCTTGTTCTTCAGCATCGCCAGGGCGTGCAGCGGGATGTCCGGGCGGGTGGTGGCGTCCGGGGCCGGCGACAGGTCGTCGGTGTTGGTTTCGCCGGTCACCTTGAGCACGGTGATGGTCAGGCTTTCCGGCACCTGCGGACGGCTGGTGAACCATTCCGCATCGGCCCAGCTCTGCAGCACGCCCTGGGCGTTCGCATTGCCGGCCTTGGCCTTTTCCTGCACATCGTGGAAGGCGTCGAACACCAGCAGGGTGTTCTTCAGCGCATCGGCGGCGATCGCACCGACGGCGGCGTCGTCCAGCAGCTGGACCAGCGGCGCGACGTTGTAACCACCAAGCATGGTGCCCAGCAGTTCGGTGGCGCGCTCGCGCGTGATCAGCGGATTGACTTCGCTGCCCAGGGCGATCGCGGCCAGGTACGAGGCCTTGACCTTGGCAGCGTCATCGACGCCGGCCGGCACGCGGTGGGTCAGCAGTTCCAGCAGGAACTCGGCCTCGCCGGCGGGCGGGTTCTTGAGCAGTTCGATGACGTCGGCCGTCTGCTGGGCGCTCAGCGGCAGCGGCGGGATGCCAAGCGCGGCGCGCTCGGCTACGTGGTGGCGGTAGGCTTCCAACATGACAACTCCCGGGTGATTCTTTGAAAGAATGCGGTTTAAAAGTATGGGCTCAGGCGTGCGGCACGATCAGCTTCAGGCCCTTGAAGTAGTCGCGGTAAAATTTGTCGTTCCAGGTGATCAGACCGTCGCACTGCAGCAGTGCATGCGACCCGACCATGAATTCATCCAGCCCGCGTGGCTTGGCGCCGCGCTGCCGGTGGCGGCGATGCATCTCGCCGGCGCGCAGGGCCGATTTGGCCTCCAGTGGACTGAAGTGGACGCCCATTTCCTCGAGTGCCTCCTGCACTTCGGCACCGCCGCGCAGCGATGCGCAGATCTCGGCCAGGGTCACCCCGCAGATCACCACGCGGCCGCCGACCAGGCTCTGGCGCAGGCCGGCTTCGACCGCGTCGGCCTGCGGACCATTGCTGAGCAGTTCGATCAGGACCGGTGAATCGACGGCGATCATCACGCGCTCATTCCTCGTCGCGGACCGCGCGCACGGCCGCTTCGGCCGAATCGAAACCATCCAGCGCGAACTTGCCGCGGGCACGGGAGATCGCATCGTCCACGCTCTTGCGCAGGATGATCCGGCTGCCTTCGAGCTCCACCTTCAGCTGCGTGCCCTTGGTCAGGCCCAGCGCATCACGGACCGCCTTGGGCAGGGTGATCTGCCCGCGCTCTGCAACGGTAGCTTCCATCGGTACGCCCTCCAAAGTATGCACAAATTATACATACTTCCACAGGCATACTTCCACTGGAGTACTGATCTGGCCGGCGAGACCGTTGGCACAGAAAGGATCTGTCTCATCCATGACACGAGGGATACATATCTCCGTGTAGCCTGAGACCAACTGCCGCAGGTGGCATCCGGCTGAATCGTTCATACTCGGAACGGTCGCCGGCCTACCGGTCAGCGGCGAACGCAAGCAGGTCTGCCTCGGGCGGGCCAATGCAAGCCATCCGCAAGAGGAGTCACCCGCAATGAGCGATTCGTTCTCCACCCGCAGCCAGCTGGACGTCGGCGGCACCACCTACGACTACTTCAGCCTGCCCAAGCTCGGACAGACGTTCGACATCTCCCACCTGCCCTACTCGATGAAGATCCTGCTGGAGAACCTGCTCCGGCATGAGGATGGCGGTGTCACCGTCGGCAAGGACCACATCCAGGCCGTCGCCCAGTGGGACCCCAAGGCCGAGCCGGACATCGAGATCGCCTTCATGCCGGCCCGCGTGGTGCTGCAGGATTTCACCGGCGTGCCCTGCGTGGTCGACCTGGCCGCGATGCGCGATGCGGTGGTCAAGCTCGGCGGTCGGCCGGAGCAGATCAATCCGCAGATTCCCTCCGAGCTGGTGATCGACCATTCGGTGCAGGTCGATGTGTTCGGCACGCCGGACGCGCTCGACCTCAACGGCAAGATCGAATTCCAGCGCAACGAGGAACGCTATGGCTTCCTGCGCTGGGGCCAGAAGGCCTTCGATAATTTCAAGGTGGTGCCGCCCAATACCGGCATCGTCCACCAGGTGAACCTGGAGAACCTGGCCCGCGTCGTCATGACTGCGGACAAGGACGGCAAGGCAGTGGCCTATCCGGACACCGTGTTCGGCACCGACAGCCACACCACCATGATCAACGGCATCGGCGTGCTGGGCTGGGGCGTCGGCGGCATCGAAGCCGAGGCCGCCATGCTCGGCCAGCCGTCGTCGATGCTGATCCCGCAGGTGGTCGGCTTCAAGCTGACCGGGCGCATGCCCGAAGGCGCCACCGCCACCGACCTGGTGCTGACCGTCACCCAGATGCTGCGCAAGCACGGCGTGGTCGGCAAGTTCGTCGAGTTCTTCGGCGAAGGCCTGCAGCACCTGCCGCTGGCCGACCGCGCCACGATCGGCAACATGGCCCCGGAGTATGGCGCCACCTGCGGCATCTTCCCGATCGATGAAGAGTCGCTGACGTACCTGCGCCTGTCCGGCCGCAGCGAAGCGCAGATCGACCTGGTCGAAGCCTATGCCAAGGCCCAGGGCCTGTGGCACGACGCCAACACCGCACATGCCAGCTACAGCGCCACGCTGGAACTGGACATGGGCCAGGTCAAGCCGTCGCTGGCCGGCCCGAAGCGCCCGCAGGACCGCGTGCTGCTCGAAGACGTCAAGCAGAACTACCGCGAGAACCTGGTCGGCCTGACCACCAACCGCGACAAGCGCAACGATGACGTGTCCAAGTTCGTCAACGAAGGCGGCGGCGCGGCGGTCGGCAACGAACAGCTGGCCAAGGGTTACAGCGACGTGGAGCTGGAGGGCAGGAAGTTCCGCCTGAAGGACGGCGCGGTGGTCATCGCCGCGATCACCTCGTGCACCAACACCTCCAACCCGGCGGTGATGATCGGTGCCGGCCTGCTCGCCCGCAACGCGGCGGCCAAGGGCCTGGACCGCAAGCCATGGGTCAAGACCTCGCTCGGCCCGGGCTCGCGCGTGGTCACCGATTACCTGGAAAAGGCCGGTGTGCTCACCGAGCTGGAGAAGATCGGTTTCTACGTGGTCGGCTATGGCTGCACCACCTGCATCGGCAACTCCGGCCCGCTGCCGACCGAAGTGAGTGCCGGCATCGCCGCCGGTGACCTGGTGGTGGCCTCGGTGCTGTCGGGCAACCGCAACTTCGAAGGCCGCGTGCACCCGGAAGTCAAAATGAACTACCTGGCCAGCCCGCCGCTGGTCGTCGCCTACGCCATCGCCGGCACTACCGACATCGACCTGACCACCGAGCCGCTGGGCACGGGCAGCGATGGCCAGCCGGTGTACCTGCGTGACATCTGGCCGAGCAACAAGGAAATCGGCGATGTGATCGCCGCGACCATCGGGCCGGAGATGTTCAAGAAGAACTACGCCGACGTGTTCAAGGGCGACACCCGCTGGAACACCATCAAGTCGCCCGACGGCGATCTGTATGAGTGGGATGGCAGTTCGACCTACATCAAGAACCCGCCCTATTTCGAGGGCATGACGATGGACGTCGGCCACATCGACGACGTGCATGGCGCCCGCGTGATGGGCCTGTTCGGCGACTCGATCACCACCGACCACATCTCCCCGGCCGGCAACATCAAGAAGGATTCCCCGGCAGGCCGCTTCCTGCAGGAACGTGGCGTGCAGCCGGCCGACTTCAACAGCTACGGCAGCCGTCGTGGCAACGATGACGTGATGGTGCGCGGCACCTTCGCCAACATCCGCATCAAGAACCTGATGTTCGGCGGCGAAGAAGGCGGCAACACCCTGTACTTCCCGAAGGACGGGGGCAAGCCGCAGAAGCTGGCGATCTACGATGCGGCCGTCAAGTACAAGGCCGAGGGCATCCCGCTGGTCGTGTTCGCCGGCAAGGAATACGGCACCGGCTCCTCGCGCGACTGGGCGGCCAAGGGCACCAACCTGCTGGGTGTCAAGGCGGTGATCGCCGAGAGCTTCGAGCGCATCCACCGCTCCAACCTGGTCGGCATGGGCGTGCTGCCGCTGCAGTTCAAGAATGGCGACAACGCGCAGAGCCTGGGCCTGGACGGCTCGGAAGTGGTGGACATCACCGGCCTGCAGGATGGCGCCAGCAAGTCGGCCACCCTCACCGCGACCCGGGCCGACGGCACGAAGAAGACCTTCGAGGCCCATGTGATGCTGCTGACGCCGAAGGAAGTGGAGTACTTCAAGCACGGCGGCCTGCTGCAGTACGTGCTGCGCCAGCTGGCGGGCAAGAAGTAAGCCAGCCGCCGCGTTTCAGGCGGCACCGGGTCACGCCCCCGCGCGGTCGTGACCTCCCGGTAGCCCACGACCGTTGGTCGTGGGCAGGCACCGCGCATGTCGCAAACAGCGCGCCCCGCTGCCCCTCCGCCACCTTTCTTCACCGGCCCTTCGCGTTTTCCATTCGGGACGGTATGCTGCCGAGGCATGAAACGACGGATACTCTCCGTCACCGCATCACATCATCCACGTTTCCTGGAGGGGGAATATGAGTCTGGAACGACCCTGGCTGCAGAGTTATCCCAAAGGCGTACCCGCCGAGATCGACGTCAACGAGTTCCATTCGGTTTCGGCCGTCTTCGACACCTCGGTGGCCAAGTTCCGCGACCGCCCCGCCTACTCCAGTTTCGGCAAGGTCCTCACCTACGGGGAAACGGACGCGCTGGTCGAACAGTTCGCCGCCTACCTGCTCGGTGAGCTGCAGCTCAAGAAGGGCGACCGCGTCGCCCTGATGATGCCCAACTGCCTGCAGTACCCGATCGCCACCTTCGGCGTGCTGCGTGCCGGCCTGACCGTGGTCAACGTCAATCCGCTGTACACCGCCCGCGAGCTCAAGCATCAGCTGGTGGATTCCGGCGCAGCCGTGCTGGTGGTGGTCGACAACTTCTGCGACACCGTGCAGCAGGTCATCGCCGATACGCCGATCAAGCAGGTGGTGACCACCGGCCTGGGCGACATGCTCGGCGCCAAGGGCATCGTGGTGAACTTCGTGCTGAAGTACATCAAGAAGATGGTGCCCAACTACAGCCTGCGCGGCGCGATCCGCTTCAACCAGGCACTCAAGCTGGGCAGCCGCCACACCCTGCCCAAGGTCGAGATCGACCACGACGACGTCGCCTTCCTGCAGTACACCGGCGGCACCACGGGCGTGGCCAAGGGCGCGATGCTGACCAACCGCAACCTGGTGGCCAACATGCAGCAGGCCTCGGCCTGGATCTCCGCCTCGGGGATCGAGATGGGCAAGGAGGTGATCATCACCGCCCTGCCGCTGTACCACATCTTCGCGTTGACGGCGAACGGCCTGGTCTTCATGAAGTTCGGTGGCTGCAACTACCTGATCACCAACCCGCGCGACATGAAGGGCTTCGTCAAGGAGCTCAAGGCGACCCGCTTCACCGCGATCACCGGCGTCAACACGCTGTTCAACGGCCTGCTCAACACCCCCGGCTTCGACGAGATCGATTTCTCCTCGCTGAAGGTCACCCTGGGCGGCGGCATGGCGGTGCAGCGCGCCGTCGCCGAGCGCTGGAAGAAGGTCACCGGCGTCACCCTCGTCGAGGCCTATGGCCTGACCGAGACCTCGCCGGCCGCCTGCATCAACCCGCTGGACCTGGCCGAGTACAACGGCGCCATCGGCCTGCCGATTCCGTCCACCGATGCCTGCGTGAAGGATGACGCCGGCAAGACCCTGGCCGTCGGCGAAGTCGGCGAGCTGTGCATCAAGGGCCCGCAGGTCATGAAGGGCTACTGGCAGCGCCCGGAGGACACCGCCCAGGCGGTCGATGCCGAGGGCTGGCTGCACACCGGCGACATGGCGCGGATGGACGAACAGGGCTTCTTCTTCATCGTGGACCGCAAGAAGGACATGATCCTGGTGTCCGGCTTCAACGTGTACCCCAATGAGGTCGAAGACGTCATCGCGATGATGCCCGGCGTGCTCGAGGTCGCGGCGGTCGGCGTGCCCGATGAAAAGTCCGGCGAAGTGGTCAAGGTGGTCATCGTCAAGAAGGACCCCAACCTCACCGCCGAGATGGTCAAGGAGCACGCGCGTGCCAACCTGACCGGCTACAAGCACCCGCGGATCGTGGAGTTCCGCAAGGAGCTGCCGAAGACCAACGTGGGCAAGATCCTGCGCCGCGAACTGCGCGATACGCCCGCGCCGTAACGGTTCCCCAACGGCGGCATCTTCACAGGGCCCCTGCCGGCAACGGCGGGGGCCTTTTGCATTGCCTGAGATGCCGGGGGTGTAGGATCGCGGCGTGTGGACCCGTCAGGCCCGCCGCCCACCGTCCTCCCAGCGGGCCAGCCTCCGAGGAAATCGCCATGAGCACCATTGAAAAGCTGCCCGTCAACCGCCGCTACGCCACCATCCGCACCGAGACCACGGGGAACGACGACGCCCATTGGCTGTACATGCATGCCGATGCCGGCAGCGGCATCCGCCCGTGCTGCCGCAAGGACATGCTCGATGAAATGTGGAATTTCATGAGCGCCATCACCCGCACCCCGGCCGAGCGCAACAGCGGCAAGCTGCGCCATTTCGTGCTCGCCTCCGATGCGAACGCGTACAACCTGGGCGGTGACCTGGACCTGTTCACCCGCCTGATCCGCGAAGGCAACCGCGACCGCCTGCTGACCTACGCGCAGCGCTGCGTGGAAGGCGTGCACCACCTGCACACCGGCTTCGGTGGCGACGTGCGTTCGATCGCGCTGATCCAGGGCGACGCGCTGGGCGGCGGCCTGGAGATGGCCCTGGCCTGCCACACCATCGTGGCCGAGGAAGGCTGCGGCATGGGCCTGCCGGAAGTCCTGTTCGGGCTGTTCCCGGGCATGGGGGCCTACTCGTTCCTGTGCAAGCGCGTGGCGCCGCAGCTGGCCGAGAAGATCATCCTCGACGGCCGCGTGTATTCGTCCGAGGAGATGCATGCGATGGGCGTGGTCGACGTGCTGGTGCCGAAGGGCCAGGGCGTCAAGGCGGTCGAAGACCTGATCCGTCAGCACCAGCGCATTCCGCATTCCTACCTGGCGATGAATGCCGCGCGCAACCTGGCCCAGGCCGTGCGTTACGACGAGCTGCTGGAAATCACCAAGGTGTGGGTGGACTCCGCGCTCGCGCTGGGCGACAAGTCGCTGCGCACCATGGATCGCCTGATCAAGGCCCAGACCCGCCGCGCCACCCTCGACGTCGCCTGAGTCACCCCCTCCCCTGTGTTGTTCAAGCCCGGCGGCCGCCGGGCTTTTTTTCAGCGCATGTCGCCGCCGTCGTCCGCCTGGCCCTGGGTCCGGCGCTGCGCACGCGCCTCCAGTGCCTGCCGGCCTTCCTTGATCCCCGCCTGCAGCAGGGTCACGCGCTGCCGCCATTCACTCTTGAGCTGCCAGTCGGCCATGCGCATCAGGTCGCCGGCACGATTGGCGACGCGGACCAGGCCGAGATTGCTGGCTACGCCCTTGATCGCATGCGCCTGCTCACGGAAATGCACCCAGTCGCTGCGCTCGCCATCGGCCAGTGCCACGCCGACGCACTGCTCGGCATCGGCCAGGCATTGGCGGATGAACTCGCGTTCGAAGCCATCGCCCATGCCGAGCGAGGCCAGCTCGTCGAGCACGCCCGGATCCAGCACGCCATCGAGTACGGTGGCAGTGCGCACGATCGGCGCACTGGCCTTGAGCTGGCCATTGGAGGCGATGTCGGCCAGCACGTCCAGCAGCCGCACCGCGACCACGGGCTTGGCCAGGAAGGTATGCGCACCAGCCTGGGTGCAGCGCTGGATCGCCTCGGGGGTGACATCGGCGCTGAGCACCAGCACCGGCGTGCGCGGACCGCCGCCGGCCTGCATCACGCGCAGCTCCTTGAGCATGTCCAGGCCGCTCATCCCGGGCATGTGCAGATCGACGATCGCCGCATCGAAATCGCTCTCGGCCATCGCATCCAGCACCGCTTCGCCGCCGTTGACGCACAGCACCTTGTGGCCGGCCTTCTGCAGCAGCCGCTGCAGCACCATCCGGTTGGCCTCGTGATCATCGGCGACCAGGATGTGCATGCTGCGCACGCGCGCGCGATGACGCAGGAAGGGATCGGCGAAGGCGATGACATTGCCGTTGCGGTCCGGCAGCCCGTCGCCGACCAGGGCCGGGGTGACCGTGCCCAGCGGCACGCGCGGCGGCGCGAACGGCAGCTCGAACCAGAAATGGCTGCCCTGCGGCGGATTCTCTTCGTAGCCGATGTCACCGCCCATCGCCTCGACCAGGCCCTTGGCGATGGTCGTGCCCAGGCCGGTGCCTTCGTGGCGGCGCGCCATGCTGACGTCGGCCTGCTCGAATGCCTCGAACAGTCGCGGGCGCATCTCCGGCGCGACGCCGATACCGGTATCGAGGATGTCGAAGCGAAGGCGCACCCCGCCGTTGGATTCGGCATGCAGCACCGCGACGCGGATCTCGACCCGGCCGTGGTCGGTGAACTTGACCGCGTTGCCGGCGATATTGAGCAGGATCTGGCGCAGGTGACCGAGATCGCCGCGCAACAGCGGCGGCACGGTATCGGCGACCTTGACCCGGTAGTCCAACCGCTTGGCCTTGGCCTGCGGCAGCAGGATCAGCCCGATCGCCTGGATCACATCGGCCAGCGCGAAATCCTCGGCGTTGACGCGCAGCTTGCCGGCTTCGATCGCGGAGATGTCGAGCACTTCCTCGACCAGCGCCAACAGGCTGCGCGAGGACGCCTGGATGGTGTTGACGCACTCACGCTGCTCGTCGTCGAGCTTGGTCGTGGCCAGCAGCTCGGTCATGCCCGACAGACCGTTGAGAGGGGTGCGGAACTCATGGCTCATGTTGGCCAGGAAGCGGCTCTTGGCCTCGCTCGCACGACGGGCCTCGGCCATCGCCCGGGTCAACTGGCGCAGCAGCGTGGAGAAATACAGCGGCACCGCCGCCAGGCCCAGCCACAGGCCGAACGCCAGCCGGGCATTCTGCTCCCAGTACGGCGTGAGCAGCGCGGTGCTGCCGAAGCTGACCATGGCCATCGCCACGGCCACGTACAGATAGTTGTTGCCGTAGCGCATGCCGTTGCCGACGGTCACCCACATCACCACGATGTAGACCCAGGCCAGCGGCTCGCCCATCTGCACCATGCCGGCGGCGATGAGACCGTAGTCGGCGAGCATGCCGGCCACGCGGCGCGGATCCGAGCGCCCCGGCCGCCACAGCAGCCAGCCGAACAGGCCCAGCGACAGCGTCAGGCCGGTCAGCACGATCGCCAGCACGCCGTGGTACTGCTCCGGCGGCAGGTCGTGGCGGGGCCCTGGCATCAGGACATACAGCAGGATCAGGGTGATCAGCACGATGCGCACGATCGCCTGACCGTGCTCGGTGTCCGGGCGCTGCGCCAGACGTTGCTTCAGGCGCGGGTACAGACGACGCATATCACATCCCCGGGCGGGATGACGCAGTGGAGTGCTGTGCGCAGATCTCGTCAAGCTGGAGGCGGCCGCGCAGCAGGGCATCGACGCAGCGCGGATCAAACAACCGACCACGCTGGGCGTACAGATAAGCCAGCGTGGCTTCCATGGTCCATGCTTCCTTGTACGGACGGGGTGAGATCAGGGCATCGAACACGTCGGCCACCGCCACGATCCGCGCTTCCAGCGGAATGGCATCACCGACCAGGCCATCGGGGTAGCCGCTGCCGTCGTAACGCTCGTGATGGCGCAGCGCGATCAGCGCACCGACCTGGATGAAACGGTTCTGGCTGCCGCTCAGCAGTTCATAGCCGATCCGCGGGTGCCGGCGCATGATCGCCTGCTCCTCGTCGTTCAACTTGCCCTGCTTGAGCAGCACGGCATCGGGAATGGCGATCTTGCCCATGTCGTGCAGGGGCGCGGCCATCTCGATCAGCTTCACCTCCTCTTCCGGCAGCCCGAGCTGCTCGGCGATCAGGCCGGCGACATGCGCCATGCGCTCCAGGTAGGCGCTGGTGCCGGCATCACGGAACTCGATCGCCCGCGCCAGCCGCGACAGCGTCTCGCGCTCGCGCTCCTCGACCTCGTGCATGCTGGCCAGCAGCCGCTGCTCCAGCGACAGCGCGCGCTGCTTGACGTTCTCCGACTGCTGGCGCAGCTGCAACAGGTTGTAGCAACGCGCGCGCAGTTCGCGCGGGCGGATCGGCTTGACCAGGAAATCGATCACCCCCGCTTCCAGCGCGGCCTGGCGGATCGGCTCGTCGCCGACCACGGTGATCAGGATCACGGGGATGTCGCGGTGCTTGGGCAGGCGACGGAAGCGGCGGGCGAACTCCAGCCCGTCCATCTCCGGCATCCGGTAATCCAGCAGCAGCAGGTCCACGGCGTGCGACTCGCACCAGGCCAGCGCCGTCAGCGGATCGCCGAAGTCGTGCACGGACAGTTCCGGCGCGATGTCCTCGATGACATGGCGCAGCATGGTACGCGCGGACGTCTGGTCGTCAACGATGACAATATTCAAGGCTGCTTCTGCCTTCTTCCTTGACCACACTGGAACATGCTGCGGAGAGGATACTCCGCCGCTCAGCACACTGGCACCTTGCATGGGTCCGCCTCCCGTCATGAACACCCCAGTTCATGATCGTCGTCACAGTGTGATGCCGATGTGGGCATCCCCCTGCGACCCGTCATGGTCTGTGGCCATCACGCCATAGCGCCTGTTAAGGCCACGCAGAAACCATACTCGCGCGGCCACGGGAGCGGAACCCCCATCCGGACGTGCCCCAAGCACGCCCGGACGCAGGTCTCAGTTTTCGGGACGCATATACGGGAACAGCAGCACGTCACGGATCGAGCTGCTGCCGGTCAGCAGCATCACCAGGCGGTCGATGCCGATGCCCAGGCCGCCGGTCGGGGCCATGCCGTATTCCAGCGCGCGGATGTAATCAGCGTCGTAGTGCATGGCCTCGTCGTCGCCGCCTTCCTTCGCCGTGACCTGGGCCTGGAACCGGGCCGCCTGGTCTTCCGGGTCGTTCAGCTCGGAGAAGCCGTTGGCCAGCTCCTTGCCGTTGATGAACAGCTCGAAGCGGTCGGTATAGCCCGGCTGGTCATCGTTGGCACGGGCCAGCGGCGAGACTTCCACCGGGTGGTCGGTAATGAAGGTCGGCTGGATCAGGGTGTTCTCGACGGTGGCCTCGAAGATCTCCAGCAGCAGCTTGCCCCAGCCGTAGGACGGCTTGATGCGGATCTTCAGGCGCTCGCAATGGGCGACCAGCGCATCGCGGTCGGTGCAGTCGGCCGCGCTGATCTCCGGGTTGTGGTGGCGCACCGCCTCGTCCATGCGCCAGCGGCGGAAGGCCGGGGCCAGGTCGATGGTGGCGCCATCCCACTCCACCGTGGTGGTGCCCAGCACCTTGCTGGCCACGTCACGGATCACGCCTTCGGTCAGGTCCATCACTTCGGTGTACGTGGCGTAGGCCTCGTACAGCTCCATCATGGTGAATTCCGGGTTGTGGCGGGTGCTGACGCCTTCATTGCGGAAGTTGCGGTTGATCTCGTACACGCGCTCCAGCCCACCCACGACCAGGCGCTTGAGGTACAGCTCCGGGGCCACGCGCAGGTACAGGTCCAGGTCCAGCGCGTTGTGGTGGGTGGTGAACGGCTTGGCCGTGGCGCCGCCGGGGATGTAATGCATCATCGGCGTTTCGACTTCCAGGAAGTCGCGGTTGTCCAGCCAGGCGCGCATGGCGCGGATGATCCGCGAGCGCTTGATGAACACCTCGCGCGACTCCGGGGTCACGATCAGGTCGACATAGCGCTGGCGGTAGCGCTGCTCCACGTCGGCCAGGCCGTGCCACTTGTCCGGCAGCGGGCGCAGCGACTTGGTCAGCAGGCGCAGGCTGGTGGCCTTGACCGACAGCTCGCCGGTCTTGGTCCGGGTCAGCCCGCCCTCGACGGCGATGATGTCGCCCACGTCCCAGCCCTTGAAGGCGGTGTAGGCATCGCCCAGGGTGCTGCCCTGCAGGAACAGCTGGATGCGGCCGGACTCGTCCTGGATCTGGGCGAAGCTGGCCTTGCCCATCACGCGCTTGGCCATCAGGCGGCCAGCCATTTTGACCTGGCGGCCGCTGGCTTCCAGTGCTTCGGCAGTCCACTGTTCGGCGTCGGCGAACTCGGCCTGCAGGGTGCCGGCGAAGTGCTCGCGGCGGAAATCGTTCGGGTAGGCGATGCCCTGCCCGCGCAGGGCGGTCAGTTTCGCGCGGCGCTCGGCGATGAGGCTGTTCTCGTCGACGGGGGGCTGCGGCGCGGCGGTCTGATCGTTCATGGCGTGGGTCTATGTATGTCGGGGGGAGGTACGGTCCCCGCCATCATGCCGATGGTCGGGGCGGATTGCGAAACCGGGCGTGCCCGGGCACAACGGATCGGGGCCGCGCGTGGCGGCCCCGACGGTCAGGCGTCGGTGCGTTTGGCACCCACGGCCAGGCCGGACTTCAGGCTGGCTTCGACGAATTCGTCGAGATCGCCATCCAGCACCTTCTGCGTATCGGAGCGTTCGATGCCGGTGCGCAGGTCCTTGATACGGCTCTGGTCGAGCACGTAGTTGCGGATCTGGCTGCCCCAGCCGATGTCGGACTTGGTGGCTTCCACCGCGTCGCGCTCGGCGTTGCGCTTCTGGATTTCCAGCTCGTACAGCTTGGCGGCCAGCATCTTCATCGCGTTGTCGCGGTTCTGGTGCTGGCTGCGACCGGTCTGGCAGGCCACGACCGTATTGGTCGGGATGTGCGTGATACGCACCGCCGATTCGGTCTTGTTGACGTGCTGGCCACCCGCGCCGGAGGAGCGGTACACGTCGGTACGCAGGTCGGCCGGGTTGATGTCGATCTCGATGTTGTCATCGACTTCCGGCGACACGAACACCGAGGTGAAGCTGGTGTGGCGGCGGTTGTCCGAATCGAACGGCGACTTGCGCACCAGGCGGTGCACGCCGGTCTCGGTCTTCAGCCAGCCATACGCGTAATCGCCTTCCACGCGTAGCGTGGCCGACTTGATGCCGGCGACGTCGCCGCCGGAGACTTCCATCAGCTCGGTCTTCCAGCCGCGCGATTCGCACCAGCGCAGGTACATGCGCAGCAGGATTTCGGCCCAGTCCTGGGCTTCGGTACCGCCGGCACCGGCCTGGATGTCGACGAAGGCCGCCGCGGTATCCATCTGCCCGGAGAACATGCGCTGGAATTCCAGCTGTTCGACGTGCTTCTGGTACTTGTCCAGGTCGCTGACCACGGCCAGGGCGGTTTCTTCGTCCTGTTCGCTTTCAGCCAGTTCCAGCAGTTCGCCCGACTCGGCCAGGCCGTCGAGGATCGTGGCGATGCCGCCGACGGTCTTCTCCAGATTGGCGCGTTCGCGGCCAAGGTTCTGGGCGTACTCGGCGTTGTTCCAGATATCCGGGTTTTCCAGTTCCCGGGTTACTTCTTCCAGACGCTCTTTCTTGGCGTCGTAGTCAAAGATACCCCCTGAGCGAGAGCACGCGATCGGTGAGATCGGTGATGCGCTGGCGGACAGGATTGAGCTCGATCATGTCGGCGATTAATGCGTGCGAAAAGACTGTCCATCATAGCCTATCCGGGGCTTTCCGGCGGTGGCCGGGGCGCCGGGCGTCGCGTGGGGCTGGGTAAAAACGACTTCACTGAACACGGACGGCCGGCCAGGCGGTAGACTTCCGCCCCGCCGCGCGGCGCCCTGCCCTGCGGTTCCCCCAACGCACTACATGGAGCACCACCCCGATGAGGACGTCATCCTCCGCCCTGCTGCTGGCTCTCGCCTGCCTGACCGCTTCCACCACCGCCTCGGCCCTGGACCTCAAGCAGCTGACCAGCACCGGCCTGAAAGCCGGCCAGGCGCTCACCCTGTCCGACCAGGACGTGGCCAAGGCCGCCGACGAAGCCTGCGTCTACATGGACCAGCAGAACAAGGTCGCCCCCGCCAACAATCCGTACGCCCAGCGTCTGGCCAAGATCACCCAGGGCCTGGCCAATGAAGACGGCATGAGCCTGAGCTTCAAGGTCTACCTGACCGAAGACGTCAACGCCTGGGCCATGGCCAACGGCTGCGTGCGCGTGTACTCCGGCCTGATGGACATGGCCTCGGACGACGAAGTGCGCGGCGTGATCGGCCACGAGATCGGCCACGTGAAGCTGGGCCACTCCAAGACCAAGATGCGTACCGCGCTGCTGGCCTCGGCCGGTCGCGACACGCTGGCCGCCTCGGGCAATGCCAACGTCGCCACCCTGACCCAGGGCCAGCTCGGCGCCTTGGCCGAAGGCTTCGTCAACGCGCAGTTCTCGCAGAAGGAAGAAAGCGCCGCCGACGAGTACGGCTACCGCTTCATGAAGCGCCACCAGTACGATCCCGCCGCACTGGCCAGCATGTTCCGCAAGCTGTCCAGCGATGGCGGCCTGATGTCCTCGCACCCGGGCTCGGAAGCCCGCGCCGGGCGCATCGACGCGATGATCAAGAAAGACAGCAAGCGCTGAGTTCCCTGCCGGCACCCTGCTCCGCCAGGGTGCCGGTCAAGCCCGGCAGGATCAGGCCGGTGGCTGCACGGCCAGCGCCTGCCGGAACGAGGGCAGCTGCCGGCGACTGCACGGTACCCGGCCGCCATCGTCCATGTGCAGCAGTGCCTCGCCCCCGTCCAGCGGCTCGATCGAGACCAGGTGCCGCACGTTCACCAGCCAACTGCGGTGGGCACGCACGAACAGCGCCGGATCCAATCGTTCTTCCAGCGCCGCCATGGTGCTGCGCAGCGGGTAATCGTGCCCGCGCACCCGCAGGTTGACGTAGTTGCCGGCCGCCTGGGCGTACTCGATATCACCGGTGGCGACCAGGAAGTCGCGGCCCAGCTTGCGCACCAGGAACCGTTCTGGACGCTCCACGGCGTCCACCGGCGGAGCATCGTCCGGCGCGGCCAGCAGATGCGCCTCGCCCTGCCGGCGCCGCCCGAACCAGCTGAAGAAGTGCTCGATCGCCACGAAGGTGAAGAACGCACGGACATCCTTGAGGTACTCGTACATCAGGCGCACCGGCCAGGTGGCATCGTCCTGGTAGTGGTAGCCGAGCGCGGCATAGGCGAGATGGCGCAGCCCCATCATCCCGGTGACATGCACCAGCGACCACGCCACGCTGGCCAGCAGGTACAGCGGCAGCCGCCGCTTCCAGGTATCGGCGTGCAGCGGCCAGCGCTGGCAGCCCCACCACAGGACCGGCAGCGTCAGCAGGATCATCGTGACGCTGCTCAGCTCCCAGATCATCGGCTGCCACAGGCCCAGGTCTTCGCCACGGCGACCCGCATCCATCACTTCCACCAGCGCATTCGCCACCGCCGTGGTCAGCAGGATCACCGACCACACCAGCATCCGCGCACCCGGCCGCCACCGCGCGGCACGTCCGTTCGCCATTGAATCATCCATTCGCAAAGGGTCGTCAGCCTGACTCATCCCGCCATGGTAGTGCGCCCCACCCGTCCCTTGGCGACCGCCATTCGTCACTTGCCCCCGGCGGCAGGCCCCTCCGCCATGGCGGACCGCGCGGCGACTGCGCACCGTGCAGTCTCCTTTCCTGCCTGCCCCGTCCATGCCACGCCGCCACGACATCGACGCCCTGCGCGTGCTCGCCTTCGCCCTGCTCATCCTCTATCACACCGCCATGGCCTACGTGGATGGCTGGGGCTTCCATCTCAAGAGCGAGTACACCGCCGAGTGGCTGCAGTGGCCGATGCTGCTGGTGAACCGCTGGCGGATGCCGTTGTTGTTCCTGCTCTCCGGGATCGCCATCGCCCTGATGCGGCCCGAGGCGCACATCACGCGCTTTGCCGTGCTGCGCACGTGGCGGTTGCTGCTGCCGCTGCTGTTCGGCATGGCCCTGGTGGTGCCGATCCAGCCGTACTGCGAGGCAGTGACCAACGGGCATATCGAGCCCGGCTTCGGCGCCTTCCTGCTGCGCTACTGGCTGATGCCGGCCTGGCCGCAGGACACGTTTGCCGGCTGGCAGCTGCGCATCACCTGGAACCACCTGTGGTACCTGGCCTACCTATGGGTCTACACACTGGTGCTGGCGCTGCTGATGCCGGTACTGGATACCCCTGCGGTGCGCCGCGCGGTGGAGCGCTATGCCCGGGCACCCGCGCCGATCCTGATCGGGCTGCCCACGCTGCTCTCCTTCGGCTGGGTGGCCTGGCTCGATCCCCGGTTTCCCTCGACCAACCTGCTGTTCGGCGATTGGTATCAGCACGCCAAGTACGGCACGGTGTTCCTGGCGGGCTACCTGTTTGGCCGCGCCACGCCGTTCTGGGCACGCGTGGTTGAACTGCGCCGGATCACCCTGTGGGTGGCGATCATCGCGGCGGGCTGGTACTTCGGCATCCGTATCCTGGGGCGGGTGTTGCCTGCCGATTCGCTGCTGCGGCAATGGCCGGAGAGCGTCTGGACGCTGCAGGTGATGGCCAGCCAGTCGCTGTACCTGTGGGCCGTACTGCTGACCCTGCTCGGCTGGGCCAAGGTGTATCTGGATCGCCCGTTCCGCTGGCTGCCGTACTGCACCGAGGCGGTGTATCCCTGGTACATCCTGCACCAGAGCCTGATCATCGCGCTGCTGTTCTGGCTCAAGCCGCTGCAGCTGGGGCCGTGGTGGGAGCCGCTGCTGGTCGTGGCCGGGACGGTGGCGGCTTGCCTGCTGCTGCACGAAGGGCTGATCCGGCGCGTTGGTTGGCTGCGCCCGCTGTTCGGGCTGCGCCGGCAGCGGTTGCCGTCGATCCGTCCCGCCGCCCGTGGTGCAGCGGCGGGATCACCGGAAACGAGCTGAGCAGCTACTTCACCTCGAACTCCCCGACCAGCACCGTCTCCGCCCGGTCCTTCAACCGCAGCGTGACCTGCTGGTCACGCTGGTCGCGGCTGCCCCATTTGGTGCTCAGGCGCAGCATCAAGGTGGTGGGCCCGGTGACCAGCTGCTCGCGGCTGCCGAAGTAGTTCGCTTCGATCTTGTAGATGCCGGGCTTGGCATCACGCAACGAGAACTGCTCCGGGCCATAGCCGCCGGTGAAGTCCTGCGACATCTGCCCGCCCTGGTAGGTCAGCCGGTTGCCGTAATACGCGCGCTCGCCATTGGGATCGGTGACCCACAGGTCCATGTCGCTGTTGTCGCTGTCCCAGCTCAGCACCACGCGCAGGTCCAGCGGCATCGCACGGCGCAGGCGCGGATCGATGGCCGAGGCGTCGACGCGCTCGCGGGCGATCAGCCGGGTCAGCTCATCCAGCGCGATCAGCGAGATGCCGTCGAAGCGGCCATCCCACGGGCGCACCACCACTTCATACAGCGATGCCACCGCCGCCTGGTACTCACCCGCCGCTTCGAGCGCCAGACCCAGGTCACGGAAACTCTGCGGCTCCTCCTCGCCCATCGCCAGCACTTGGCGGAACACCGGCACGGCCAGTGCCGGCGCCTTGGCCTGCATCAGGCGATAGCCGAGCACGCGCAGTACGTGGCGGTTTTCCAGTTCCATCTCGGCCAGGTTGGAGAGCACGCGCAGGGCCAGGTCGCGCTGTCCGCTGGCCAGCAGCAGATCGGCCACGTCCAGATAGAAGGCGCTGCTGCCGGCGTGCTGTTCGCGCTCCTGCAGATACAGCGGATACAGCTGCGCCGGCTTGGCATCGCGCAGGCGGCGTGCATAGGCCGAATCCGGTGCCCACGGTGCCAGGGTCAGGGTGATCTGCCCGTTGTTGGCCTTCGGTGCCGACTTGGCGCGACGTTCAGTGGTGGCCTCTGCCTCATCGGCAACCGCCGACGCAGTCAGCTCGACACGGTCCGGCGCCATCGGCGCCGCAGGTGCCGGCGGTGGCGCGGCCATCGCCATGGCGACTGGCGCGGCGACGGCGTGCACGTCCGGCTTGGGCCGCGGTGGCGCATCCTTGGGCCAGCGGGTATTCCACCACTGCTCGCGCTCGGCGAACTGGCGGGCGATGCCATCCAGGCGGCGCTTCCGCTCGCTTGCCACATCCGCCACCGTCACTGCATGGCGCTGGTCGTAGGCTGCGCGCAACGGGGCCGGCGGACGGATGCCGTAGCGCAGGTAATCCTCCAACGTTTCAAGAACCAGCAGCGAGGTATCGGCGGTCACCACTCCGAACTGCTGCGACAGCGCCTTGGCCGCCGGCGCCCCGGCCGGGTCCGCCGCCAGTGCGCCCAACCGGGCATTCGCCCACGCGTGGGCGACCAGGCCGCCTTCCGCCACGCGTGCGTCCGCGACGTCGAGGGTGATCGGCTGCGGCTCGCTGCCGCCACCGCGCAGAGACAGCAGCACCGTCGCATCGGGACGCAGCACGCGGCCGGTAACGCGGATCCACCCCTGCGTGGCGCTGGAGGCATCCACGTTCACGTCCTCCACGCCACGTGCCCGCACCTCGCCGACCTCGACCGGCTGCTGAAGCAGCAGCGGCATCACGCCTGGCACCTCCGCCTCGCTGCTCACCTGCAGCAGCTGGCCATGATGGGCGCTGGTCCAAGCGCGCAGGCGCGGTGTGTCGGTCTTCGCACCGGCGCTGCTCAGCGCATACAGGCGTTGATCGCGCGACAGCGTGGGCAGCGTCTGGCTGCCGTAGTTGGCCAGGCCATCGCTGACCAGCAGGTACTCGCCAATGGCGGGGTTGGGGGTCCAGTCGCCCAGCGCACTGGCGCCATCGTTGGGCAGCGCCCGCAGGTACTCGCGCAGTGCCGACCAGTCGCCCTTGTTGATGGTGAACTCCCGCGGCGTTTCGCTGCGGTCACGCAGCACGGTCAACTGGACCTGGCCGCTGCCGAAGGCCTGGAAGTAGCGATCCAGCACAGCGCGTTCAGCCGCACCGTTGCGTGTACCGGCCGAGCCCGATGCATCCCACAGCAGGCCGATGCGCCGAGGCAGGACACGCGCAGCGGTGGACGTGCGAACCGGCACGCTGGCCAGCAGATAGCGCTGCCCCTCATGCAGGCCAGTGACCACGTCCGTGCTGCGCGCGAGCGGAAGGCTCCACTGCAGGTGTGCAGGCAGATCCGCGCCGCGCCCTTGCCACTGCGCCGCATAGGCGCCGGTCTTCAACGTGAACCCGAGGGGATTGACGCCCACGGCGACCGGCTGGCCCGTCCCGCTGGCCTCCAGCCGGACCGTCACCTGCTCCGCCTGCCGTGCGAAGAACACGGGCAGTGACCACTGCAGGCCCTGCGGTACGGTCGGCAGGCTGTCGCGCAGCACTAGACGGACGCGACGCTCACCGCGGGCCGGGATGGGATAGAGCCGCAGCCGGAACTGATTGCCGGCGGTCTGCTCCAGAAGCCCCGGATCGACCTGGCGACGCTCGATCGCCTCGAAGACCTGGCGGCCCTGCGCCTTGGGGACCGGCACCGCGTCGCGCAGCTCACCACCGATATCCAGTGCGAACCCGGCCACCTGTTGGCCCGCGGCCAGTGGGAACGCCAGCTGCCCTTCCAGCACCCGGGCATTGGGATTGTGGAAGGTCAACTCGATCGTGGTTTCGCCCAGTCCCGCCATGACACGGCTGTCGATACGCGCCTCGGTCAGCCGGACCGGCACTTCGGCGCCCGCCACCTGCAGGATGGGCGGCCGTGGCGGCGGGAAACGCCGCGCCTCGGCGTGGACGCTGGGCAGCTGCCAGCACAGAAGAGCGAGCAGACCGATACTGCGCAGTGCGAGTCCCATGTGACGCTCCTGATCCGATGACACTTCCTTGAACGCATGGCGATCCACAACGGGGTTGAGCGCTGGCAACCGCCCGTTCCGGTCATGGACGCCTCATCCGTGCTGGGCCAAGATCGCCCTCCACGGATTGATGGACCAAGGATGCCGCATGCGCCTGTTGTTGACCGCCCCGCTGTTGATGGGGCTTGCCCTGCCCGGCTACGCCGCCGCCCCCGTTGAGGGCGTGACGTTCGGCCACCGCGACTGGATGCTGGCCTGCGACAACACCCGCACCTGCCGCGCCGCCGGTTACCAGGCCGATGAGAATGGTGGCGACCCGGTCTCGATCCTGCTGACCCGCGCGGGCGGGCCGGACCAGCCGGTGCATGCCGAACTGATGCTTGGCCAGTACGACGACAACACCTCCACCCAGCGGCTCAGCCTGCAGATCAATGGCGCTTCGCTGGGCCCGATGCAGTTCGATGCCGCCGAGGGCACCGCCACGTTTTCCGCGAAGCAGCTCGCGGCCCTGCTCGCTTCGCTGGCACGCAACAGCCGGATCGAGCTGATCGGCGACGACGGCGCACGCTGGACGGTGTCCGATAAAGGGGCGTCGGCCGTGCTGTTGAAGATGGATGCATTCCAGGGCCGCCTGGGCACGCCGGGCGCACTGATGCGCAAAGGCACCCTCGCCGAGTCCTCGGTGCCGCCCGCACTGCCGGTGCCGGTCGTGCGGCTGGGCAAGCCGGTGGCGACCCGCCCGGCAGACGAGGCGCTGGCCGCATCACCTGCGCTGCGCGCCGCCCTCGCCGCGGTGACCTCGGCCGACGATTGCGAAGCGCTCGGACCCGGCGGCAGCCTGTCGCCGGATGGCGAACCCGAGGCACTGACGGTGCAGCGGCTCAGCGCCGACAAACTGCTGGTGTCGCTGAGCTGCTGGCGCGCCGCGTACAACACCGGTGATGGTTACTGGGTGATCAACGACCGCGCGCCGTACCAGCCGCGGCTGGTCACCACGGCAGCCGTAGGTGATGACGTACGCACCATCCAGGAGGCGCACAAGGGCCGTGGCCTCGGCGATTGCTGGTACTCCACCACCTGGGGCTGGACCGGCACGGAGTTCGTGAGGACCGCTGACAGCAGCACTGGCCTGTGCCGGCTGGTGGCCGCCGGTGGCGCCTGGGAGATGCCTACGCTGGTGACCGAGGTCCAGGAGTAAGCCATTACGCTGCCACGCGCGGCGATGCTCAGCCGTCGTCGTCTTCCCAGCCGTCGAAGGGGAACAGCGCGGGAAGGATCGTTTCCATGATCGCCATGCTCTGCATGACGGCGTGGTCGGCCGAGTACGGGCGCGAGAATACGGCGTGGTGGGCGTGCACGGGCCGGTCCGGTGCGCTGGAGAGGTGTTCAACGTAGGCGGCCAGCAGGCGTTGCGCGGCCTGTTGGCGATCCTTCCCTTCCTGCGCCGCACGCAGCGCTGCATGCACGGGGCGCAGCGTTGCGGGATCGGGCAGCTGGCAGGTGTACGCCAGCGCGCCGGACTGATCGTCCGCATCCCGGTAATCGTCCGGGTCGTCCGATGGCTGGTAGTCCGTGGCCACGCAGCGGGTCCTGCTCAGCCGCGCCATCACCGCGGCAACCGCGTCGTCGACGGTGATCGGACCGGTGGACGCGCCGTCTCCGCCCTCGATCCGTGCGGCCAGTTCGTGCCGCAGCAGCCACGCCACGCTCTGGCGCGAGCCGTCCAGGTCCGGGAATTCGAAGCCCTCGCGGGCGGAGAGTTCGGTGCGTGCGGTCTCGTCACCCTGCAGCACGATGCGGCTCTGCAGGTCGAAACGTTCGGTGGGCGATGGGAGCCTGTCAGGCATCCGCGCAGTGCTCGATGATCAGCTGGATCGCGCCGCCTCCCCGGTAGTCATCACTGACCAGCCGGTAAGCGATGTGGACGTGGTTGGCCGGCGCATTGCCGGTCCAGCCGCTGAAGTGGATCGCGCTGACCGGCTCGGGGCGGCCCGGCACGCGCAGGCTCAGCTTGAGGTGCTTTTCTTTGAGCACCTGCCAGCGCGCCACCTGGAAGTGACCATCGAACAGCGGCTCGGGAAAGCCCTGCCCCCATGGCCCAGCCAGGCGCAGCGCCTCGGCATGGGCGAAATCCAGCTCCTGCGGCAACAGCTCGCCGTCGGTGAGCAGCAGCTGCTGCAGCGAGAGCGGATCCAGCGTGCGCTCCACCACGTCCACGAAGGCCTGCTCGAACGCGGGCAGCTTCGCGTGCGGCAGGCTCAGGCCCGCGGCCATGGCGTGGCCACCGAACTTGTCGATCAGGCCCGGGTGCGCGGCGTTGACCAGCGCCAGCGCATCACGGATGTGGAAGCCGGGAATCGAGCGCGCCGAGCCACGCAGCGAATCGCCGCCCGGCTCGGACGGCGCGAAGGCGATCACCGGGCGATGCAGGCGATCCTTCATCTTGGAGGCGACCAGCCCGACCACACCCGGATGCCACTCGGCATCGAACAGGCAGGCCGCGACCGGGCGCACACCCTCGGCACTGAGCACCGCACGGGACACCGCCAGCTCCGCGTCGTCGGTCATCAACTGCTGGACCGCACGGCGCTCGGTGTTGATCGACTCCAGCGTCGTGGCGATCTCACGCGCGTGGGCGCGGTCTTCGGTGAGCAGCAGTTCGATGCCCAGCGCCATGTCTTCCAGCCGGCCGGCCGCATTCAAACGTGGGCCGAGCGCAAAACCGATGTCGCTGCCGGTGAGGCGCGAGGCATCGCGTCCGCTGGCCTCGATCAGCGCCTGCAGGCCGACGCAGCCCTTGCCGCTGCGCAGCCGGCGCAGGCCGGCCGAGACCAGGGCGCGGTTGTTGTCATCCAGTGCGACCAGATCGGCGACCGTCCCCACCGCGACCAGATCCAGCAGGGTCAGCAGGTCCGGCTCCGGCGTCGCGGCAAATGCGCCCTGCTCGCGCAAATGGCGACGCAGCGCCATCAACACGTAGAAGATCACCCCGACGCCGGCCAGTGCCTTGCTCGGGAAGGCATCGCCGCTGATGTTGGGGTCCACGATCGCATCCGCGGGCGGCAGGTGTTCGCCGGGCAGATGGTGATCGGTGACCAGTACTTTCCAGCCCAGTGCCTTGGCCGCGTTGACGCCGGCGTGGCAGGCGATCCCGTGATCGACCGTGACCAGCAGGCCGGGATTGAGCGGAGCCAGTTCGGCCACCAGCGATGGCGACAGCCCATAGCCGTGCAGCATGCGGTTGGGCACCGCGTGCACCACGTCGTGTGCGCCGAGCATGCGCAGGCCGCGTACGCCGACCGCACAGGCGGTGGCGCCATCACAGTCGAAATCACCGACGATCAGGATGCGTTCGTTGTTGGCGATCGCATCGGCCAGCAGCGTTACCGCGGCCTGCATGCTGCCCA
The DNA here is from genome assembly GCF_039673155.1 of Stenotrophomonas sp. TWI1149. Taxonomy (NCBI): domain Bacteria; kingdom Pseudomonadati; phylum Pseudomonadota; class Gammaproteobacteria; order Lysobacterales; family Lysobacteraceae; genus Stenotrophomonas; species Stenotrophomonas sp. TWI1149. The sequence goes on from NZ_JBDJLB010000004.1 coordinate 178,987, forward strand.
GCAGATCCGGCGCGTGCAGCTGGGCCAGCTTCGGCTGTGCCTGCGCGGCATCGGTAACCCCGCGCGCGGCGTACAACCGCTGCAGCAACGGCAACATGGATGACGGCCACTCACTGACGGCGGCGGCAGGACGGCGCTGGATACGGGGTGCTTCAGACTGGGTCAAAACGGGCTCGATCAATGACGTGCGCGACCATGATACTGCCCGGGGAACGCATCCACGCATGGCGTGGATCTACCCCGGAATACGGGCATCACAACGGTAGATCCACGCCATGCGTGGATACCAGCAGCACGAGGTAGATCCAAGCCATGCGTGGATGGCGCAGCCTGTCCGGTGGAGCCGGCCACTGGCCGGCTGTCCTTCGACGGACTCAGAGGTCGTGCAGCTGCACCGGCTTCTTCCAGAACCGCCAGCGCTGGCCTTTGTCGATCTCCACGCACGTGCCGTCCTCGAAATCCAGGACCAGCCGCGTCAATTCCCCGCGCGCGATCGCCGCCAACAGCGGCCGGATCGCATCGTTGCCCAACTGCTCCAGCGAACGCAGCTGGCGCAGGTCCACCAGGGCATCCACGGTCTGCTCGCCATCGGCCTGCAGGCCTGCCGCCTTGGCCAGCGCCTGCAGCAGCGCATCGCGGCTGCGGACCTGGGCATGCGCGGTGGTCACGCGTTCGGGCAGCGCACCGCCGCCCCAGAACCACAACGAGTTGATCGCCCGCTTGCCATCGGCCACGCGCTGCTGGGTCCACGCGTGCTGATGCAATACCACCTGCGCCTCGGTCAGCAGGGCGCGCCAGCGGCGGCCCGCATCGCCTTCGGGGAGATGGGCGAACAGATCATCGCCGAGCACTTCATCGGGCTCGGCGAATACCGGCAGCGTGGTGCCGGGCGGCAGGCGCAGGTACCACCGCGACGGCACCGGGGCATCCAGCACGAAACCGTAGCCGGCAAACAATGGCTGCAAGGCCGGCAGCAGATGCATCACATCGGCGAGATCGGGCCGCAGGGTATCCCCGTGCCCCATCAGGCGTGCGCCATGCATGTCCGGCACCACGTTGGCCGGATCGGCCCGCAGCCATACCGCCCCGTCGGCGTCGCCGACATCCAGCTGGCGGGTCAGGGCTGCGGCCGACCACGCGTCCGGCTGCGTCTGGAAGTGCCGACGCAGCTGGGCGCGCTCGCCCGCCTCGGCGCTGCGGCGTTCCGCACGCCCCAGCGCCTTGGCGACGTCATCGGGCAGCGGCGCCGCCGGAAACCGGCTGCGCGCCGGCAGCAACAACGTCGCCGTGGCCATCGCCGTCAGTCCAGGTACTGGACGCTGACGATTTCGTACTCGCGCTGGCCGGCCGGTGCGTCGATGGTGACCGCATCGCCTTCCAGCTTGCCGATCAAGGCACGCGCCAGCGGCGAGGAGATCGCGATCAGGCCCAGCTTGATGTCCGCTTCCAGGTCACCCACGATCTGGTAGCGCTTCTCTTCATCGCTTTCCACGTCCGACAGCTCGACGGTGGCGCCGAACACCACCTTGCTGCCGGCGTTGAGCTTGGTGATGTCGATGATCTCGGCATGCGAAAGCTCGCCTTCCAGCTGCTTGATGCGGCCTTCGATGAAACCCTGCTCTTCGCGCGCGGCGTGGTACTCGGCGTTCTCCTTGAGATCGCCGTGCTCGCGTGCCTCGGCGATCGCCGCGATGACCTTCGGGCGCTTGACCGACTTCAGGTGGTCAAGCTCTTCGCGCAGACGCTGCGCGCCCTTCAGGGTGATCGGTGCTCTCATGCGTTCAACTCCTTGTGCAGTTCCTGCAGCGACCAGACCGGGCCGGTCCCGCGGAATTCCAGTGATTGCACCAGCGCCATGGCGCCGGCGATGGTGGTCGAATAGGTCACGCGATGCTGCAGGGCTTCGCGACGGATCGAGAACGAGTCGTTGATCGCCGCGCGACCTTCGGTCGTGTTGACGATGTAGACGATCTCGCCGTTCTTGATCGAATCGACGATGTGCGGACGGCCTTCGACAACCTTGTTGACGATCTCGCAGTCCATGCCGTGCTCCTGCAGCCACGCGCCGGTGCCACGGGTGGCAACCAGGGTGTAGCCACGCTCGATCAGGGCCTTGGCCACCGGCAGCACGCGCTTCTTGTCCGGATCACGCACCGAGACGAAGGCCTTGCCCAGCGGCGGCGCCTTGATGCCGCCGGCTTCCTGCGCACGCGCGAAGGCGGCGCTGAAGCTGCGGCCCACGCCCATCACCTCACCGGTGGAGCGCATCTCCGGCCCGAGGATCGGATCGACGCCCTGGAACTTGGCGAACGGGAAGATCGCTTCCTTGACCGAGTAGTAGCCCGGCACGATTTCCTTGGTCGCGCCCTGCTCGGCCAGGGTCTTGCCGGCCATGCAGCGCGCACCGATCTTGGCCAGCGGCATGCCGGTGGCCTTGGAGACGAACGGCACGGTGCGCGAGGCACGCGGGTTCACTTCCAGCAGGTAGACGATGTCTTCGCCGTTCTCGCCCGCCTGGATCGCGAACTGGGTGTTCATCAGGCCGACCACGTTCAGGGCCTTGGCCAGCTCGACGACCTGGCGACGCAGCTCGGCCTGGGTTTCGGCGGACAGCGAGTACGGCGGCAGCGAGCAGGACGAATCGCCCGAATGCACGCCGGCTTCTTCGATGTGCTCCATGACGCCGCCGATCAGCACGTTGCCGTCCTTGTCGGCAATGATGTCCACGTCCACTTCCACGGCGTTGTCGAGGAAGCGGTCCAGCAGCACCGGCGAATCGTTGGAGACCTTCACCGCGTCGCGGACGTAGCGGGCCAGATCGGATTCACCGTAGACGATCTCCATCGCACGGCCGCCCAGCACGTAGCTCGGGCGCACCACCAGCGGGTAGCCGATCTCGCGGGCCAGCAGCAGGGCTTCCTGGTCGTTGCGGGCGATGCGGTTCGGCGGCTGCTTCAGGCCGAGCTTGTCGACCAGCTGCTGGAAACGCTCACGGTCTTCGGCCAGATCGATGGAGTCCGGCGAGGTGCCGATCACCGGCACGCCATTGGCTTCCAGCGCGCGCGCCAGCTTCAGCGGGGTCTGCCCGCCGTACTGCACGATCACGCCCTTCGGCTGTTCCAGCTCGACGATCTCCAGCACGTCTTCCAGCGTCAGCGGCTCGAAGTACAGGCGGTCGGAGGTGTCGTAATCGGTGGAGACGGTTTCCGGGTTGCAGTTGACCATGATGGTTTCGAAGCCATCCTCGCGCAGCGCCAGTGCCGCGTGCACGCAGCAGTAGTCGAACTCGATGCCCTGGCCGATGCGGTTCGGACCGCCGCCCAGGATCATGATCTTGTCGCGGTTGCTCGGCGCCGCTTCGCACTCGTCCTCGTAGGTCGAGTACAGGTACGCGGTGCTGGTGGCGAACTCGGCGGCACAGGAATCCACGCGCTTGTATACCGGGCGCACCTTGTGGGCACGACGCAGCGCACGCACGGCCGCTTCGTTGGTGCCGGTCAGCTCGGCCAGGCGAGCATCGGAGAAACCGGCGCGCTTGAGCTTGCGCAGGCGCGCGGCGTCCAGCGCATCGATGCCATCGGCGGCCACCCCGGCCTCGGCCTGGATGATCTCTTCGATCTGGTCCAGGAACCACGGGTCGATGTGCGACAGCGCGAACACGTCTTCCACGCTGAAACCGGCGCGGAACGCATCACCGACGAAGAACAGGCGCTCCGGGCCCGGGGCCTTGAGCTCGCGCTTGATCGTGGTGATGTCGTCTTCGTTGGACAGGTCCAGGCCGGTCGGGTCCAGGCCGATCTTGCCGGTTTCCAGGCCACGCAGCGCCTTCTGCAGCGACTCCTGGAAGGTGCGGCCCATCGCCATCACCTCGCCCACCGACTTCATCTGGGTGGTCAGGCGCGCATCGGCCGCCGGGAACTTCTCGAAGGCGAAGCGCGGGATCTTGGTGACGACATAATCGATGGACGGCTCGAACGAGGCCGGGGTCAGGCCGCCGGTGATTTCGTTCTTCAATTCATCCAGGGTGTAACCCACGGCCAGCTTGGCCGCGACCTTGGCGATCGGGAAGCCGGTGGCCTTGGAGGCCAGCGCCGAGGAACGCGACACGCGCGGGTTCATTTCGATCACGACCACGCGGCCGGTGGTCGGGCTGATACCGAACTGCACGTTCGAACCGCCGGTATCCACGCCGATCTTGCGCAGCACGGCGATGGAGGCATCGCGCAGGCGCTGGTATTCCTTGTCGGTCAGGGTCTGGGCCGGGGCCACGGTGATCGAGTCACCGGTGTGCACGCCCATCGGGTCCAGGTTCTCGATCGAGCAGACGATGATGCAGTTGTCGGCGGTGTCGCGCACCACCTCCATCTCGAATTCCTTCCAGCCCAGCACCGACTCTTCCACCAGCACTTCGGTGGTCGGCGACAGCTCCAGGCCGCGGGTCACGATATCGACCAGCTCTTCGCGGTTGTAGGCGATGCCGCCACCGCTGCCGCCCAGGGTGAAGCTGGGGCGGATGATGGTCGGGTAGCCGACGCGGGTCTGGATATCGATCGCTTCTTCCAGCGTGTGCGCGACCGCGGCCGACGGGCACTCCAGGCCGATCTCCCCCATGGCCACGCGGAACAGCTCGCGGTCTTCGGCCATGCGGATGGCATCGCGCTTGGCACCGATCAGCTCGACGTTGTACTTCTCCAGCACGCCGTTGTCGGCCAGGTCCAGCGCGCAGTTCAGCGCGGTCTGGCCACCCATGGTCGGCAGCAACGCATCGGGCTTTTCCTTGGCGATGATCTTCTCGACCGTCTGCCAGTTGATCGGCTCGATGTAGACGGCGTCGGCCATCTCCGGGTCGGTCATGATCGTGGCCGGATTGCTGTTGACCAGCACCACGCGGTAACCCTCGTCGCGCAGCGCCTTGCAGGCCTGCGCGCCGGAGTAGTCGAACTCACAGGCCTGGCCGATGACGATCGGGCCGGCACCGATGATGAGGATGGTTTTAAGGTCAGTGCGCTTGGGCATTGTCTTCTCTAAGTCTGGACAGCGAGGCAGATGGGGGTGATCGCACGCTGTCGATCAGGAAATATCGTCGGGGTTCAGCACGATCCGGCACTGGTCCTGCAGCGGCTTGGCCAACTGCGCGCCCAGATTGTCCGGCATCGCCGGCCCGCTCTCGAACGACGCCACCAGCCGGCGATAGGCCGGGCTGCCGATGAAGGCGGCAAGCTGTGCGCGGTCCGGCCCGGCCAGGCCGGCAGCGGCCTTGGCCTCGGTGTTCTCGGGCGTGGAATTGGCGAAGCCGCCCGCCAGCGCCTTGCCCGCCGGCGTGGCCAGGAAGCGCGCCCACTCGGCGATCACGGCGTCGCCATCGCTGCCCAGACCCGTGATGATGGAACCACGGAACTGCGCATCCAGCAGATCGCGCACGGGTACCTGCGCGCACTGCTGATCAGCCTCCGGCAGCGCCTTCAGCGCCGGCGTGGTGTCGATCACCAGGCTGGACAGGGTGGCGCCCAGCGTGCCGAGGCCCAGCGTCTTCACCACCGCCGCCACGTCGGCATCGGCGGCGGGCGCAGCCTGCGCCACACCCGTGACACACCACAGCAACGGCAGCAGCGCGAGGCTGCGCATCAAGCTTTCGCCTCGGCCATCAGTGCCACGAAGCGGTCGAACAGCGGACCGACATCGTGCGGGCCCGGCGAGGCTTCCGGATGGCCCTGGAACGAGAACGCCGGCACGTCGGTGCGCGCGATGCCCTGGTTGGTGCCGTCGAACAGCGAGCGGTGGGTCACGCGCAGGGTCGCCGGCAGCGAGGCTTCATCGACCGCGAAACCGTGGTTCTGCGAGGTGATCATGACGCGACCACTGTCCAGATCCTGGACCGGGTGGTTGGCGCCGTGATGGCCGTGACCCATCTTGACCGTCTTCGCGCCGGAGGCCAGCGCCAGCAGCTGGTGGCCCAGGCAGATACCGAAGGTCGGCACCTTCTTTTCCAGGAAGGTCTTGATCGCGCCGATCGCGTAATCGCACGGTTCCGGATCGCCCGGGCCGTTGGACAGGAACACGCCGTCCGGATGCATCGCCAGCACTTCGGCGGCCGGGGTCTGCGCCGGCACCACGGTGAGCTCGCAGCCGCGCTCGGCCAGCATGCGCAGGATGTTCAGCTTGGCGCCGAAGTCATAGGCGACCACCTTGAAGCGCGGCGCCGCGTTGACGAAGGCGTTGCTGTCCAGATCCAGCTGGCCCTCGGTCCAGGTGTAGCTCTTGTCGGTGCTGACCACCTTGGCCAGGTCCATGCCCTTCAGGCCCGGGAACTTGCGCGCCGCTTCCAGCGCCGTGTCCACGTTCAGCCCCTCGCCGGCCATCAGCGCACCGTTCTGGGCGCCGCGCTCGCGCAGGATGCGGGTCAGCTTGCGGGTATCGATGCCGGAGATGGCGACCACGCCGCGCTGGAGCAGCCAATCCTGCAGCGACACCTGGCTGCGCCAATTGCTCGGGCGGCGCGGGACATCGCGCACGATCAGGCCGGCCGACCATACCTTGGCCGCTTCATCGTCCTGGTCGGTCATGCCGGTGTTGCCGATATGCGGGTAGGTCAGCGTGACCATCTGCCGGGCGTAGGAAGGATCGGTCAACACTTCCTGATAGCCGGTCATGGCGGTGTTGAACACCACCTCACCGACGGACAGGCCGGGCGCGCCTACGGATTCGCCCTCGAATACGGTGCCGTCTTCGAGGACGAGGATTGCGGCTTGGGTCACGGAAATCTCACTTTGGCTACCGAGGGGTCGCCGAAGTCACGCCTGCGCTTCACGAAAAAGCGGCTGCAAAAAAGCGCGGACTGCGGTTCTGGACCGGTCCGGCTGTCGTGATTCGGCGAGCGGGAATTGTAAAGGGAAGCCGGGTGCGACGCCAGTATCCGCGTGCAATTGCCCTGTTCAGGCCGACAAAGGGCGCAGCGCCGGTTCAGGCGCGCGCCCCGCTGGCCCCCCCGGGCCCCATTCAGACGGCAGGCGGCGGCGTGGCCCCATCCACCAGGTCGCGCACGCGGTAGCTGCCCGGCGCACGGCCCGGCAGCTGGCGGGCGGCAAACAGCGCCCCTCGGGCGAAAATGTCGCGGTTGGTCGCCCGGTGGGTCAGCTCGATGCGCTCGCCCAGCCCGGTGAACTGGACCAGGTGCTCACCGACGATGTCGCCGGCGCGCAGGCTGGCGTAGTGCGGCTCGGCCCCGCCCTTCTCCGCCGCTGCGCCCAGGGTCAGGGCAGTGCCCGAGGGCGCGTCCTTCTTCTGGGTGTGGTGGGATTCGACGATGTCGCAGTCCCAGCCCTTCAGGGCGGCGGCCGCACGCTCGACCAGCTCGTCCAGCACCGCCACGCCCAGGCTGAAGTTGGAGGCCCAGACCAGCGGAATCCGGCCTGCCGCCTGGATCAGCGCCTGGCGCTGCGCCTCGCTGATGCCCGTGGTACCGGAGACGAAGCCGGCACCGCGCTCCACGCACAGCGCCAGCACCGGATCGAACCCCTCGGGCAGGCTGAAATCGATGGCGACGTCGAACTGGGGCGCACCGGCCAGCTCACTGCTGGCGAAATGCGGCACGCCCTCGACCACGCGCTGGGCCGGCGAGCGGCGGGTGACCGCTGCCACGACCTGCAGGGCGGGAGTGTCGGCGGCAAGGCGGAGCAGTGCCTGGCCCATGCGGCCGGACGCACCGTGGACGAGCAAACGTAGGGGAGTGGTAGTCATGCCCGCAGGCTAGCGGGTGGCAACGACGATGTACAAGAGGAAAACCACCCGCGGCTTGCTACGCTGGCCGACCGGTCCCTCTGGCAGCCTCTCCATGCAGCGTTCGCAGCGCCTTCCCGTCACCCGCAGCGCACCCGACCTCGGCCATCACCTGGCGGTGCATGGCGGTCGGATGCGGGATTGATCCATGCGCATCTCCGACATCGCCCGACGCAGCGGCGCGAGCCAGAAGGCCATCCGCCTGTATGAAGCACGGGGCCTGCTGGCGCCGATCCCGCGGGTGAATCGCTACCGCGACTACAGCGAACAGGATCTCCACCTGGTCCAGCTGATCCGCCAGGCGCTGACGCTGGGGTTCCGCCTTGCCGACGTGGCCTGCCTGCGTCGTGCCGATGGCGGCATCGATTGGCCCCGCGTGCAGACACTGCTGGTCACGCGCCAACTGGCGGTGCGCGCAGACATGGAGCGCCTCCACCAGCTTGACCAGGCACTCAGCGTTCTACGCGATGAGGTGGCCGAACTCGTCGTCCACGGGGATACCGGCGCACTGGAAAGCTGCATGGCTGCTGGCGACTGCCGGGCCGCTTGACTCTGCCCCATGGGGCAGACCGCAGGCTTGCGCTCCCCTCCTGCGAGTTCGCCCATGTCCCGCTCCATCGTCATCCTGCTTGGCCACCCCGACCGTGACAGCCTGTGCGGCGCAATGGCCGAGCGCTACCGGGACGCCGCGCAGGCGGCCGGGCACTGCGTCCACCTGTTCGCCCTGGGCGAGGCCGATTTCGATCCTGTCCTGCGCCATGGCTACCGGCAGATCCAGCCGCTGGAGCCGGACCTGCAGGAGATCATGGCCGCCATTGCCCAGTGCAACCACCTGGTGCTGGTCTACCCGACCTGGTGGGGCGGCATGCCGGCACTGTTGAAGGGCTTCTTTGACCGTGCCTTCCTGCCTGGCGTCGCGTTCCGCTATCGCAAGGATTCGGTGTGGTGGGACCGGCTGCTCAGTGGGCGCAGCGCGCGGGTGATCACTACCCTCGACACCCCGCCCTGGTACTACCGTTGGGTGTACCGCATGCCGGGCTATCAGCAGATCCGCCGCACGATCCTGGAATTCTGCGGGATCAAGCCGGTCAGGATCAGCGGATTTGGCCCGGTGCGCAGCACCACGCTGGCGCAGCGTGAGGCCTGGTTGCGGCAGGTGGAGCGACTGGGCAACCAGGGCCGCTGACTGTGTTCCTGCAGGGAATCCACGCAAGGCGTGGATCCCGCCCCTCAGTGCTGCTTCGGCGGCGTCGGCCCACAACTGTCGCAGCCGCCACACGCACCACCGCCACCCGTGGCCGGTGGCGCGATCCTGCGGCCCAGCGCCTGCAGCCAGGCGGCACGCTGCGGCTTGACGAGCCCCAGCGCGATCGCCCCGCGCGCCCGGCGCACGGTGCCCGGGAACTGCTTCTTCATCACCACCCACGCGCTGACCAGCACGGCCAGCGCGATCACGGCGTACTGCAGCAGCAGGCCGGTCTCCATCAGCCGCCGCCCAGGGCCACGGTCACCTGGTAGGTGATCAGCGAGGCGATGTAGGCGGCCGCGAACAGGTAGAACGTGGCAAAGCCCATCTGCTTCCACGAGTTGGTCTCGCGCTTGATCGTGGCCAGCGTGGAGATGCACATCGGGGCGTAGATGTACCAGACCAGCAGCGACAGCGCGGTGGCCAGCGACCAGCCATCGCTGATCAGAGGCGTCAGTGCCTGGCTGGCTGCATCGTCATCAGCGGCCGACAGTGCGTACACCGTGGCCAGAGAAGCCACCGCCACTTCGCGCGCGGCCAGGCCCGGGATCAGTGCGATGCAGATCTGCCAGTTGAAGCCCAGCGGCGCGAAGAACACCGCCATCGCGTGACCGATCTGGCCGGCGAAGCTGTAGTCGATCGCCGGCATCGTGGCGTTCTCCGGCGCCCCCGGGAACGACAGCAGGACCCACAGCAGGATGGTCAGCGCCAGGATGATGCCGCCCACGCGCTTGAGGAAGATCATGCCGCGCTCGTACAGCCCGACCGCCAGATCGCGCGGGTGCGGGATGCGGTAGGACGGCAGTTCCAGCATCAGCGGATGCTCGCTCTTGTCGCGGCGCCACTTCTTCATCGTCCACGACATCAGCAGCGCGCTGACGATGCCGGCCGCATACAGCCCGAACAGGACCAGGCCCTGCTGGTTGAACACGCCCCAGATCTGCTTCTGCGGGATGAAGGCACCGATCAGCAGCGCATACACCGGCAGGCGCGCCGAACAGGTCATCAGCGGAGCGACCAGGATCGTGGCGAGCCGGTCGCGCGGGTCCTGGATGCTGCGGGTGGACATGATGCCCGGCACCGCGCAGGCGAAGCTGGACAGCAGCGGGATGAACGAGCGCCCGGACAGGCCGGCCGCGGCCATCATGCGGTCCAGCAGGAAGGCCGCGCGCGGCAGATAGCCCGACTCCTCCAGCGCCAGGATGAAGGCGAACAGGATCAGGATCTGCGGCAGGAACACGATCACGCCACCCACGCCGGCGATGATGCCGTCGGTGAGCAGGCTGTTGAGCGGGCCTTCCGGCAGCGCGCCCCCGATCCACCCACCCAGCGCGGCGGTGCCGGCCTCGATGAGGTCCATGACCGGGGTGGCCCAGGCGTAGACGGCCTGGAAGATCAGGAACATCACCACCGCCAGGGTCAGCAGCCCGAACACCGGGTGCAGCAGCCAGCGGTCCAGCGCGTCGTCGATCTTCGCCGTACGCGTCGGCATGCTCACCGAGGCGGAGAGGATGTCGCGCACCTGGGCGTGGTAATCGGTGTCGGCCGCGGGCACTGCCACCGGCGCCTGCAGGTGCGGCACCATCGCATCCAGGCGCTCGACCAGCCTGGCCGCGCCATTGCGACGCACCGCCACGGTCTCCACCACGGGCACGCCCAGCGCCTGTTCCAGCGCCTGCACGTCGATCTTGATGCCGCGGCGCTCGGCCGCATCCACCATGTTCAGCGCCACGATCATCGGCTTGCCCAGCTCACGCAGCTCCAGCGCGAAGCGCAGATGCAGGCGCAGGTTGGTCGCATCGATCACGCACAGCAGCACGTCCGGGGCAGCCTCGCCGGGGTAGAAGCCCCGGCACAGATCACGGGTGATCGCCTCGTCCAGGCTGGCCGGCTGCAGGCTGTAGGCGCCGGGCAGATCGAGCACGGCGAACTCACGGCCTGACGGTGCGCGCAGGCGGCCTTCCTTGCGCTCGACGGTCACGCCGGTGTAATTGGCCACTTTCTGGCGGCTGCCGGTCAGCTGGTTGAACAGCGCCGTCTTGCCACTGTTGGGGTTGCCGACCAGGGCGATGCGCAGGGCGTTGGTCGCGGCGCTCATGCGTGGGCCTCCCGCGCCTGCAGGGCGGTGACCACGATGCGGGCGGCCTCACTGCGGCGCAGCGCGAAGCGCGTGAACCCGACCTGCACCAGCAGCGGCTCGGCGCCGACCGGACCACGGGCGACCAGACGCACCTCTTCCCCTTTGACGAAGCCAAGCTCCTTCAGTCGGCGGGCGATCGCATCGTTTGCGTGTAGTTCCTGCACGGACTCCACCACGGCGGAGCTGTACAGCGCCAGATCGGACAACGTCACGGAGCGCCTTCTCGATGATAGGAATGGTTATCAATTCTACCATCGACGCGCCGCGGCATTGCCCGTGACCCATGGCCCGCTATGATCTGTACATGTAACGGAGCAAGCCGACCCATGAGTGATGCACTACGGATTGAACGCAGCGCCTCGGTGCTGACCCTGTGGCTGAACCGCCCGGCCCTGCACAACGCCTTCGACGCCTCGTTGATCGCCCAGCTGACGGCCGCCCTGGAGGCCGCCGGCCGCGACGACCACGTCCGCGCGGTGGTGCTGGCCGGTGAAGGCGCCTCGTTCTCGGCGGGCGCGGACATGCAGTGGATGCGTGGCATGGCCGCCGCCAGCGAGGAAGACAACCGCCAGGACTCGCTGGCCCTGGCCCGCCTGATGCGGACCCTGGACGAGCTGCCGAAGCCGACCATTGCCCGCGTCCAGGGCGCCGCCTTCGGTGGCGGGGTCGGCCTGGTCGCCTGCTGCGACATTGCCATCGCCAGCACCAGCGCCCGCTTCGGGCTGACCGAAAGCCGCCTGGGCCTGCTGCCCGCGGTGATTTCGCCCTATGTCATCGATGCGATCGGGCCCCGCCAGGCGCGTCGCTGGTTCGCCACCGGCGAGCATTTCGATGCCGAGACCGCCCTGCGCATCGGCCTGGTCCACCAGCTGATCGAGCCGGAACGGATCGACGAGGCCGTCCAGCGCCAGCTTGGCCTGCTCGACAAGGCCGGCCCGGTGGCCTCGTCCTCGGCCAAGGACCTGGTCCGCCGGGTCGCGCTGGGCCGCGACCGCGATGCCACCGACCGCGACAACGCGGCCCTGATCGCCCGCCTGCGGGTCTCGGCCGAAGGCCAGGAGGGCCTTGGGGCCTTCCTCGACAAACGCGCCCCGCATTGGGTCACCCAGGACTGAGGAAAGCGTCATGCTCGACCACGTTGGCATCCGCTGCGCCGATTTCGCGCGCAGCCTGGCGTTCTTCCAGCAGGCCCTGGCCCCGCTGGGCATCTCGGTGGTGATGCAGGTGTCGGCCGCCCAGACCGGCGATCACGACCATGCCGGCTTCGGCCGCACGGGCAAGCCGGACTTCTGGATCGGCAACGCGCCCGGTGCCCACGGGGGCGTGCACGTGGCCTTCAGCGCCGGCCGCCGCGCCGACGTGGACGCCTTCCACCGCGCCGCACTGGCGGCCGGCGGCACCGACAATGGCGCCCCCGGCATCCGCGAGCACTACCACCCCGATTACTACGGGGCGTTCGTGCTCGACCCGGACGGCAACAACATCGAAGCGGTCTGCCACCACCCCGGCTGACCGCCCCACGCCGGCGGGATGGCCGCTTTGCCGCCCATCCCGCGTATCCCCTTTTCGTGGCCTGCCGGGGACCGTGGGCCGCCTTTCGTCTGACAGGAATCTCCGTGACCTCTACCCCGCCCCGCCCCCTGCTGGTCGTCCGTCGCTCCGTTCGCGGAGGACTGGCCCATGGATGATTTCGTCCGCATCGTCGAGGTCGGCCCGCGCGACGGGCTGCAGAATGAAGCCCAGCCGGTCGCCACCGCCGACAAGATCGAGCTGATCCACCAGCTCTCGCTTACCGGGCTGCGCACCATCGAGGCCACCAGCTTCGTCAGCCCGCGCTGGGTGCCGCAGTTGGCCGACGCCGCCGAGGTCTACACCGGGATCGACCACCGTCCCGGCATCGACTACCCGGTGTTGGTGCCCAACGAACAGGGCTACGACCGGGCCCGCGCGGTGGGCGTCCAGGAAGTGGCGGTGTTCACCGCCGCCTCGGAGACGTTCAACCGGACCAATACCAACGCCGGCATCGAAGAGTCGCTGGCGCGCTTCGCGCCGATCCTGGAGCGGGCCAAGGCGGACGGGGTCAAGGTGCGTGGCTACGTGTCCACCGTGCTCGGTTGCCCGTACCAGGGCGAGGTCGCGGTGAGCGAGGTGGTGCGCGTCGCCCGTGCGCTGCACGACATGGGCTGTTACGAAATCTCGCTCGGCGACACGATCGGCGTCGGCACGCCGCGCAAGGCACGCGCGATGCTCAAGGCCGTCGCCAGCGAGCTGCCGATGGCCGCGCTGGCCGTGCATTTCCACGACACCTATGGCCAGGCGCTGGCCAACATCGATGCCTGCCTGGAAGAAGGCGTGCGCGTGGTCGACTCGGCCGTCTCCGGTGCGGGCGGCTGCCCGTATGCCAAGGGCGCCAGCGGCAACGTCGCCAGCGAGGATGTGGTCTACATGCTGCACGGCATCGGCATGCGCACCGGCATCGATCTGCCGGCGCTGGCCGCCACGGGGCGCTGGCTGGCCGCGCGCCTCGGGCGCGAGACCGGCAGCAAGGCTGGCAAGGCGCTGGCGGCGACATGAAAAGCGGCGGCCGGCGCAAGGACGCTGCGGTCGGTGATCACCTCACCGCCCACGTCCACGCGCTGGCCGCCCTGGAACATGCACTGGCCCGCTCGCCCGGTGAGCTGCGCGGCCTGCTGGAGAATGTCCAGCAGGCTCTGCAGGAAGCCATGGACGAGCGCCAGCTGGCCCTGCGTCGCTATGCCGCGCTGTTCGATGCGGTCCCGGACCCGGTCAGCATCCTCAGCGAAAGCGGCGTGGTGCTGGACCTCAACAAGGCCGGCGTGCGCGCCTACGGCCGCCCCCGCGAGGAGATCGTCGGGCAGCCGATCGAGCTGTTGAACCCCGACCTGCCCGGCGACCATCTGGACCCGGTCTGGGAGGCCCTGCACCGGGGCGAAACCTATGTCATCGAAGTCACCAACATGCGCGGCGACGGCAGCCGGTTTCCCGTCGAGGTGCATTCGGCCGGCTTCGAACACCAGGGCGAGCACTGCATCGTGGCGGTGGCCCGGGATCTGAGCAGCCGCTGGCAGGCCGAATCGCGCTACCGGCTGCTGATGGAGTCGATCGACAAGGGCGTGATCCTGTTCGACCGCCAGCTGCGCGTCGTGTCCGCCAACCCCGCCGCGCACCGCATCCTCGGCACGGCCGGCAATGGCGGCAGCCTGCAGGCGATGCTGGCACCGGAAGACTGGATCAGCGTGGACGAGCACGGGCATCCGCTCACCCGCGAGCAGTGGCCGGCCAGTGTTTCGCTGCAGAGCGGCCGCATCGTGCGCAGCACCATCGTCGGCCTGTACCACCGCCCGCGCGGACGGATGATCTGGATCTCCACCACCAACGTGCCGGTGTACGGTAACGGACGCGATGCACCGGACCATGTGTTCGCGCTGTTCAGTGACATCACCGAACTCAAACGGAACAACACCCTGTTCGACCGCGCGCAGTCACTGGCGCACATCGGCGGCTGGGAGTGGGACCGTGGCCTGCAGCGCCTGTACCTGACCGACGAGGCGACCCGCATCCTCGGCCAGGCGCTGCCGATGCGCGACATGGCCGAACTGCTTGAATGCCTGCGCCTGGATGACCGTTCGCAGCTGCAGCAGGCCCTGCTGGACGTGATCGACAAACAGGTCTCCTTCGAGCTGGAACTGCAGGGCCAGCGCAGCGACGGTCACTCGTTCTGGGTGCGCATGATCGGCGAGGCCGAGGCCGGGGATGTGGATGCCGCGCGCATCGCCGGCACCGTGCAGGACATCACCGCGCGCAAGCAGGCCGAGGAGACACTGCGCATCCAGGCGCGTACCGATCCCCTCACCGGGATCATGAACCGCGACGCGGTGCTCAATGACCTGGCCACGCGCATGGCCAACCCGACGCACTGCCGGGTCGCCGTGCTCTACATCGATCTGGACCGCTTCAAGATCGTCAACGATCTGCTCGGCCACAACGCCGGCGATGAACTGCTGATCGATGCCACCCGCCGCATCGCCACCGCGATCGGTACCGAAGGATTGCTGGCGCGGTTCGGCGGCGACGAGTTCCTGGTGGTCTGCGATACCCGCGACCAGGCCGACCAGCCCGAGCAGCTGGCCGAGGCCATCACCCGCGCCTTCAGCACGCCGTTCCGTTTCGGCGCCGACGAGTTTCCGGTGACCACCAGCATCGGCATCGCGCGCGCGCCGCAGGACGGACTGCGCCCGCAGCAGCTCATCCAGAACGCCGACATCGCCATGTACGACTGCAAGCGGCGCAGCCGCAACGGTTGGCAGGTATTCTCGCCCGAGCTGGCCCAGCGCCAGCACGATCGCCTGCAGATCGAGAGCCGCCTGCACCGCGCGCTGGACGACGATGAGTTCCATCTGGTGTACCAGCCGCAGGTCAACCTGCACAGCGGCCAGCTGATCGCCGCCGAGGCACTGATCCGCTGGCGCAACACCCAGCTGGGCGAGCTGCGCCCGGATATCTTCATCGGCCATGCCGAGAACACCGGCGACATCGTCCGGATCGGCCTGTGGGTGCTGCGCGAGGCCTGCCGGCAGGTACGCCGCTGGCAGGACGACGGGCTCGGCATCGTACGGGTGGCGGTCAACGTGTCCTACCGGCAGTTCGTCGGCGAAGATCTGGCCCGGCACGTGCGCGCGGTGCTGGATGAGTTCCACCTGCCCGGCAGCGCGCTGGAGCTGGAATTCACCGAACGGGTCTTGATCGAGGACGCGCCGGACACCCTGCGCACCTTCGCGCAGCTGCGTGAGATGGGCGTGCTGCTCACCATCGACGACTTCGGCGAAGGCTACAGCGCGCTGAACTACCTGCGCCGGCTGCCGATCCACGGACTCAAACTGAGCCAGTTGTTCGTGGAGGGGGTCCCAGGCAACCGCTCGGATGTCGCCGTCTGCGAAGCCGTGTGCGGGATCGCCCGCAGCCTCGGGCTGGGACTGGTGGCCGAGGGCATCGAATCGGAGGCCCAGCGCCAGTTCCTGCAGACACTGGGGGTCTCGGTCGGCCAGGGCTTCCTGTTCGCGCCGGGACTGGCACCGGATGAGTTCGCCCGGCGGCTGGCGTTGCGCGCGAGGGTCGCCGTGGGCAGTGCACAACAGTGATCGCGACCGCTTCCGTTAGAATCGGCGGTTCTTGAACCAGCGGGATCGTGCAATGCAGCTGTCTTCTGTCCGCGCCGTCATCACCGGCGGTGTCTCCGGCCTCGGCTTGTCCGTGGCCCAGCACCTGGTCGCCCACGGCGCCAAGGTGGCCCTGTTCGATCTCAATGACGAGAAGGGTGCCGCCGCCGTGGCCGAACTGGGCCAGGCCAATGCGCGCTACTACAGCACCAACGTCAGCGATGAAGCCGCCGTGGCCGCGCAGATCGAGGCCGCCGGCGACTTCCTGGGCGGGCTGAACGTGGCGGTCAACTGCGCCGGCATCCTCGGCGCCGGCCGCGTGCTCGGCAAGGAAGCGCCGATGCCGCTGGCCAACTTCCAGGGCACGGTGATGGTCAACCTGGTCGGCAGCTTCAACGTCGCCAAAGCCGCCGCCAACCGCATGCAGCACAACACCCCGGGCGAGGACGGCGAGCGCGGCGTGATCATCCACACCGCCAGCGTGGCTGCCTATGAGGGCCAGATCGGCCAGGCCGCCTATGCCGCCTCCAAGGGCGGCGTGGTCAGCATGACCCTGCCGATGGCCCGCGAGCTGTCGCGCTTCGGCATCCGCGTGATGACCATCGCCCCGGGCATCTTCTGGACCCCGATGGTCGACGGCATGCCGCCGGCCGTGCAGGAATCGCTGGCCGCCTCCATCCCGTTCCCGCCGCGCCTGGGCAAGCCGGACGATTTCGCCGGCCTGGTCGCCTACATCCTGGGCAACACCTATCTCAACGGCGAGACCATCCGCCTTGACGGCGCCGTGCGTCTGGCGCCGAAGTAAGCGAGCACGCAACCCGCTGGGTGCCCGGTTCCGGCACCCGCCACCTCCACGAACCGACCTTCATTCCCATGAAAGCCAGCGACATCAAGAAAGGCAACGTCGTCGAATTCAACAACGGCGTCTACCAGATCCGCGACATCGAACGCAGCTCCCCGCAGGGCCGCGGCGGCAATGTCCGCTTCCGTTTCATCATGTACAGCGTGCCCGGCGGCAACAAGCTCGATTCCAGCTTCGATGCCGACGACAACCTGCCGGAAGTCGAACTGCTGCGCCGCCAGGCGACCTACTCGTACATGGATGGCGACGCCTTCGTCTTCCTGGACGACGAGGACTACACCCCGTACATGGTCGACGCGGACGTGCTCGGCGATGACGCCGGCTACATCACCGATGGCCTGACCGGCATCTACGTGCAGGTGATCGACGAGACCCCGGTGGGCGTACAGCTGCCGACCAGCGTGGTGCTGGAAGTGGTCGAGACCCCGCCGGAGCTCAAGGGCGGCACCGCCACCAAGCGCCCGAAGCCGGCCAAGCTCAGCACCGGCATCGAGATCATGGTGCCGGAGTACATCGCCAACGGCGAGCGCGTGCTGGTCAACACCACCACCGGTGAATTCGCCGGCCGTGCCGACTAAGCGGTCCGCACCGACCGTCCTGCTCCTGCTGCTCGCGGCGTGCTCGCCGCGGGCAGTGGAGAGCGAGACGCTGGACCCCGACACCACGGCCGCCGCGGCAGCGGTCGATACCACCGGCAATGCACGCTGCGACGTGCCTGCCGAGCTGTTCGTGGCCGAAGACATCCGCATGTACTGCGCGATGCCGGGCGACGTGCAGGCGTTCCTGGGCCGCGAAAGCGCGTGCCAGCACTTCGCCGGCGAAGAAGCCTACGACGAGGACCGCGCCCGCGAACTGGCGTATGCGATCCACGAGTACTGCGACGACCGCGCCAGGCTGTTCAACCAGCTTCTGCAGCGCCATGCGGACAATTGCCTGGTGCACACCGAACTGATGCTGCTCGGCACCCGCAACGAACTGGTCCTGGATACCCGCAGCCGCGCGCTGCCCAATCCCTGCCCGCGCGGCATGTGACGCCTCACCGGACGCGCACGCGCGCATCCGGTGGCAACGGATCGATCAGGGCTTGGCGGCCAGCGACGGCGCACCGGCAAAATCGCCACACCCATGGTACTGGCGCGCACCGACCGTCAGCATCGCCGTGGCCCCGAAGGCTTGGCCGCTCATATCGTCCTGGCACACGGTGCGCTGGAAGGTCAGCTTGACCGGGGTGCCATCCGCGGCGGTACCGGACCAGCCATCACGGCCCTGCGTGGGGCTCGGAATCTCGAGCTTGCGCTCGCCGTAATCCATCTCGATGTGCAGCGCCGGCGTCGCACCCGCACCGACCTGGGCCAGCCAGCCGGGCTCGTTCCCGGTCGCGCGGAACCCGCCCGCCGCATCGGCATCCGCAGTGGCCGTGGCATTGGCCGGCGGCGCTTCGCCGCCCTGCTCGCCGGTGCCGGTGCAGGTGCGATCCGGTTCGCCCTTGAGGATCAGGATCCCGTCGGTGGTGCCCTTGGTCCAGAATTCGTTGCCCTGCCCATCGCCGTACTTGGCACCGGACGCGGCCGGCTGCGACGACATCGCGAAGGTACGGTCACCCACCACCACCGTCGCCGAATCCTGGCCGCGGTAGGTGGCATGCACTTCCAGCTCGCCACAGCGGAACGCGTAGCTGCGCTCATCGGCCGTGGAGGCATCGAGGGGGGGCGGCGCTTCGCTGCCGTCGGCGGCGGGGCTGCTCTCGGTGGCCGGTTGGCAGGCGGCGAGTACGCCGGTAACGGCCAGGCTCAACAACCAGGGAGATGCGCGCATGAGGAACTCCTTGCGATAACGTCGACAACACTTGATCGTACCTGCCGCGCCGTGAGAACAGGTGAAGCGGCGCTGACCCCAACCGCCCTGCTGAACGCGCGGTTCAGTGCAGCGGTGGCGATGCAGGGAGCACGCACATCGACAGCAGATGCACGCCCGGCGCGGCGCTGCTGCGCGTCCAGACCCGTAGCAGGCGCATCGTGTGCAGGCGCCTGCCGTGCTCGCCATCGAGGTGGATGCGCAGCTCGCCGGTGACCAGCACCATCGCGCCGCAGGCGAGGTGCTCGGTCTGCTGCCGCTCGATCGCGGCGATGCGGATGCGCCGCGCGTTCCAGCCGGCCAGCAGCGGGGACGCATCCTGGCGCTGGCCAGCGTGGTCGGTCAGGAACAGCGCCGGCGACAGCAGCGCACGCACCTGCTGCGGCTGCCACTGGACCAGCGCATCCCAGAGCCGCGCCTCGGCTGCCTCGACGTGTGCCGGTTGCAGGAGCGCGTTCATGTGTGCACCCGCCATCGTCGCAGCGTCATGCGCCCACCGCGCACGCGCCGTGTCTCGTTCGCCGCCCCAAGGGCGGGCATCCATCTGGAGTTCTTCATCCGCAGCACAGGGCCGGAACACCGGCTGAAATCACGATGGCGGCAGTCTGCGCGGGCTCGGTGGGGTTTCGATGGAGGAAGTGTGGAGATACGATGGAGCACAAGCACCTTCCGGCCCTGCCCTGCATGCCCGCCTCCGATTCACCCGGCGCACCCACCGCGCGCTGGGATCATTCGCTCAACGCCCTGGTCCTGATTGTCGAGGACGAACCCGAGATCGCCGACATCGTCGCAGCCTACCTCGCGCGCGAAGGCCTGCGCACGCTGCGCGCGCAGGACGGCCTCGGCGCCCTCGCCCTGCATCGCAGCGCGCGGCCGGACCTGGTCCTGCTCGACGTGCAGATGCCGGGCATGGACGGCTGGACCGTGCTCAACACGCTGCGCCAGCGCGGCGATACGCCGGTGATCATGTTGACCGCGCTGGACCAGGACCTGGACAAGCTCACCGCGCTGCGGATGGGCGCGGACGATTACGTGGTCAAGCCCTTCAACCCGGCCGAAGTCGCCGCGCGGGTGCGCGCAGTGTTGCGCCGCACTTTGAATGCGCCGCGCCCGAGCGCACCGGAGATCCTGCGCGTGGGCAGCCTGGTGATCGATCCGGAGCACCACGCTGTGCATGTCGAAGGCGATGGCTACAGCCACGAACTGCTGCTCACCCTGACCGAATACAAACTGCTGCACTGCATGGCGCTGGCACCGATGCGCATCTTCAGCCGCAGCGAACTCATGCACGCGTGCCTGCCGGAAAGCGAAGCGCTGGAGCGCACCGTGGACAGCCACGTCAGCAAGCTGCGGCGCAAACTCGATGATGTCGGCCTGGCCAACGTGCCGGCCAGCGTGCGCGGCGTCGGTTACCGGCTGGCGGCGGACCATTGATGCGCCGCTCGGGCCTGAGCCGGCACATCGTGCTGTCGATGTCGATGATGGTGCTGGCGGTCATCGTGATGGTGATCCTCAGCTCCTACCTGCTGTATGCCGTGCTGGTGGCGTTCTACCCCGGTGGCGCCGCGGAGCCGGTCAGCTGGGTGCCCAGCGGCCCCGAGCTGGTCTGGATGGTGGGCGTGACCCTGATCGGACTGACCCTGGCCGTCGCTGCCTCGGTGCGCTTGTCCCAGCGCATCCTGACCCCGCTCAATGCGGTGGTGGACAGCATCGGCCGGCTTGCCGATGGCGACCTGGGCGCGCGCGCCGCGATCAGTGATCGCTCGCTCGGCGAAGTGGCGCTGCTGGTGGACGACTTCAACGCGATGGCGCGCCGGCTGCAGAACATCGAGGCGGACCGGGTGATGTGGCACGCGGCGATCGCGCACGAGTTGCGCACGCCGGTCACCATCCTGCGCGGCCGCCTGCAGGGCTTGGCCGAAGGGGTGTTCGCCCCGGATGAAGGCCAGTTCCGCAGCCTGCTGGCCCAGGTCGAAGGGCTGTCGCGGCTGATCGAGGACCTGCGGGTGCTGAGCCTGGCCGACAGCGCCCGCCTGGATGTCCGCCGCGCCCGCAACGATGTGGTGCAGGAAGTGCAGTCGGTGATGACCCTGGTCGACCCGGGCTTCCGCAGCAGCGGCTTCGTGCTGGAGCTGGAAACCTCACGCGAGGAGCATCCGGCGCATTGCGACCCGACCCGGGTCCGCCAGGCGCTGATGGCGCTGCTGGAGAATGCGCGGCGCTACGCCACGCCCGGCAGGGTCCGCATCGCCGTGCACGACACCGCCACCCACGTACAGATCGCCATCGACGACGAAGGTCCCGGCATCGATGCAGTGCTGCGTGAGCAGATCTTCGATCCCTTCCTGCGCGGTGATGGCTCGCGCTCGCGTCAGCGCGGTGGCAGCGGGCTGGGGCTGGCGGTGGTCAAGGCAATCGCCGATGCGCATGGCGGCCATGTGGCCTGCGCAGCCAGCACGCTGGGCGGCGCGCGCTTCGTCATCGAGCTGCCGCGGCAGTAACGCCGTCTTCCCGGGCCAGTTCGCGCATCCGCGCGCCAAGCCGGACCAGCGAGCTGTCGATCGTGGCCAGCTCGCGTTGCTGCCGCACCGGCAGGCGTTGCTTCAACTGCCGTTGCAGCGCCTTCCAGGCCGGCGCGCCCTGCGCACTCAGCTGCACGGCGGCCTCGGCGGCCATCGCGCGCTCACCGGCGGAGGGCAGGCCGTAGCCCCCACCCTTCACCAGGGCCGCCGGGCTGACCAGTTGGCCGGTGTCCTCGAGCAACGCGCGCAGCGTGTCGCGCGCCGCGGCATCGCCCGCGTCCGGATCGCCGAGCAGCCGCTTCAGGACATCGCGCGCACGCAGTTCCTCGCGGCGCAGTGCCGCCTGTTCCAGCAACAACAGGGCCGCCGTGACGCGCAGATCGCCCTGCTCCACCCAGCGTGCCCGCTCACTGGCCGGCTGCCGCAACCAGTCGCCGACGTTCGCCGTGCCCAGCGGCAGCTGCCGGCGGGCGACATCGAACAGCTGCTGGTAATGCGCTTCCGCCGACGCAAAGTAATAGCCCTGCCGGGTCGCCTGCCCCCGATCGTTCAGCACGCTGGCATCCGCCACGCCCAGGCGCTCCAGGCGGGTCAGCAGGCCGCGCGGGGTGAGCCGGTTCAAACCGGGCGACGCCAGGCGCGGCACGCCTTCCTGCAGCAGCTTGCCGGTCTCCACCGCGCAGTTGTTGCTGACGAACAGATAGCGCCCGTCGTAGCTCCAGTGCACCTGCGCGACACGCTCGAGCAGGCTGGCGATGTCCTGCTGATCCATCGCCAAGGGCACCGAGGACAGCCCCCGCAGCTCGAGCTGGGTGTATTCGTTGATGACCTGGTTGAGCGGCAGCACGAACAGACGCGAGGGATAGGCACCGGTCAGCCCGCGCCAGCTGGAAATCTGCACATCGCCGACGAAAGCGCGGTAGGACAGCACGCGGTGATGGGACAGGTCCATCCGGCAGGCCGGCCCGCGTGGTCGTCCCGGCGCGCAGATCA
The DNA here is from genome assembly GCF_039673155.1 of Stenotrophomonas sp. TWI1149. Classification (NCBI taxonomy): domain Bacteria; kingdom Pseudomonadati; phylum Pseudomonadota; class Gammaproteobacteria; order Lysobacterales; family Lysobacteraceae; genus Stenotrophomonas; species Stenotrophomonas sp. TWI1149. The sequence goes on from NZ_JBDJLB010000004.1 coordinate 201,557, forward strand.
CCAGCCGCAGCATGCTGTGGCCCCAGCGGCTCATCAGCTGGTCATTGCCTTCGGCGAGCAGGTAGTCGACGCCGTAAACCCGCGCCGGATCCAGCTCGAGCAGCGTCGCAGCGCCCGCCTCCTCTTCGGCCTGCATCAACGGCAGACGGGTGTCGCAGTCGACCGTGTGCGCGGTCGGCCCCAGATGGTCGGCGAACCACGCGGCGACGGCCGGTCGACGGCAGGCGTACCCGGGATCGAGCACCAGGTGCTCGGCGTTGACCGCCAGGAACTCGGCCGGGCTGGCACGCTCGTAATCATCGGGGCTGCGTCCGCTGAAGGCGTTGCCGGTGCGGCCGAGTTTCCACGGGCGTCGTTGCCAGCCGGCCAGATCGCGCAGGCGCGCGTCGCGTGACCAGCCGCCCTGCGGCGAACGGTCCAGCACGTGGGTCAGTTCATGGATCAGTGCCGCCTCGAGCGGGCGCGGCAATGGTTGATCCTCCTGCACGCTGTCGAGCAGTGCGCGCTGCAGGGTGATCGTGCCGTTGCGGGCACGGCCGTGCACATGGGCCGGCAGCGCGTCCGACCAGCGGACCAGGACCGGCTGCTGGAACCGTGCCTGCCACCCGGAAGGAAGGCGCGTGCGCACCTGCTGCAGGGCGCGCTCGGCGGCGACGATCTGCGCCGTGTTCAATCCCTGCGGCTGCAGTTCCAGCTGCAGCGCGGCGTGCGCCCAAGGCGCGGCCAGCCACGCGATCAGGACCGCCCAGCGCCAGCGGCGGACCTGACCGGCGGGTTGCATCAGCGTGCCAGCAGGGTCCTGGCCAGCGCCATGTCACTGGCCTGCTGCGCGGCACCCTGCTCGCGCAGGTGCAGCAGCGCCGCTTCCAGGCGTGCGCCACGGATGGCGCCGTCGCTGGCCACGAAGGCCGCGGCGTCATCACGCGCATCGAGCACGATCTTGTCATCGCCCGAGCTGGACGAACCGGCCGAGGACGCGCCGGATGCGGAGCCGGCGGAGCTGCCGGCAAAACTGGACGCCATCGCAGACAGCGGCAGGGCAAGCGCGGCAAGAAGCAGGATCGGACGCATCATCAGGGTGTCGTTCGTGGTGGAAAGCACAGAGCGTATAGGCTGCGTGAAATCCTGTCTTGTCTCAGAGGTCGAAGACCTTGCCGGGATTCAGCAGCGCTTGGGGATCAAACGCGCGTTTGACCGCCTTCATCAAGGCGATTTCCGCGACGCTGCGGGTGCTGTCCAGATAGCCCTTCTTGACCAGGCCGATCCCGTGCTCGGCCGAAATGCTGCCGTCGAACCGGCTCAGCACGCCGGCCAGGAGCTTGGTGACATGCTCGCACTGGGTCAGGAACTCGGCATCCGCGGTGCCGTCCGGCTTGAGCACGTTGATGTGCAGGTTGCCGTCGCCGATGTGTCCGAACCAGACCACGTCGAACTGCGGGTACGCCTGCCCGATCAGCGCCTGGGTTTCGGCGAGAAACGCCGGCATCGCCGAGATCCGCACCGAAACATCGTTCTTGTAGGGTTTGTAGCGCGCCACGGCCTCGGTGATGCCTTCGCGCAACCGCCACAGCTGCGCGGCCTGCGCATCGCTCTGGCTGACCACGCCATCGCTGACCCAGCCGTGCGTCATGCAGTCTTCGAAGGCGGCCATCGCGGCGGCTTCCTGGGCCTCATCGCCCACAGCGAACTCGGTCACCACGTAATACGGATGGACCTCATCGAACGGTGCCTGCGCACCGTGCGCCAGCACGTGCTCGAGCGCGCGGTCGGTGAAGAATTCGAACGCCTGCAGCTGCAGCCGTTCGCGGAATGCGGCAAACACCTGCATCAGCACCTCGAACGAGGGCAGCGCAAGCAACATCACGTTGCTGGCCGGCGGCGGGTCGGTGAGCTTCAGCGTCGCTTCCACGATGACGCCGAGCGTGCCTTCCGAGCCGATCAGCAACTGGCGGAAGTCGTAGCCGCTGGAATTCTTGATCAGGCCCTTGTTGAGCTCGACCCGCTCCCCGGCCATGGTCACCACCGTCAGCCCGGCGATCCACTCACGGGTATTGCCGTAACGGATCACGCGGATGCCGCCGGCGTTGGTGGCGATGTTGCCGCCGATCGAGCACGACCCGCGCGCGGCGAAATCCACCGGGTAGATCAGCCCGTGCTCGAGCGCCGTGTTGTGCACCGCCTCCAGCGGCATGCCGGCCTGCACGGTCAGGGTGCGGTCGACAGCATCGAAGGCCAACGGCTTGTTCATCCGTTCCAGGCTTAGCACCAGTTCCCCATGGGCTGCGACGGCGCCACCGGACAGGCCGGTCCGGCCGCCGGAAGGCACTACCGCCACGTTGCGGGCACTGGCCCAGCGCAGGATCGCCTGCACCTCCTCGACCGTGCCCGGCAGCGCGATCGCCAGTGGCGCCGGCGTCCAGCGGCGGGTCCAGTCGCGGCCGTAGTGCTCCAGATCGGCCGGATCGGTCTTCAGGCGCAGCCCGGGGCAATCGTGCAACAGCGAATCAAGGCGCGGATCGGTCATGGGGCGTCTGGCAGTGCCGGGGGAGCCCGCAAGCCTGCCAGCCGCTACCGGCCGCGTCCAGTCGCCAGGGCGTCGATCGCCCTCGCCAGCCCTACCCAGATAGGTGCATCTGAAACTGTCTGGGCGTCGATTGGCGCACCGCACCATCGACGTCGGCTTCTGGCATAGTTGGGGGCTCCCGCCGCCACACGTCGCACGCCGCCCATGTCGCCGAAAAAGACCTCGTTCCCGAAGCAGGATATCCGCGTACTGTTGCTCGAGGGGGTCAGCCAGACCGCGATCGACGTGTTCACCGCGGCCGGCTATTCGCAGATCGAACTGCACAGCAAGGCGCTGCCCGAAGACGAACTCAAGGCCCGGATCGCCGAGGCCCACATCGTCGGCATCCGCTCGCGCACGCAGCTGAGCGCGGATGTGCTGGTGCATGCCAAGCGCCTGATGGCGGTCGGCTGTTTCTGCATCGGCACCAATCAGGTCGACCTGGAGGCGGCGGAACTGGCCGGCATCCCGGTGTTCAACGCGCCCTACTCCAACACCCGCAGCGTGGCCGAGCTGGTGATCGCCGAGGCGATCATGCTGACCCGCGGCATCCCGCAGAAGAACGCCGAGTGCCATCGCGGTGGCTGGTCCAAGTCAGCGGCCGGCAGCCATGAAGTACGCGGCAAGACGCTGGGCATCATCGGCTATGGCCACATCGGCACCCAGGTCGGCGTGATGGCCGAGGCGATGGGCATGCAGGTGATCTTCCACGACGTGGAAACCAAGCTGTCGCTGGGCAATGCCCGGGCGGCGATCAGCCTGGACGACCTGCTGGCGCGCGCCGACATCGTGACCGTGCACGTGCCCGAAACCCCGGCCACGCAGTGGATGATCGGCGCCGATGAACTGGCGCGGATGCGCCCCGGCGCGCACCTGATCAATGCCGCGCGCGGCACCGTGGTCGACATCGATGCGCTGGATGCGGCGCTGCGCTCGGACCATCTCGGCGGCGCGGCGCTGGACGTGTTCCCGGTCGAGCCCAAGGGCAACGGCGATGCCTTCGTCTCCCCGCTGACCGCCCACGACAACGTGATCCTGACCCCGCACGTGGGCGGCAGCACGCTGGAAGCGCAGGACAACATCGGCGTGGAAGTGGCGGCCAAACTGGTGCGCTACAGCGACAACGGCAGCACCCTCTCGGCGGTCAACTTCCCGGAAGTGACCCTGCCCGAGCACGCCGAGAGCCTGCGCCTGCTGCACATCCACCAGAACGTGCCGGGCGTGCTGTCCAGGGTCAACGAGATCTTCTCGCGCCACAACGTCAACATCGACGGCCAGTTCCTGCGCACCGATCCGAAGGTCGGCTACGTGGTGATCGACATCACCGCCAGCGAAGCCCAGGCCGGCGCCGTGCGCGACGAGCTGGCGGCGATCCCGGGCACGCTGCGCACCCGCGTTCTTTATTAACAGGGACGGAGGTAGTTAATAACTACCCCCGTCCCTGTTAAATCACCCCGCCAGCCAGCGTTTGGCCATGCGCGGGAGGGAATCGTCGCCATCCGGGGTCTCGATCGCTGCGTTGGCCACGTCACGGATATCGCGCCAAGCCAGCGCGAGCGACTCTTCGCTGACCGCGAACTGCTCACTGCCCAGCGCCCGCACCACGTAGCGGGCGTCGTAATGCCAATGCCCGGGCACGTCCCTGCGTTCGGGGATCCAGTGCTTGTCGATGTCGAACAGTTCGCCATCCTCCAGCACCAGCGCGGTCAGCCCGGACTCTTCCTCGGCCTCCTTCAGCGCGACCTGGGCCAGATCGCGCTCGCCGTCGGCATGGCCGCCCAGCTGCAGCCAGCGGTCCAGCTTGCGGTGGTGAGTCAGCAGCACGCGCTGCCCGTCGGCACTGACCAGCCATGCGCTGCCGGTGAAGTGCCCGGCCAGGCGCTCGCGCAGGAACGGGTTTTCCGGATCGTCCAGCAATGTGCTGAATTCGTCAGCGAGCGCCGCGTCCCCGGGGTGTCGGCGGGCGTAGGCGTCAAGCTGACTGCGCAGGGCAGCGTCAGGAATGGCAATGGATTCGGGGTTCAACGACATGGCAGGCGCGGGCATCGTGCGGATTTGGCCGATTATCGCTCGGCCATGCTGCATTTGTGCTTGTACAGCGGCTTCAGCTTTGGCTAAGGTACAGCGGGCCCCGCACCGCTGGGGCGCCCAGTCGCCATCAGGGCGTGCGGCAATGTACCGCGCGCCTCACCTTTGTTCATTTAGGGAAGCACTGCATGCTGAAGTCTCTGTTGAGGGTCAAACCGGTCGCACCGGCACCGCACGTCGATGCCGGCGAGCCCATCGAAGGCAGCCTGGACGGCGAGCCCACACTGAAACGGACCCTCACAGCGAAACACCTCATCCTGCTCGGCATCGGTGCGGTGATCGGTGCCGGCATCTTCGTGCTCACCGGCCAGGCCGCGGCGAACCACGCCGGCCCTGCAGTGATGCTGTCGTTCGTGTTTGCCGGCTTCGCCTGCGCACTGGCCGGCCTGTGCTACGCGGAGTTCGCGGCGATGATGCCGGTCTCCGGCAGCGCCTACTCCTACTCTTACGCCACTCTCGGTGAGGGCATGGCCTGGTTCATCGGCTGGTGCCTGGTGCTGGAGTACCTGTTCGCCTCGGCCTCGGTCGCGGTGGGCTGGTCGGCGTACCTGATCAGCTTCATTACCACCACGCTCAACATGCCGTTCCCGGATGCGCTGAGCGCCGCGCCCATCGCCTGGACCGGCCATGAATTCATCTCCTCCGGCAAGCTGTTCAACCTGCCGGCGGTGCTGATCGTGGCGGCCGTCTCCGGCCTGCTGTACGTCGGCGTGACCCAGTCGGCCTTCGTCAACGCGATCATCGTGGCGATCAAGGTCACCGTGATCTGTCTGTTCATCGGTTTCGGTGCGGCGCATCTGGACCCGGCCAACTGGACCCCGTTCATTCCGGAGAACACCGGCGTGCCGGGTGAGTTCGGCTGGAGCGGCGTGTTCCGTGCGGCGACCATCGTGTTCTTCGCCTACATCGGCTTCGATGCGGTCTCCACCGCTGCCGGCGAAACCAAGGATCCGCAGCGCAACATGCCGATCGGCCTGCTCGGCTCGCTGGCCGTGTGCACCATCGTCTACATCATCGTCTGCGCCGTACTGACCGGCATGATGCCGTACCACCTGCTGGGCACCGACAAGCCGGTCGCCACCGCGCTGGAGCCCTACCCGACCCTGTCCTGGCTCAAGACCGCGGTGGAAATCGGCGCGATCGCCGGCCTGTCCTCGGTGGTGCTGGTGATGATGATGGGCCAGACCCGCATCGCCTACACGATCTCCCGCGACGGCCTGCTGCCGAAGATCTTCGGCAAGGTGCACAAGCGCTTCCGCACCCCGTACTGGAGCACGATCGTGGTGGGTGCCATCGCCGCCACCCTGGCGGGCACCGTGCCGCTGAACGTGCTCGGCGAGCTGGTCTCGATGGGCACCCTGCTGGCGTTCGCCACGGTATGCATCGGCGTGCTGATCCTGCGCTACACGCGCCCGGAGCTGGAACGGCCGTTCCGTGTGCCGCTGGTGTGGATCATCTGCCCGGTAGGCGCGCTCGCCTGTCTGTTCCTGTTCTACCAGGCGTTCGTGGTGCATTGGCACCTGTTCGTGGCCTGGACCCTGCTGGGCCTGTGCATCTACTTCGGCTACGGCATCCGCCACAGCAAGCTGAACAAGAAGTCCGCCTGAATGCTGCCGGGCCGGCCCAGTGCCGGCCCGGTCGTTTGATACGTCGCGCCTGAGAAGAATTCCAAACCATGTTCAAGCAACTGTGGGCCACCAAGCATCCGCACGCCGCCCATGAAGACGCCAACGGCCTGAGCCTGCGCCGTACCCTCGGCCCCTGGGGCCTGACCGCGCTGGGCATCGGCGCGGTCATCGGCGGCGGCATCTTCGTGATCACCGGCCAGGCCGCGGCCAACCATGCCGGCCCGGCGATCATGCTGTCGTTCGTACTGGCCGCGATCTGCTGCGCGTTCTGCGCGATGGCCTATGCCGAGTTCGCGGCGATGGTGCCGGTCTCCGGCAGTGCCTACACCTATACCTATGCCACGTTCGGCGAGCTCTCGGCCTGGTTCATCGGCTGGATGCTGGTGCTCGAATACGGCGTTTCCGCCTCGGCGGTGGCGGTCAGCTGGACCGGCTATTTCCTGAGCCTGCTCAGTCACTTCGACATCCATCTGCCGGCCGCGCTGGTCAGTGCGCCACTCGATGGCCAGCTGCGCCCGACCGGCGCCATCGCCAACATCCCGGCCGCCGTGCTGGTGCTGCTGCTGACCTGGCTGTGCTACGTGGGCATCAGCAAATCCTCGGCCATGAACATGGCGATGGTGGTGCTCAAGACCGCGCTGATCCTGCTGGTGATCGTGGTGGGCTGGAAATACGTGGATCCGGCCAACTGGACGCCGTTCATTCCGGAGAACGAAGGCCCGGGCAAGTACGGCTTCGATGGCGTGCTGCGCGGTGCGGCGATGGTGTTCTTCGCCTACATCGGTTTCGAGGCGGTCTCGGTGGCCGCGCAGGAATCGCACAAACCGCAGCGCGACATGCCGATCGGCATGATGCTCTCGCTGGTGATCTGCACGGTGCTGTACATCGCCATGGCGGCGGTGATGACCGGGCTGGTGCCGTACCAGCTGCTGGGCACGGACGAGCCGGTCGTGACCGCGGTCGCGGCGCATCCGCAACTGGGCTGGCTGCGCGTGGTCGTGGAAATCGGCGCGCTGATCGGGCTGTCCTCGGTGGTGCTGGTGATGGTGATCGCGCAGCCGCGCATCTTCATGATCATGGGCCGCGACGGGCTGCTGCCGCCGCTGTTCACCAAGATCCACCCCAAGTACCGCACGCCGCACATCAACACGGTGATCACGGGCATCAGCATCGCGTTGCTGGCAGCGGTGTTCCCGCTCGACGTCCTCGGTGAGCTGACTTCGATGGGCACGTTGATCGCGTTCGCGGCGGTCTGCGCGGGCGTGCTGATCCTGCGCCGCACCCAGCCGGACCTGCCGCGTCCGTTCCGGATGCCGATGGCGTGGCTGATCTGCAGCCTGGGCGTGCTCAGCTGCATCGCGCTGCTGACGGCGATGACGGCGCATAACTGGATGCTGATGGGCTTCTGGACGCTGGGTGGTTTCGCGATCTACTTCAGCTACGGTTATCGCCATAGCCGCTTGCGCAAGTAGTGCCGGCCGCTGGCCGGCTCCACGTGCACCCAAAGCGCTCATGAGGAGCCGGCCAGCGGCCGGCACTACCGCCGAGCGCGCGAAATCGATGGAAGCGCCGTAAAATAGCCCCATGAGCACCCCCACCTTCCCGTACGACACCGCGCGCCTGAGCGAACTGGCCCAGCTGCTGATCGACAACATCCGCGAGCTGGCCCACGCCGGCTGGACCCCGGCCACCAGCAGCAACTTCTCCCACCGGCTGGATGACCGCCATGCCGCGATCACCGTCTCCGGCAAGGACAAGGGCCGGCTGGTGGAGGACGACATCATGGTGGTGGATTTCGACGGCAAGGCCGTCGGCCGCCCGCTGCGCCCCTCCGCCGAGACCCTGCTGCACACCCAGCTGTACCGCCGTTTCCCGGAGATCGGCTGCGTGCTGCACACCCATTCGCCGGTGCAGACCATCGCCTCGCGCCTGTATGCACCGCAGGGCCACATCCGGCTGGAAGGCTACGAGCTGCTGAAGGCGTTTCACGGCAACAGCACCCACGAGATGGCGGTCGATGTGCCGGTGTTCGCCAACACCCAGGACATGGACGTGCTCTCGGCCCAGGTCGATGCCCTGCTCGACACCCAGCCGCTGTGGGGCTACCTGATCGACGGCCACGGCCTGTACGCGTGGGGCCGCACCATGGCCGAGGCGCGCCGCCACATGGAAGCCTTCGAATTCCTGCTGCACTGTGAGCTGGAACTGCGCAAGCTGCGCGGCGGATCGCGCTCAGATTCCTGAAGAGAATCTGTATTCCGCGCTTCGGCATCAGTGCGTCGCCCCCACCCCGGCGCCGCACTGGTACCCTTTCTTTCCCCTCTTCGCCTCGATGCCGCCGCCATGAGCCGACTCCGCATATTTGATGACACCGCCCCGGATGTCCCGCTGTTCGACAGCCGGGATGGCGAGGCGATCGCCGCCGAACTCAAGCCGATCGGCGTCACCTTCGAGCGCTGGCAGGCGGCCCATGAGGTCGCGCCGGGTGCCAGCCAGGACGAGGTCTTCGCCGCGTACAAGGTCGATATCGACCGGCTGGTTGCCACGCACGGCTTCAAGAGCGTGGACGTCGCGTCGATCGCACCGGACAACCCGAACCGCGCCGAGCTGCGCAAAAAGTTCCTGGACGAGCACTTCCACAAGGAAGACGAGGTCCGCTTCTTCGTCGCCGGCTCCGGGCTGTTCACCCTGCACGTGGACGGCAAGGTCTACGAGATCGAGTGCGTCAAGAACGATCTGATCGCCGTGCCCGATGGCATCACCCATTGGTTCGACATGGGCGAGGAGCCGAGCTTCGTGGCGATCCGCTTCTTCACCGAGCCGGATGGCTGGGTCGGCCATTTCACCGGCAGCGACATCGCCCAGACCTTCCCGCGTTACCACCCCGCACAGCACCAGGCCGACTGATCCATGCCGCATCCGACCGTCATCCTCACCGATATCGAGGGCACCACCAGCAGCATTTCGTTCGTCAAGAACGTGCTGTTCCCGTATGCGCGCAAGGCGCTGCCGGCATTCGTCGCCGCGCATGGCCAGGAGCCGCAGGTGCGCCGCTGGCTGGACGCGGTGGCGGTCGAGATCGGCGGCGCCTGCCAGGACAGCCTGATCGTGGAAACGCTGCAGGGCTGGATCGACCAGGACCGCAAGCACACCGCGCTCAAGGCGCTGCAGGGCATGATCTGGGAAGCCGGTTACCGCAACGGCGACTACAAGGCGCACTTCTATCCGGAAGTGGCCGCCGTGCTGAAGGGCTGGCATGCCGAGGGCAAGCCGCTGTACGTGTATTCGTCCGGTTCGGTCCCGTCGCAGAAGCTGTTTTTCGGCTTCAGCGAGGCCGGTGACCTGACGGGGCTGGTCTCGGGCTGGTTCGACACCGAAGTCGGCGGCAAGCGCGAGGCGGACAGCTACCGCCACATCGTCGAGGCGATCGGCGTGCCGGCCGCGCAGATCCTGTTCCTGTCCGATGTGGTGGAAGAGCTGGATGCTGCGCGCGAGGCCGGCCTGCAGACACGTTTGATCGACCGCCTGGACGATTACCCGCTGCCACGCAGTGGTGAGGCCACGCACGGCCACGACCGCGTCGAGAATTTCCAGCAGATCACGCTGTAACCGGGTAGATCCACGCGGCTCCATGGGGCGCCAATCCAATGAACGCATCGCCATGTGGAGAGCGGCTGCCGCCGGGCACGTAGCATGATTCATGCGTGGATGCCTTCCGCGCGATTGCGGCACCCAGCCTCTTCATCCCCAAGCGATGGATAGCTGGTCCGGGCGGTCCAACGGGATGAGGACCGTTGTGCCGCCCGACGAGGTGGCTCGAACGCAATCCTCCTCCAGCGCCAGGGCGACGAACGGGTCCGTTCGGCTCAGTACCAGCAGCCAGATCAACCTATTGGTCGCGGCCTCGCTCACTGCGATGAAGCCATCTTCACCTGCGGCGCAGCACTCGCCACAGGTGATCAGCGTGTCTGTCGACAGCGTGATGGCACTCAGTATTGCCAGCCCCTCACAACCATGGGCGCCCACCTGCCACGCATCCGACGCCGGAATCCATGTCTTCTCCATCACCCCCGGGTGCTGCTCGGACGTTTCGAACAGGCAGTAAAATCCATTCGCGAAAGCAAGTGAATCCCGACGGGGATACGCTTCTTCCTGCCACCTGCTCTGGATGATGCGTTGGTCTGCTGCAAACACGTGCGTGGCCTGGTCAACGATACGTTGGAGGATAGCTCACGCGCCGCACGCGCTGGCCAGCTCCCGCCGCTACAGGGCGGCGGTTGTATCGACCAACGAGGTGAGCCTCAGCGCCTTCTGCAGCGTCGCCAGATCCGCATCGGCGCGCAGCCGGATCGTCACCACCTTGCCTGGCACCAGGTCCAGTGCGTTGTCGTCGAGCGTGGCATCCCGCCCATCGAACGCGATCCACAGTGCACGCACCAGCGTGGGCGAGCGCAGCGTCAACACATAGCCGTCGCCGTCGGCGCGCAATGCGCTGTCGATGGCCGGCCGTGACAGCGCCAAGGCCTTGGCCGGCACGAAATACACCACCTGCTGCGACAGCCGTTTCCCGCCGTCGAACAGCTCGACCACCGCCACGGTGCGGGTCGGATCGGCCCCCTTCAACAGGTCGGCATCGGCAAATCGCCCCACCTCCAACGCGGACAACGGCGGCAGGGCCGCGGCATGCCGCTGTTCACTGCGCAGCGTGCCATCGAGATCGATCACGCGCAGCCGCCATGTCGCCTGCAGGCCCTGCTGGCGATCATTGAGCAGACTCACCCGGGTGGTGCCGTCGTCGCGCAGCGCCGCCACCGCGTGGTCGGCGAAGAAGCGCCGGGCGTGGAAATGCAGCGCCTTCCAGCGTCCAGCGTAGTCGATGCTCGACCACGACGCCCCGGGCCACACATCGTTGAGCTGCCAATACAGCGAGCCCATCGTGTACGGCCGTGAGGCACGGTGATGCAGGGCTGCGAGCTGGATGCCGTCGGCCTGCATCACCTGGCTCAGGTACACGAATGCCGGGAAATCACGGGGCGTGCCGTACTCCTCCTCGATGTACTTGAGCAGGCGCTGGTTACCCTCGCCCGCCATGAATTTCTGGTGCGCGCGCACCGTCGGGCTGTCGACCTGCTGCTCGTCGGCGGGAATGACGCCGTCCAGCGTGCGCAACACCGGCCAGGCCTGCAGCCCATACTCGGACATGAAACGCGGGGTTTCGCGCAGGTAGGCGGTCACCGGCAGCGCCGGATTGCCCCACACCTGCCAGTAGTGCTTGTCGCCGCGGGTGGAATCGTTGGCCTTTTCGTCCAGGTCGTTGCCCGGTGAGCTCGACCAGTACGGCACGCCCAGTCCCTCCTCGGCCACCACCTGGCGCAGATCATTGCCGAACAGGTCCACGTAGCCCTGCCAGACCTTCGCGGCGAACACGGGATCCGCCGCCGTCAGGTCACGGCCATGGCCCCAGTCCTTCCACGCGGTCTCTTCTTCGTTGTTGCCGCACCACAGTACCACGCTGGGGTGATGGCGCAGGCGCCGCACGTTGTCGCGCGCTTCGCCGACCACGTTCGCGCGGAACGCCGGATCGTAGCCGGGCTGCATGCCGCCCCCGAACATGAAGTCCTGCCAGACCAGCAGGCCCAGCTCGTCGGCGATGTCGAAGAACACGTCGTCTTCGTAGTAACCACCGCCCCAGTTGCGCAGCATGTTCATGTTGGCATCGCGCGCCGCGGTCAGCTCGCGCCGGATCCGAGCCTCGTCCACGCGCGCCGGGAACATGTCGAACGGAATCACGTTGGCGCCCTTGGCGAAGATCGGCACGCCGTTGATCACGAACGCGAAGCTCTGGCCACCGTTGCGGTCCGCCTCCCGCCGCAGTTCGACGGTGCGCAGGCCGGTGCGCTGCTCGATGCGGGACGCATCGGCGGTCCCCGATGCCAGGGTGGCGCGCACGGTATAGCGCGCCTGCTCGCCCTGCCCGACCGGCCACCAGCGCCGCGGATTCTGCAGCGCCACCGGGATCGTGATGCGGTTGTCGCCCGCCTGCAGCATCGCCCTGCGGTCGATGCGCGCCACGCGCTTGCCGTCCGGATCGAGTACCTCCAGTTGCACCGCGGCGGTGCCCGCCGCCGCACTCTCCACCTCGACCGCGACCTCAAGGTCCGCGCGGGCCGCATCCAGGGCACGGGTCTGCACGGCCACCGCGGTCAGCCGCTGCGCGTCCCAGCTCTCCAGCCGCACCGGCCGCCAGATGCCGGCGGTCACGTAACGCGGGCCCCAATCCCAGCCGAAGTGGTAGCCCGGCTTGCGCACGAAATTGCCCACCATCGCGTCTTTGGGTTCATCGCCATAGGGCGAGGGATAGTTGCCGGCGATCTTGTGCGGCATCGCCTGCACGTCCGGCAGCAGCGTGCGGATCGGCGAGCGCAGCACGATGCGCAGTTCATTGCCGCGGGCGCGCAACCGGCCGTCGACCCGTGCACGCCAGGTGCGATGGCTGTTGTTCGCCTGCAGCAGCGGCTGGCCGTTGAGGGTGACGGTCGCGAACGTATCCAGGCCTTCGAACGCCAGCTCGGCATGTGCGCGCGCCAGCGTCGCCGCATCCACATCGAACTGCGCACGGTATTCCCAGTCGGCCAGGCCGATCCACTGCAGGCCGGCCTCGGGGGCGCCAACGTACGGATCGGGAATCTGTCCCTGTGCCAGCAGGTCGGTATGCACCGCGCCAGGCACCTGCGCGGTGCGCCAGCCGGCCAACTGTGGATGGGCGCGCAGCTGGGCATCGCCGGGCAACAGGCGGAAGCTCCACTGGGCCTGCAGCGGCGCTGCCGTCACCGGCAGCACCCACGATCCCACCAGCAGCAACAGCAGCCAGCAGGCCGCACGGACGACACGGAAATGACGCATGGCAGCCTGCCTCGTTGTTGACCCGCTTATGCCGGCCGGCTCTCGGCCGGCACGTTCAGACACCCACTGGCGATCCGACGATCAACGCACCACGTTGAGCACTTCGTAGCAGGCGCCCATGGTGTGGTAATCGGTCTTGCCCGCCGGGCTCTTCTCGTCGCTGTACTTGCGGTTGTCCGCATCCAGGATGCGATACCAGGCGCCATGGCGATGATCGATCATGTGCTGCCAAGCGTAGCCCCACAACCTGTCATACCAGTCCCAGTACACGGCGTCGCCGGTGCGCTTGGCCAGCAGCGCGGCGGTGGCCAGCGATTCGGCCTGCACCCAGAAATACTTGTCGTCATCGCAGACGCTGCCATCCGGCGCGAAGCCGTAATACAGCCCGCCGCGCCCGGCGTCCCAGCTGCGTTCCACCGCGACATCGAACAGATGCCGCGCCGTCGGTACCAGCCAGTCGGCCTGCACGTGGCGATCCAGGATCAGCAGCAGCTTGGCCCACTCGGTCTGGTGGCCCGGCTGGAAGCCCCACGGGCGGAACAGGTGCTTGGGGTCGTCGCGGTTGTAGTCCCAGTCGATCTGCCACTGGGGGTCGTAGTGCTCCCACACCAGGCCATCGCCCTGCGCCGCCTGGCGACGGGTCATGTGATCGGCCAGCAGCAGCGCGCGATCGAGATAGCGCTGCTCACCGCTCGCCTCGAACGCGGCCAGCATCGCCTCGCACATATGCATGTTGGCGTTCTGGCCACGGTAGTCGCTGAAGTGCCATTCGGCGTCGGCTTCGTCCTTGTACAGGCCGAACGCCGGTTCCCAGAAGCGCGCTTCCAGCAGCTGCCAGGTCTCGTCCATCCACGACCTCGCTTCGCCGATCCCGGCCTTCAGCGCGCAGCTGTAGGCCAGCAGCACGAAGGCCACGCCATAGCAGTGGTTGGTGGCATCTTCGACCACGCCATCGCGCAGCGTCCACGCATAACCGCCGGTCGCCGGGTTGCGATGCACCTCGCGCAGGTAGCGCAGACCATGCTCGACCGCCGCCAGGTCCTCGGGCTTGCCGAATTCGCGGTAGGCCATCGCATGGTTGAACACGAAGCGGGTGCTGCTGACCAGATGACGGTGGCTGGCGTCATACACGCTGCCATCGTCACGGTAGTAATGGAAGAAGCCGCCCTTAGGGTCGATTTCATGCGGCTGGTAGAACGCCATCGTCTGCGCGATGTGGGCGCGCAGGAACGCGGGCGAGCGGAAGTCGGGGGTCGGCGGAACCGGCGTGGTCATGCGGCGTCATCCTGTTGTTGCTGCAGCAGTTGCTGGACTTCATTGAGGCTGGGCATCGCGGCGAAAGCGCCCTTGCGGGTCACGGCCAATGCACCGACGGCCGCGCCGAAGCGGATCGCCTCCACCAACCCGGCGGGGTCCTGGCAGAACGCGGCGAAACCGGCGCCGTCACCGCCGCGCTCGCCGATCCCGAACAGCAGGCCGCCGACGAACGCATCGCCGGCCGCGGTCGAATCGACCGTGGTGACGCGGAAGCCGGTGAGCACGCCGTGGGCGTGGCGGGTATGCCAGCGGATCGGTGCGGCGCCGTCGGTGATCACCACCGCCTGGGCCTGCGCGGCGAGCAGGCGCTCGACCACCGCGGCATCACCGCCGGGCACCGAGGCCGCCAGGTACTCCAGTTCCTCACGCGAGAGCTTGACCAGGTCGGCCAGCGACAGCGCTTCCCACAGCCGCGGCAGCGGGTCGACACCGGTCGGCCACAGCGCCGGGCGCAGGTTGAGATCGAGGCTGACCATCGCACCGGCCTGGCGGGCGCGACGCATGCCCTCCAGCGTGGCATCGGCGATCTCCGCCTCGGTCAGGCTGTTGGAGCACACGTGGAAGCTGCGCGTACCGTCGAAGCAGTTCGGGTGGAAGTGCGCGCTGCGGAACAGCAGGTCAGCCGCCGGCGGGCGGTAGAAACTGAAACTACGCTCGCCGCTGGCATCCAGCGCGACGAACGCCAGCGCGGTCTTGGCCGCGTCGGTGCGCACGATGCAGTCGGTCGCCACGCCGGCACTGGCCAGGCTCTCGGCAAGGAAGTCGCCGAACATGTCCTGGCCGAGCATGCCGGCGAAATGGGTATCCGCACCGAGCCTTGCAGCCGCTACCGCGACGTTGGCCGGTGCGCCACCGGCGTACTGCAGGAAAGCACGCGGGGTGTCCGGGGTGGCCGGCGGTTGGGCAAGTAGATCGATCAAAATCTCGCCGAAACAAACAATCTTGGACATCGTGGCCTCAAGCTCCCTGGCGGAATCCGACGGCCGGGCGCGAACCGGACAGGCCGTAGAAGATGATGTAGCCGTAGCAGAGCAGCGGCAGGATGAAGGACTCATGCAGCCCGATGCTGTCGGCCAGCAGGCCCTGCAGGTACGGCACCACCGCGCCACCGACGATGGCCATGATCAGCAGGCTGGAGGCCTTGTTGGTCAGCGTGCCCAAGCGTTCGATGCTCAGCGCGAAGATGGTCGGGAACATGATGGAATTGAACAGACCCACCGCCACGATCGAGTACAACGCGACCTGCCCCTGGCTGAGCATGGTCAGCGCCAGCAGTGCGACGTTCATGCCCGCGAACAGGGTAAGCAGCACGCGCGGCGAGAACCGGGTCATGATCGCCGAGCCGGCGAACCGACCGATCATCGCCAGCGTCCAGTACGCCGAGACGTAATGGGTGGCTTCCTTCTCGGTGAAGCCGCCGATGTTGGGCAGCGACAGGTAGTTGACCAGGAAGCTGCCGATCGACACTTCCGCACCCACGTAGAAGAAGATCGCCAGCACGCCGAACAGCACGTGGCGATGGCGCAGCGCATCCATCAGGGTGTGCTTGCTGGTATCGGCCTGCTCGGTGGTCTCGGTCAGCGCCGGCAGGCGGAACAGATAGACGAACACCGCCAGCAGGAACAGCGCCACGGCCAGGCCCACGTACGGGCCCTGCACGGACTGCGCTTCCTGCACGCGGTAAGCGATCTGCTCGGCGGCCGGCAGCGCGCCGATCTCGTCGGCACTCTTGACCGTGTTGCCCAGGATCAGCAGCCCGCCGAAGATCGGCGCGATCGCGGTACCCAGCGAGTTCAGCGCCTGGGCCAGGGTCAGGCGGCTGGAGGCCGTCTGCTCCGGGCCAAGCAGCGCCACGTACGGGTTGGCCGCGACCTGCAGCACGGTGATGCCGGTGGCCAGCACGAACAGGGCGCCCAGGAAGGCTTCATACACGCGCAGTTCGGCGGCCGGCCAGAAGCCCAGCGCACCGACCGCGGCAATCGCCAGGCCGGCCACGATGCCCTTCTTGTAGCCCAGATGCGCGACCAGCCGGCCGGCCGGGAGCGACATCAGGAAGTACGCACCGAAGAAGGTGAACTGCACCAGCATCGCGCGGGCGTAGTTCAGTTCGAACACCGCCTTCAGATGCGGGATCAGGATGTCGTTGAGGCAGGTGAGGAAGCCCCACATGAAGAAGATCGTGGTCGCCACGGCCAGCGCGACACGCGTGTTCACCACGGGCGCAGCGGAGGATGAGGATGGGAGGCGGGGCGTAGGAGAGATGGGCATTCAGGTACGCGCCTCAGTGCGCGAGCAGGTGATTGGGGGAACCATCAGACGGTCATCGCGCCACTGCTCTCGCGAACGCGGAGCTGGACCGGTGCAACGGTACGGGCCGGCGCAGCGTCGGGATGGTCCAGACGCAGCAACAGCAGTTCGGCTGCCTGCCGCCCGCGCTCGCGCGGGTTGACGGTCAGCGTGGTCAGCGGCGGCGATGCCACCGAGGCCTCGGAAATGTCATCGAAACCGGTCACCGCGAAGTCGCGGCCCGGCTGCACGCCGCGCGAGGCCAGGCCCAGCATCAGGCCCAGTGCGACGCTGTCGTTGTAGCAGACCGCCGCGGTCGGCACGTCACCGAGCGCGAACAGCTCGCCGGTCCGCGCGGCCGCATCCAGGCGACTGGGCGAGGTTTCGATCAGCCACGCCGGCTGCACCGGCATGCCCGCCTCGACCAGCGCCTGCGCATACCCGGTACGACGCTGATGGCACGAACTGGACACCGCATGGCCGCCATAGAACGCGATGCGGCGGTGGCCCTGTTCGATCAGATGGCGGGTGGCCAGGTAGGCACCCTGCTGGTTGTCCAGGGTCAGGAAGTCCCACTCTGCGCCGGGCAGTTCGCGGTTGAACAACAGCACGTTGGCATGGCCGAGCACCTGCCGCAGCTGCCCGGTATCGCTGCCTTCGGCTGGCGACAGGATCAGCCCGGCCGGCATGTGCTCCATCAAGGTGGTCAGCACGGCCTGCTGCCGTTCCGGCGATTCACCGGTGCTGCCGAGCAGGGTCACGAAGCCCTTGCCGCCCAGCGCTTCGTCCACCCCGGAGGCGAATTCGGCGAAGAACGGGTTGGACAGGTCGTTGATGACCAGGGCCACGCTCGAGGACGTGCGCCGACGCAGGTTGGCCGCGCCGCGGTTGTACACGTAGCGCTGGCGCCGCAGTTCGGCCTCCACCTTGGCACGGGTGTCGACGTTCACCAGGGGACTGCCACGCAGCACCAGCGACACGGTCGCGCGCGACACGCCGATCGCTTCGGCGATGTCGGTCACGGTGACCGCGCGCGTGCCTTTGCCGGCGGGGGTGGCCTTGTCTTTCATCGGGTCGTCGGGTTCCTCAAGCAAGGTGCAAGCCTAAACGATCGCATTGGCCAGCGGTCCGCGCCCGTGCCGGCGGTCAGCCCCAGGGGGCCGACCTCGGCGCAGGCGGGTGCGCCGCTCATTCCAGCACTGCGCCGGGGGTGGCGCAGAACGAGGCCGGCAGCGCCTCGGCCTGCGTGCCCCAGCCGTTCTCCGGGGCGGTGCTGCCCAGCGCGAACGAGATGGTGCCACCGCGCTGCAGCTGCGCCCAGTCCAGCCACACCGGTGCATGCGCGCGGCCGTCGACCTGGACGTTCTGGACGTACTGCAGCTGGCGGCCATCGGCGCCCGGTGCCTTCAAGGTGAGTGTCTTGCCCTGTCCCAGATCGATCTCGGCACGGGCGAAGCGCGGCGTATGCAGCAGGAACTCGCCGCTGCCCGGCACCGCGGGATACAGGCCGAGCGCGCTGAACAGGTACCAGGCCGACATCGTGCCCAGGTCATCATTGCCGGTCACGCCGTTGGGGGCGTTGGTGAACAGCTGCTGCGCGGCGCGCACCACGGTCGCGGTCTTCCACGGCTGGCCGATCAGGGTGTACATCCACGGCGCGTGCAGGTCCGGCTCGTTGTTGGGGTTGTAGCGGTACTGGTTGTAATAGCTGTAGGGCCCGACCACCCATTCCTTGCGCGCGGCGGTCAGCGGCGACTTCAGGAGTGCGTCATAGGCGAAGAACGTATCCAGACGGCGGGCCGCCTGCTCACGACCGTGCATGGCCTGGACCAGGCCGGGCACGTCCTGCTGCGCCAGCCACTGGTACTGCCACGCGGTGCCTTCATGGAAACCATGGTGCGAGCGCGGGCTGTACTTGCCGTCGGCGGGCAGGTACCACGCGCCATCTTCCATGCGCGGACGCGGGAAACCGTTGAAGTCGCCCTCCTCGTCCCGCACCGACGGGTCCCACACCTTGTGCCAGTTGCGGCCGCGCTCGCGCAGCACGCCGGCATCGGCGGCATGCCCGAGGCCATCGGCCATCTGTGCCAGCGCGCAGTCGGCCAGCGCGTATTCCAGCGTCGCCGAGCCGCCGTGGTGCGGATCCACGTCCATGCCCTTGGAGGGGAAGGCGCGGTCGTACTGCACGTAGCCATTGGCCAGGTAGCTCGGATTGCCCGAACGGCCTGCATGACGGGAGTTCATCGGCGGCACCTCGAACGCGTTCTTGCGCAGCGCGGTATAAGCCTCGCCTTCTCGGCCGGCGAGCGCGCCGAAGCGCCACAGGTCCACCAGGAACGGCGTGACCGGATCACCCGTCATGATGTTGGTTTCGAAGTTGGCATAGCCCCAACGCGGCAGCCAGCCGCCCTGCGCTTCGATGGCCAGCAGGGTCCGGCCGATATCGCGCGCGACCTCCGGCTTGGTCAGCGCCAGCCACTGGTTCTGTGCGCGGTAGGTATCCCACAGCGAGAAGTACTCGTAGTAGGTCCAGCCTTCGGCACGATGGATGGCGTCGTCGTAGCCACGGTAGCGGCCATCGGCATCGCTGCCGGTCAGCGGCTGCAGCAGCGCGTGGTACAGCGCCGTGTACAGCACGGTGCGGTCATCGTTGCTGCCGCCCTGTACGCGCACCGCCGCCAGTTCCCTGCGCCACTGCTGCTGCGCCAGCTGGCGCATCTGATCGAAGCCGAGCAGGCGCTCGCCCTGCATGCCATCGCTGCGCAGGTTGGCACGCGCGCCTTCGGCATCCACGTGCGAGATCGCGCTGACCGCGGTCACGGCGCGGCCCTTGGCCAGGTCGAAGCTGAGCCAAGCGCCGCTGGGTTTGAGTTCGCCTTCCATGCCATGGCGTGCGCCCGGCAGGCCGCCGCCCTCGCCCCAGGTACCGAACGCCTTGAACGGGCGATCGAACTCGATGCGGAACCAGGTGGTGTACTGATGCCCACCGCAGAAGCTCTTGGTGACCAGCTTGCCTTCCACGGCACGGTCGCCGACCACGTCGACCACGCTGCCGATCACCGAATGGCGCTCGTTGGCCTGGCCAAGGTTGACCAGCACATGACCGGTCGTCGCGTCGGCGGCGAAGGTGTAGCGTTCGGCCGCGGCACGGGTGCGCGCGGTGGCCTCGGCATCGATGCCGCCGTAATTGGTCAGGCGCACCTTGTAGTAGCCGGCCTGGCCGACTTCACCGTCATGGGTGTAGCTGGAAGCGTAGCGCTTGTGGTCGAAGCTCTTGGCGTCGTCGGTGTTGAAGTCACCGCCCGGGCCGATGCTGCCGGTCACCGGCAGGACCGAAACCTGGCCGCCCTGCTCCCAGCAGCCCGCGCCGGACAGGAAGGAGTGGCCGAAGCCGCGGATCTTGGGATCGTCATAGCGCCAGCCGGCGTAGTGCTCGCCGATCGGGCTGACCTGGATCAGGCCGAATGGCGCCGAGGCGCCCGGGAACGTATTGCCATCGTCCTTGCTGCCGATGAAGGTGTTGACCTCGCGCTCCAGTGCAGCGGGCGCGGCCTGCAGCAACAGCGGCGCGCAGCTCAGTGCCAGCAGGCAGGCCAGGCCGGCCAGCGGGCGGCGGCGGGCCGGGACGGCATGGGCGGCGGGAACAACGGAAGGACGGTTGGAAAAACGGGTCACGGACACGGACTCCTTGGCGGACGTGGCGGCAGCGGGAACCTTTGGCGGTGGGCGCCGCGGGTTCCCTGGACTGGGCGACCCAATCCACACCCCGGTGAATTTAGATCGATTTAAGTAAAGCACGGGAATTTCAGGCGATGCATTCTGCGCTGCAACATGACCCTGCCCGGGGCGGCCATTCACTGCCCATGCCGTTGCGCACTCTTCCCGGGGCACCCCGGGTGGGAACTCCGATTCATGGTCAGCGGCCCACCCACAGCGCTGGGGCGGTCCGGCCTGTGCCGCCGGGGATAGTGCCCTCGCCAAGCGAAAGCGCCCCGGGAATCCATATTGCGGAGCAGCATGCTTCGCCCGCGCGGTCGTGCTAAAAATCCCCCGCCAATCGTTTAGATCGATCCAACTTAAAACGGTCACGATTGCCGGAAGTGGGGAGCCGGGGGACTGCCCCACGCGATGCATGCGGGACGCGCCAGGCAACTCGACGCTCTGGAACATGGGCTTCAAACATTAGATCGATTCAAAGAATTCGTATCGCCACCGTTTCAATCCAGGAGAGGGAGAGAGTGGAATGAAGATGTCACGCATGCACCGCCGCGTTACGTTGTCCGCGGCCATCGCAAGCGCCTTGGCCGCGGCCGTCGTGCCCGCCAGCGCGTTCGCGCAACAAGCGACCCCGGCCGCGACCGGGACCCCTGATGCAACCACGCTCGACAGCGTGACCGTCACCGGCTACCGCTACGCCATCGAAAAGAGCCTGCAGCAGAAGCGCGACGCCAACGCCGTGGTCGAAGTGATCACCGCTGAGGACGTGGGCAAGTTCCCCGACAAGAACGTTGCCGACGCGCTGCAGCGCGTGCCCGGCGTGGTGATCACGCGCAGCGGCGGCGAAGGCAAGAGCGTCAGCGTGCGCGGCCTCGCGCCCGACCTGACCCTCACCCAGTTGAACGGCAATTACGTCGCCACCTCGGAAACCAACAACGAGGCGTCGCGTTCGTTCAATTACACGCTGCTGCCGTCGAACATGCTGTCCAGCGCGGAACTGTTCAAATCGCCGGAAGCGCGCATCGACGAAGGCGGCATCGGCGGCACGGTGATCCTGCACACCCGCCGTCCGCTCGATATGGAAGCCAACTCCGGGTACGTGAACCTGGAAGGCACCTCGTCGGACACCAGCCACGACATCGATCCGCAGGCCTCGGCGCTCTACTCCTGGCACAGCAAGGACGAACGCTTCGGTGTGTTGGTTGGCGTGACGCAGCAGAAGCGCACCAGCCGCACCATGGAAGCCAGCACCGAGGACTATCAGTGGTATGGCGCCGGCGACGCGCGTGATGCCAACGGCAATGCGCTGCCGCAGGATGGCATCCACTACTGGTGGGGGCAGTCCGGTTTCAACAACCAGACCGGCGGCAACTACAGCGACTTCTTCATGCCGACCTCGGTGAACTTCGCCGTGAAGGAAGAAAAGCGCGAGCGCAAGGGCGGCCAGCTGACCTTCCAGTTCAAGCCGCTGGACAACCTGACCCTGACCGCCAACTACTTCCGCTTCGAGCTGCAGGGTGATTACACCCAGAACATGCTCAAGGTGCCGGAGTGGAGCATGGCCCGCTACAACGGCGACGGTAACTGGGCCGGCGGCCGGCTGCTCAACGGGCTCGACTTCGATCCCAGCGGCAGCATCGTGACCGGCGCACAGTTCGAGAAGCTGCCGGGCAAGGCCTACATCTGCAGCGAAGAACAGGCTGCAGCGGCCGGCCTGGCGCCGGGCGGCTGGGGTCCGGACGATTGCACCCTGCCCACCCCGCAGCTGACCGGTGGCTACAGCAAGGAGAAGGCGCTTTCGCAGACCGCCGACCTGTCCGTCGAGTGGGACATCAGCCCGCTGTGGAAGGCGTCGTTCACCGGTGGCCGTACGTGGTCCGAGGGTGGCCCGTCGATGAACTTCCGCATGTCGGCCAAGCCGCGCCGCAAGGTCGGTGCGGACTACCTGTCGGGCAATCAGTACACCGCATGGGACCTGACCGGTACACCGTCGGTCCAGTTCTCGCCGGACCTGCAGCAGCAGTTGATGGCCGGCATCGCCGAAGTCGACACCGGCTCGACCGACTCGTCGTGGATGCAGACCGAGGTCGAGCAGAACTACTTCCAGGCCGACTTCACCAAGCTGTTCGAGACCGGCTGGCTCGACTCGATCCAGTTCGGCACCAAGTACCGTGACGGCAAGGTCCACCGCAACACCGGCAACACCTACTGGGTGTGCCAGGGTCTGGACCCGTCCGACTACGACAACAACCGCTACCAGGCCGGCTGCGATTCGACCGCCGGCGATGCGCAGCCGGGCTTCTTCCTGTCCAACCCGATCAGCAACATCGCGGGTGGCTTCAACGCCAACGTGTTCCCGGGCATCAACTACCCGGCCTACATCAATTACCTCAACCAGACCTACGGCGGCTCGCACAACCGCACCGAAGAAGACTTCGTCTACGACGTCAACGAGAAGATCTACTCCGGCTACTTCCAGGCCAACTTCCGTACCGAACGCCTGCGCGGCAACGTCGGCGTGCGCGTGGTGCGTACCGAGCAGTTCGCCCAGTCCAGCGATTCGGTCGAGCGCTTCAACGATTACTTCGTCGACAACGCCAACGGCTCGCCGATGAGCTGCGATGATCCGGCCGCGGATCCGACCCTGCGCTGCCAGGGCGGCTTCGTGCGCCTGCCGGACAACCAGGTCCGCGACAAGGTCTACACGCTCAGCTCGCTCGACAAGACGTACACCGACTTCCTGCCGAGCTTCAACATCGCCTGGGACATCACCGACAGCCTGGTGCTGCGCGGTGCAGCGTCGAAGGTCATCGCACGTCCGGGCTATACCAGCATCGCCTACCCGGGCGGCCTGAACTACATCAGCGAGGAATACAGCAACGACCGCCGCGTCGCCGGCGGTACTGACACCCCGGGCTGGTACGGTTCCGGCAGCAACAAGAACCTGGAACCGTTCGAAGCCATCCAGTTCGACCTCGGCGTGGAGTGGTACTTCAAGCCGGGCTCCGCCGCGGGTGTGGCGCTGTTCCGCAAGAACGTGGACAACTTCACGGTACCGGTGGTGCGCGACCAGCAGATGACGGTCGGCGGCCAGACGGTCACCGTGCAGAAGTACGCCACGGAAGCCAACGGTCGTGATGGCGTTTCGCAGGGCGTGGAAGTGTACGGTCAGTACACCTTCGACATGGGCTTCGGCGTACAGGCCAACTACACCTACAACGACACCAACCTCGCCTCGATCGTGCTGGATGGCGAAGAAATCGGCGCGTCGCCGCTGGTGGGCAGCGCCAAGAACCAGGCCAACGTCACGATCTTCTACGAGAACGACACGATCCTGGCCCGCGCTTCGTACAACCGCCGTGGCGAAGTGGTGGGCGGCCTGAACAACGGCCTGACCACCTACACCAAGCCCTACGACCAGCTCGACCTCAACGTGGCGTATAACATCACCCCGGACTGGACGGTCACCGCCTCGGTGCTGAACGCCACCAAGTCCGAGCTGCGGAGCTACATCGGCGGTGACAGCGAAGCCCGCCTGCTGTCCAACATCTACGCCGGCCGCCAGCTGTACTTCGGCGTGAACTGGAAGTTCTAAGCATCACCCGCCCCGCCTCCAGGCGGGGCAACGGTCCTCCACGGCAGCTGCGCTCTTACAGGCGGCTGCCGTTTTTTTTACGGCGCTTTTCTTAACAGGGACGGAGGTAGTTAATTGCGGCCGTGCGTCACGGATTAACTACCTCCGTCCCTATTATCAAGCGCCGCGCGCAGTGCACTGACCTGCGCCGTGTCGGTGACGGTCCAGTCCGGTGACAACCCGGTCAACGCGGGATTGTGGTGACGCATTGCCGACGGCTGCGTCGTCTTCGCGGAGGCGTGCAGTTCAACGCACCCACTGCGGTCGGCCACCTCGATGACGTTGTCCGCAGTGATCCCCGCGCCGGCCATCAGCGAAATCCGGTCACCGGCCTGCGCGACCAGCCCACCCAGGACATCCGCACCGGCCAGGGCACTGGCCTGCCCGCCCGAACTCAGGATGCGCTGGCAGCCCAGCGTCACGATCTGCTCCAGCGCCGCCGGCAGATCACGCGCGGCATCGAACGCACGGTGGAAGGTGATGCCGAGCGGGCCTGCCGCGGCCACCAGTTCACGGCACAACGCCATGTCGATGCCACCGTCGGCATCCAGGGCGCCGATCACCACGCCATCGCAGCCGAGCGCACGGCAGTACGCGATGTCGCGCAGCATGATCTCGGTCTCCAGCCCGGTGTAAAGAAAATCGCCGGGACGCGGCCGGATCAGCACGAACAACGGAATCTGCAGGCGGTCCCGAGCAACCGCGATGCTGCCCTGCGACGGCGTGGTACCGCCCTCGGCGAGGTTGTCGAACAGCTCGATCCGATCCGCGCCACCCTGCTGCGCGGCCAATGCGGAGGCCACCGAATTCGAGGCGATTTCCAGCACCCGCCGCCGCGCGCTCACGTCTGCTCGCTCGTGTACACCGAAGCGGAATCGCGCAGATCGTCCTGCCGGTCCTTGTCGCAGACTGCATAGACGAAGCCGCGATGCAGCGCATAGGCACCGACCTCACCGTGCTTGTTCAACGCGAGGAAGCAGACCTGCAGCGTCTTGCTTGCCTCCGGGCGCTTGCGCACCACCCGGGCGATCGCCTCGCGGCAGGCCTCGGCCGGTGATCGGCCCTGGCGCATCAGCTCGACCACCAGGAAGGAGGCGGCATTGCGGATCATTTCCTCACCCACCCCCGAGGCCGTCGCCGCACCCACCTCGTTGTCCACGTACAGGCCCGCACCGATGATGGGGCTGTCGCCGACGCGGCCGTGCATCTTCCACGCCATGCCACTGGTGGTGCAGGCACCGGCCAGGCGCCCTTGGGCATCGATGGCGAGCATGCCCAGCGTGTCGTGGTTGCTGCTGTCGCCGGGGCGGCTGCGTCGCTCGGCATTGATCTCGGGGGTGTACTGCGCGGTCTTGAGCCACTCACGCCACGCCTTCTCGGCTTCCGGGGTGAGCAGCTTCTTGCGTTCGAAACCCTGCTGCATCGCGAACTGCTGCGCCCCCTCGCCTACCAGCATCACGTGCGGGGTCTGCTCCATCACGCGGCGCGCCACCGAGACCGGATGCGCGATATCGCTGAGCGCTGCCACCGAACCACAGCGGCCGTCGCCGTCCATGATGCTGGCGTCCAGGCTCAGCACCCCATCGCGATCCGGATTGCCACAGCGCCCGACCGTGGGGTTGCACAGGTCGCTCTCGGCCCAACGTGCGCCGGCTTCCACCGCATCAAGCGCGGACCCGCCGGCCGACAGCGTTTTCCAGGCCACCTGGTTGGCCCCTACGCCGAAATCCCAGGTGGACACGACGCGCGCGCCGGTGGCGGTGCGTGCCTGCAGCGTCGGCAGCGCGAGGGCGCCGGCCGCCAGGGCACTGGCCTGGAGAAATCGCCTGCGGTCAGTCATGGGTACGTCTCCAGTTATCGGACAATGGAAGAACTACGCGACGATACAGCGATGCTCCGCATGCCAGACCGCCGCGCCGAGCACGCCGAGTTCGCCGTGGTCCACGCGCCAGATCGGCACTTGGCGGAGCACCTCCTGCATCACGCCCTTGGCCAGGAAGCGCTCGCGGAAGCGGCCATCGCGCAGGAAGCGGTCCACGCGCGTGGAGATGCCGCCGGCCAGATAGACCGAGCGCGCGCCGAAGGTGGTGGCCAGATCGCCGGCCAGACTGCCCAGCCAGGCGCAGAACACCTCCAGCGTCTCCACCGCCACCGGATCGTCGCCTTCGTGCGCGGCCGCGATCAGGGCCTCCGTGCTGGTCCAGCGCGGTGTCGCGCCACGGATATCGCACAGGCAGGGATACAGGTTCATCAGGCCGCCCCCGGACAGCACGCGCTCGTTGTCCACGTGCTCCCAGCGCTGCAGCAGGCGCGAGAGCACCTCCAGTTCCAGCGGATTGCAGGCGTTCAACGCGGCGTGGCCGGCTTCGCTGGCCAGCACCGGACGCTCGCCGCCCTCGAAACGCAGCGCCGCGCCCAGTCCAGTGCCCGGGCCCAGCACCAGCGCGGGCCATCGCGGGCCCACGTCGGGTTCGCCGTTGAGGGCCACCATGGATTCCGGCGCTACGTGCGGGATCGCATAGGCGACCGCTTCGAAATCGTTGATGAGCGCCAGCGACACCAGCCCAGAATCGTGACGGGTCTGCGCGACCGACACCGGCCACGGCAGATTGGTGTTGACCAGATGATCACCGTCCAGCAGCCCGGCGATCGCGACCACCGCACTGTCCGGCGCTGCCGGCAGACTGGCGATGAAGTCGGCCAGGATCGCGGCCAGGCCGGGGTGATCAGCGCAGGCATAACGCCGCAGGCCGCTCAGCCGTGGCGCAGCGCCCGCGCACACGGTGGCCAGCGCGACGCGGGCGAACGTGCCGCCAACATCGGCCACGATCAGCGTGTCAGAGTGGGAATCCCGCGGAGCCGCCGTCCGCGACACCTCAGGTTGAGCCGGAACCGGTACCGCTGCGCTCACTCGCTTGCCTTGGTTGAATCGATTGAATCCCGGCGATTCTCAGGCATCGCCGGGGGAATGCAAAGCCACACCTGCCATACAGCGCCGTACTGAAACGACCGCGGCGCGATCAGGGCTTGGCGGTCTGCAGGCGGTAGCTGGTGCTGGCCGTCGCGGTTGGGCCATCGCCCTGCACCGCACGCACTTCCACCTTGTGCTCCCCCACGGCAAGGTGGGTGGGGAGCGCGCCGCGCCACAGGTGCGGCGACGGCGTGGCTTCCGGCGAGCGGTCGAAACCACGCAGGCGCTCGGCGGTATCGTCGGCGACATTTTCCTGCAGCAGGCGCGGATCCGGCTGTTCGACGCGCTTCATCGGCTGCCAGGCGCCGTCGTCCACGCGGTACTCCACCAGCGAATCGGCCTGGCCCATGAACACATTGGCGTACACGCCCCAGGCCGGGTACGCGCCCTGGCGCAGCACCTTCGGCGCGTGCAGGGCGATCTGGTAATCGTCGGGTGCGCGCGCCACGTAATAGCGGAGGCCATAGTCACCACCGGGCTTGACCGAGAGCACCGCATAGCCGTTCGGGGTGCCATCGCTCATGGTTGCATCGGGGGTGCCGCTGCTGTCCTTCACGCCCGACCAGAACGCGCCGCAGGCCGCGCCCACGTTGTACTCGTGCAGCGGCCTGCTGCCCTGCCAGCCCTCGGCGGCACCGTGGTAGTAGTGCTGCTGGGTGTGGCTGTGGCCACTGAGCACCAGCACGTTCGGGAAGTCCTTGAGCAGCGCGAACAGCCTTGCGCGATCGGCATGGCGGAACGTCTCGCGGCCCGGCGACGCATCGAACAGCGGGATGTGCATGCCGAGCACGATCAGCCGATCGCGTGGCAGGCCCTTCAGATAGTTGCCGAGGAAGGTGAACTGGTCCGCGCGCAGGCCGCCGACATAGCTCGGCTTGGCCTTGGGGTCGTAGACCACGTCATCGAGGAAGACGAAGCTCGCCCCGCCCTCTTCCACCGCGTAGGTATCCGGGCCGTATACAGCGCGCCAGCTGTCCAGCGAATGCGCGTCGTTGCCGGCATCCATGTCCAGGTCGTGGTTGCCCGGCACGTGGAACCACGGCACCTGCAGCTGCGCGGTGACCTTGTTGATGTCCGGGTAAAGGCTCAGATCGTCATTGACGATATCGCCCAGGGTGGTGCCCAGCCGCGCCGGATGCTTGCCGATGATCGGATCGACGATGGCGCGCTGGTAGTAGCCGATGTCCTGGCGGCTGGCGGTCTGCGAATCGGTGAAGACCAGCATCTCGAAGCCGTTGCGCGCCGCGTCCGTGCCCTTGGCCGGTTCCAGCGCGAAATCCCAGTTGCGGGTCGCGCCGCCGGTGGCGTGGATGCCGTCGTATTTCAGCTTCGGCGAGCCCTGCGGCGCATAGTGGCGCCAGTACGAGGGCAGCCCATTGGCGGCGGCCGGGAAGCGGTACTCGTCCGGCTTGATCACGAACACGGTCTGGCCCTCGCGTACTGGCAGGCTGTAGCTGCCATCGGCGGCGGTGCGCACGATCGTTTCGCCGTTGGACACCTGCACACCGGCCAGGCCAGGATCGGTCGGCCCGCGCCCCGGCTTGCCGTCACGCTCCTGATAGACCTTGCCGGTAATCGTCGTGCCGGCAGCCCAGGCAGGCGAAGTCATCAACAGCAGGCAAGCCAGCCAGGCGGCAGTACGGGTCATCGAGGGCGGTCCGATCGGGGGTGGGGGATTGTAGAGCCGCACATCATCGCCTGCACCGCGTTTCACCGACGTTAAACGATGTGCCGCCCGGGCTTACCCCGCGTGGCGCGCCGCCAGCACTGCCACCGCGTCGTCCAGCGAGAGGCCACGCGCACGCAGCAGCACGGTCAGATGGAACAGCAGATCGGCCGACTCACCCAGCAGCGCGTCATCGTCCTGGACGACCCCGGCCAGCGCGGTTTCGACGCCCTCCTCGCCCACCTTCTGCGCGATGCGGCGGATGTCGCCCTCGAACAACGACGTGGTGTAACTGCCGGCCGGGCGCTGCTGCTCACGTTCGCGCACCACGGTATCCAGCCGGCCCAGGAAGTTGCCCGGCGCCTGCGGGAAGCAGCTTTCGCTTCCGGTGTGGCAGGTCGGCCCGGCCGGGCGCGCACTGACCAGCAGGGTGTCGTTGTCGCAGTCGATCCGCACGGCCGTCACCGCGAGCACATTGCCGGAGGACTCGCCCTTGGTCCACAGCCGCTGCTTGCTGCGGCTGTAGAAGGTCATGTGGCCGGTGGCCAGGGTCTGCTCCAGCGAAGCCGCGTTGGCGTAGCCGAGCATCAGCACGCGCAGCGTGTCCGTATCCTGCACCACCACCGGCAGCAGGCCATCGCCCTTGCCCCAGTCCAGTTGCGCCAGCGCAGCGCGCGACGGGCGCACGTCAATGGAATTTACTTCAATAGACATCTCGAACCTCGATCTGCTGCTCGCGCAGGAACTGCTTGAGCGCGGGAATGGCGATGGCCCCGCTGTGGAAGACACTGGCGGCAAGCGCGCCATCGACGTCGGCCTGGTCGAACACATCGGCGAAGTGCTGCATCTCGCCGGCGCCACCGGAGGCGATCAACGGCACCTGGCACAGCGCGCGCGCCTGACGCAGCTGGGCCACGTCGTAGCCGCGGCGGACGCCATCGCTGTCCATGCAGTTCAGCACGATCTCGCCGGCACCCCGGCGCTGCGCCTCCACCAGCCAGTCCAGGGTGCGCACCGCCACCGCCTGGGTTTTGTCCGGGTCGCCACTGAAGCGGCGCACCCGCCATTCGCCATCCGGTTCGCGGACCGAATCGATGCCGACGACCACGCACTGCACGCCGAACGCATCGGCCAGTTCTTCAATGAGCTCCGGCCGGCCCAGCGCCGGGGAGTTGATCGAAATCTTGTCGGCGCCGGCGTGCAGCACGCGCCGCGCGGTCTCGACATCGCTGATGCCGCCGGCCACGCAGAACGGGATGTCGATCAGGCGCGCGATGCGCTCGATCCAGGCCACGTCTACGGCGCGCCCCTCCGGACTGGCGCCGATGTCATAGAACACGAGTTCGTCCGCGCCCTGGTCGCGATAGCGCATCGCCAGCTCGGCGATGTCGCCCATGTCCACGTGGTCGCGGAAACGCACGCCCTTGACCACGCGACCATCGCGGACGTCCAGGCACGGGATCAGGCGGCGGCTCAGCATGCCAGCGCTCCTTCCAGGGTCATGCGCCCTTCCAGCAGCGCCTTGCCGAGGATCGCGCCGTCACAGCCGACGGCCTTGGCCTGGGCCACGTCGTCGGCATCGCGCATGCCGCCGGAGGCCTGTACCGCCACGCCCGGCAGCAGGCGCGCCAGATGCTGGTACAGATCGATGTTCGGCCCCGAAAGCATGCCGTCGCGGGCGATATCCGTGCACAGCAGGTGCCGCATGCCGGCCTCGGCGTAACGCTGCGCCAGTATGTCCAGGGTGTCCTCGGCAGTCTCGGTCCAGCCATGCACCGGCAGCAGCCAGCGACCATCCTCGGCCTGGCGCGCGTCGAGCGCGATGGTGAGCCGTTCCGGGCCAAATTCGCGCAGCCAGCCAATCACCGTGTCCGGCTCGCGGACCGCTACCGAGCCGACCACCACGCGGGTGGCACCGGCATCGAGGATGCGCGCAACGTCATCGCGCGAGCGCACGCCGCCGCCGGTCTGCACCTGCAGGCCGGTCTGCGCCGCGATCGAGGAGAGCAGCGGTGCCAGGGTGTAACCGCCCGCACGGGCTGCATCCAGATCCACCAGATGCATCCAGCCCGCGCCCGCCGCGGCAAACGCCTGCGCCCGCGGCAGCGGGTCATCGCCGTAGGTGGTCTGCTGCGCGTAGTCGCCCTGCAGCAGGCGCACCACGCGGCCTTCGCGGATATCCAGGGCGGGATAGACGATGAAACTCATGTCGGTTCGTTCTCGATGAAATTGCGCAGGATGCGCGCGCCGGTGTCGGCCGAACGCTCCGGGTGGAACTGGGCACCACTGTGCCGCCCGCGCTGCACGACGGCCGCGAACAGCCCGCCGTGATCGCAGGCGGCCACGGTGTCTTCGCCCAGCGGCGCGGCGTAGCTGTGGACGAAGTAGGCACTCGCCCGTGCCGGCACGCCGGCCAGCAGCGGCGACTCACGCAGCGGCAGCAGCCGGTTCCAGCCCATGTGCGGCACGCGGATGCCGGTTGCAGGGCGAAGGTGGCGCACGACCCCGGGCAAAAGGCCCAGGCATTCGACGTGGCCTTCTTCAGAACCATCGAACAGCAGCTGCATGCCCAGGCAGATGCCGAGCAGCGGCACCTGCAGGTCGCGCAGCGGCTGGACCAGACCCTGTGCATGCAGGCGTGCCATGCCGTGCGGGGCCGCGCCGACGCCGGGCAGGATCACCCGCGAGACGCCCTCCAGGCCCTGCGCATCGCGGACCAGCCGCACCTGCACGCCCAGCCGCTCCAGCGCATAGCGGACCGAACCGAGGTTGGCGCCGCCCGCATCGATCAGCGCAACCTCGGTCACAGCGCCCCCTTGGTGCTCGGCAGCGCGGTGCCCTGGCGTGGCAGGGCCTGGCGCAGCGCGCGGGCCAGCGCCTTGAAGCAGGCTTCGACCTTGTGATGGTCATTGTCGCCGCGCACGCTCAGGTGCAGGTTCAAGCCCGCCGCATCGCACAGCGAGCGGAAGAAGTGCGGCACCAGCTCGGTCGGCATGTCTCCCACGCGCTCGCGCTTGAACTCGCCTTCGAACACGAAATACGGGCGGCCGCTGAAATCCAGCGCGGCGCTGGCCAGGGTCTCATCCATCGGCAGCGTGAAGCCGTAGCGGCCGATGCCGCGCTTGTCGCCGAGCGCCTCGCGCAGGGCCTGGCCCAGCGCCAGGCCGGTGTCTTCAATCGTGTGGTGCTCGTCGATGTGCAGGTCGCCCTCGGCCTGCACGCTCAGGGCGAAGCCGCCGTGCTTGCCGATCTGCTCCAGCATGTGATCGAAGAACGGCAGCCCGGTGTGGGTCTGCGGTTCGGCGGTGCGATCCAGATCGACCTCGACCCGGATCCTGGTTTCCTTGGTGTTGCGCTGCACGGTGGCCCGACGCGGCGCATCGGCCAGCTCGTGCGCGATCGAGGTCCAGTCCCAGTCGCCGCCGAACTGTTCGGTGCGCAGCTGGAAGCCACGAATCTTCATGTTTTCGGCGAACTGGATGTCGGTCAGGCGGTCGCCCACCATCGCCGAGCGTGCCCAGTCGATGCTGCGGTCCTGCAGGTACGGCAGCATCAGGCCGATACCCGGCTTGCGGGTCGGCGCGTTGTCCTGCGGCCAGGTGCCGTCGATCAGCACGTCACGGAAGGTAATGCCCTGGCTGGCGAAGATCTGCAGCATCAGGTCGTTGGGGCCGTCGAAGCTGGCCTGCGGATAGCCCTCGGTCCCCAGGCCGTCCTGGTTGCTGACGATCACGAACTGATAGCCGGCATCGCGCAGCTTGAGCATCGCCGGGATCACATCGCGCACGAAGCGCAGCTTCTCGTAGGCGTCGATCTGGAAATCGGCGGGCTCTTCGATCAGGGTGCCGTCGCGGTCGACGAACAGAATCGGGGTCATGCGGCAGCCCTCCGGGCCGTCAGGGCAGCGAGTACGCGGTCGTTCTGTTCCGGGCTGCCGAGGGTGATGCGCAGCGCATCGCCCAGCTGCGGCGCGGCGCGCTGGTCACGCACGACCACACCGGCCGCGAGCAGCGCATCGAACGCGCCCTGTGCGTCGGCGAAGCGGGCCAGCAGGTAGTTGCCCTGCGAGGGATAGACGCGCAGCACGCCGGGCAGCGTGGCAAGGCCGGCCTGCAGCCGCGCGCGTTCGGCCTTGATCTGTGCGATGCGCTGGCTGGTCACTGCGAGGTTCTCGGGGTCAAGGCCTGCCAACGCGAGCTCGGCACAGGGTGCGGGCACGGGATACGGGGCCTGGCAGCGGCGCAGTACCTGGATCAGGGCGGCATCGGCGATCAGGCTGCCGATGCGGGCGGCGGCCAGCGCATGCGCCTTGGACAACGTCCGCAGCACGGCGATGTTCTCGTAGCGGCCCAGCAGGGTGCTGGCGGAGGCCTGCTCCGCATACTCACCGTAGGCCTCGTCCACCACGACCAGCGCCCTTCCCTGCAATGCGGTGGCCACGCGCTCGATCTCGGCCAGCGTGATCACGCTGCCAGCGGGATTGGACGGCGAGCACAGGAACACCAGCTTGGCGGTGCCGGCCAGCGCAGCGGCGATCACGGCATCGATATCGGCGGCGAGCGCATCACCCCGCTCGACCAGCGGCACCTCGATCACCGGCGCGTTCTGCAGGCGGGCGCAGACGGCGTACATGCCGAACACCGGCGGCGTGGTTACCACTGCATCCCGGCCCGGCTCGCACAGCGCGCGCACCAGCAGGTCGATGGCCTCGTCACTGCCACGGCCGATCAGCAGCTGCTCCGGCGCGCAGCCATAGAGCTCGGCCAGCCGATCACGCAGGGCGGCCGGCTGCGGATCGGGGTAGCGGCGCGCGCCACCGGTGACGTCAGCCGGATTGGCCCAGGCCGATTCGTTGGCGTTGAGCCAGACATCGCCGACCAGCGCGCTGCTGCGCGCCGAGGAGTACCCGGTGAACGCCTGCAGGTCCTCGCGGACCAGCGACAGAAGGGAGCCGGTGCTCATGCCGCCGCCTCCATGCGCAGGGTCACGGCATTCTCGTGCGCATCCAGGCCTTCGGCGCGCGCCAGCACGCGGGCGCACTCGCCGATCGCGGCGATGCCGGCGGCGGTGGCCGACTGCACGCTGATCAGGTTCTGGAAACTGGCCACGCTGACGCCGCTGTAGGCGCGCGCGGCGCCCGCGGTCGGCAGCACGTGGTTGGTGCCGCTGCAGTAATCGCCCAACGCTTCGGGGGTGTAGTCGCCCAGGAATACCGAGCCGGCCGCTTCCACCTTCTCCAGCCACGCGCGCGGATCGCGCAGCGCCAGGATCAGGTGTTCCGGGGCATACCGGTTGCTGATCGCGAACGCATCGTCCAGCGAATCGACCAGGATCAGGCGCGAGGACGCCAGCGCCTGCGCGGCGATCTCCACGCGCGACAGCTGCGCCAGTTGCGCTTCAACCTCAGCTTCAACCCGGTCGACCATCCCGGCGTCGTCGGTCAGCAACAGCACCTGCGAATCCGGACCGTGCTCGGCCTGCGAGAGCAGATCGGCCGCGACGAACGCGGGATTGGCGCCGGCGTCGGCAATGACCAGCACTTCCGACGGCCCGGCCGGCATGTCGATCGCTGCGGCGCCGTCCTGGGCCACCTGCTGCTTCGCTTCAGTCACGTAACTGTTGCCCGGGCCATACAGCTTGTCGCAGGCCGGGATGCTGTCGGTCCCGTACGCCATCGCCGCGATCGCCTGCGCGCCGCCCAGTTTGAACACGCGGTGCACGCCGGTCAGGCGCGCGGCCACCAGCACCGCAGGATCGGCACTGCCGTCCTTGCGCGGCGGCGTGCACAGCACGACTTCCCGGCAGCCGGCCAGCTGTGCGGGCACGCCCAGCATCAACGCGGTCGACGGCAACGGCGCGCTGCCGGCCGGCACATACAGCCCCACCCGACCGATCGGGCGCACCACACGCTCGCAACGCACGCCGGGCGCGGTTTCGACCGCATACCCCTGGCTCATGCCGGCCGTGTGGAAGGTCCGGATACGCGCGGCGGCATCGATCATCGCCTGGCGCAGTTCGGCCGGGACGGCCTGTTCGGCAGCGGCGAACTCCGCCTCGCTGATCTCGAAGCTCTCCGGTGCCACCCCGTCGAAGCGCAGGGTGATCTCGCGCAGCGCGGCATCGCCGCCGTCGCGCACGGCCGCGATCAAGGTCGCGACGGACTCACGGGTACGCGCCGCCACGGCCTGGACCGGGCGCTGCAGCGCCTGCGCCCGGGCGCCGGCATCCAATTGGGACCACGTCAAACGATTCATGCCAGCGACCGCTCCACACTCAATACCATCAAGCCCTGCGCGCCCGCGCGCTCCAGATCCTCCAACCGCTGCCAGGTCAACGCACCGTGGCACATCGTCTGCAAACGCAGGTGGCCGCCGTCATCGGGCAGCTGCACCAGCGGATCGGCATCGGGCAGCAGGCGGGTCAGCTCGGAGACGCGATCCAGCGCGGCGCGGAACATCAGCAGCTTGCTGTCCTGCACCTTCACGACGCCATCGAGGCGACGCAGCAGCATCGCCATCAGGCCGGCGCGGGCATCATCGGGCGTGCGTACCGGACCGGCCAGCACCGCTTCGCTTTCCAGCAGGGTTTCGACCGGCTTGAGCTGATTGGCGGCCAGGGTGGCGCCGCTGGAGACCAGATCGCAGATCAGATCGGCGGTGCCCAGCCGCGGGGCGATCTCGACCGAGCCGGACAGTTCGACCACCTGCGCATCCACGCCGCGCTCGGCCAGCCAGTCGGCCAGGATCGCGGGGTAGCTGGTGGCGATGCGCTTGCCGGCCAGCTGCTCCACGCCCGTCCATTCCCACTCCTCCGGCACCGCCAGCATCAAGCGGCACTGGCCGAAGTTGAGGCCGCGCAGCGCCTGGTAGGCGTCCGGCAGACCGATCCGACGGCGCGCAGCGCCCTGCTCGTCCAGCTCATTGCGGCCGACGATGCCGAAATCGCACACACCGTCGGCGATCAGGCCGGGAATGTCGTCATCGCGGACCAGCAGCAGGTCCACCGGCAGCGATTCGCCGTAGCAGAACAGCTTGTCGCGGCTCTGCCGCCAGCTCAGCCCGCAGGCGGTCAGCAGGCTGCGCGCAGGCTCGGCCAGCCGCCCGTTCTTCTGGATGGCGATACGCAGCCGGTCACGTGCCGGGGCGGTCTGGGTTGCACTCATGGGAGAGGTCTCTACTCGGATTCGGGGGAGGTCGGCGTGGCGGCGATGGCGGCGGCGTAACCGCCGTGGCCGTGGTCCAGCGAGCGCGCCACGCGCCCGGTGGTGGTCACGCTGACCCCGGTCAACTCATGGATCTCGCGATACGGCACGCCCTGCTGCAGCAGCGGCACGACCTTCCAGCGGTCGGACAGCGCCTCCAGCTCGGCCGGCGTGCACAGGTCGCGCAGGAACGCGGTCACCGCCCCGGGATCGGAGAGGGCAGCAAAGGCGCGCGCCAGCGAGGCCAGATCGGCCTGGGCATCTTTTTCACGGGGGATCGGACGTAGTTTCATCGTATCAATGTAATAGCGTGCTATTACATTAGCCCAAGCGAGGGGCACGGTCAAACCGTTGTATTGAGCGGAACGGGATTGTTCAGGGTCCGGAAACGAACAACGCCCGCGTGGGCGGGCGTTGTTCCGGGTATCCAGGAAGCGTACCGACCCACGGTCGGCACCTACCGGCAGTGGACCTCGGCGCGCAGGGCGCCGCTGCCGAGGCATTCGCCCAACAGGCTGCCCTGGCGGCTGGGAAGCTGCTCCAAGGCCTCCAGGGGGCCTGCGCCGTTGGGGCACACGCTGCTGGCCAGCTCGCGCAGGTCGTGCTCCAACAGCTGCTGGTCAACCATGTGGCAGCGCTCGACGGTCAACCGGTAATGCCCGGGGCCGATCCGCTTGCTGCGCAGCTGCGGGTCGCTCTGGCAGCCGGCGAGCAGGAGCAGCATCACTGCCCCTGCGGCGGCCTGCTTCATGCCATCGCCTTGGCCTGCTCCAGCTCGACCTGCAGCGCGCTGGCCAGCTCGTCGCGGGCGACCTCGAACTGCTGCTCGCGCAGCAGATCCTTGACCGCGACCACGCCACGCGCCAGCTCGTCCTCACCGGCCAGCACGACGAAGCGGATGCCCGCCTTGGCCGCGTACTGGAACTGCTTGCCGATCTTCTTCGGCTCCATCTGCACTTCGGCATTGATGCCGCCGATGCGCAGGCGACGGGCGATATCCAGCGACTCGGGCAGGCCGTTGTCGTCCATCAGGGCGACCAGCGCGTGCACGCTGCTGTCCTCGATACCGGCGATCAGGCCGGCTTCGCGCAGCTGCCAGAACAGGCGGGTCAGGCCGATGGAAATGCCCACGCCCGGCAGCTTGGACTTGCTGTAGTGGCTGGCCAGGTCTTCGTAACGGCCGCCGGAGCAGATCGAGCCGATCTGCGGGTGGTCGGTCAGCGTGGTCTCGTAGACGGTGCCGGTGTAGTAATCCAGGCCGCGCGCGATGGAGAAGTTCAGGCAGTAAGCGGTCTCCGGCACCCCCAGTGCCTTGACCAGCTGCAGCACTTCGCGCAGTTCGGCCACGCCCTGCGTGAGCGTTTCGCTGGCGGCGCCATCAACCAGCAGCGCATCCAGCTGTGCCAGCGCATCGGCATGGCTGCTCGAGCGCACGGCCACGAACGCCAGGATGCGCTCGACCTGTTCGGCTGGAATCGCAAAGCCCTCGCCCACCAGCGTCTCGCGCACGTAATCGGCGCCGCGCTTGTCCAGCTTGTCCACTTCCCGCAGCACGGCCAGCTGGCGCTCGCCATCGGCCACGCCCAGGCTTTCGAAGAAGCCGCGCATCAACTTGCGGTTGTTGAGCTGCACCGAGAAATCGCCGATACGCAGTTCAGCGAACACCGCATGGATGACCGCCAGCACTTCCGCGTCATAGCGGGTGCTCAGCGTGTCCTTGCCGATCACATCGATGTCGCACTGGTAGAACTCGCGGAAGCGGCCACGCTGGGCGCGCTCGCCACGGTACACCCGCTGCATCTGGTAGCGGCGGAACGGGAAGGTCAGGTCGTGCTCGTGCTCGGCGACATAGCGTGCCAGCGGCACGGTCAGGTCGAAGCGCAGGGCCAGTTCCGGCAGCGCCTTCTCTTCCGCTTCGGCGGCGTTGGCCAGCGCACCGGTGGACTGCACGAAATACACCTGGCGCTCGGTCTCGCCGCCGGATTTGGTCAGCAGCACATCGGACAGCTCGAACACCGGCGTCTCCACCGGCAGGAACCCGAACCGCTCGTAGTTGCGGCGGATGACGTCCAGCATGCGCTGGAACGCGATCTGCTCACGCGGCAGCAATTCCATGATGCCGGGCGGCGTACGGGGCTTGATCACTTGCGGGACTCCTGCGGAAACGGGGGATGAGCGAGCGGCATATTCTAGCCGCAGCCGGCGCAACGAGCCGCATCCGGGAGCCGGGAGCCGGGCCAAGGGCGGCATGAAGTATCATGGGCAGGCCCCGCTTGCTGACCTGACATGACCCGGCCTCACCCCGGTACCGCGCTTTCCGCTGTTGAAGACCCCGCCGCCCCCGGCTGCTCGCCCCTGCGCGACTGCCTGCATTGCTCGGTCCGGCACCTGGCGGTCTGCTCGGCGCTGTCGCCGGATGAAGTGCAGGCGCTGGAACGGGTCACCGTCTCCCTGGCACTGCCGCTGGGCTCCACGCTGGCCCGTGCCGGTGAGCCGCGCCAACATGTCTATACGATTACGGCCGGTGCGCTGCGCCTGGTCCGCACGCTGGCCGACGGTCGGCGCCAGATCAGCGGCTTCGTGCTGCCCGGCGATTTCCTGGGACTGAGCGGCAGCGATCATCACCGTTACGATATCGAAGCCATCGCCGACAGCCGCGTCTGCCGCGTGGCCCTGCCGCAGATGAAGGACCTGCGCTCGCGCTTCCCGCACCTGGAACGCAAGCTGCTGCAGCGCGCCTGCCAGGAGCTGGATGCCGCCCAGGACGCCGCGATGGCGCTGGGCCGGCTGCAGCCGGCCGAGAAAGTCGCCGATTTCCTGCTGCGCCTGGCCGCGCGCGAAGCACTGCTCGGTGAACCCGGCCTGCGCGTGACCCTGCCGATGGGCCGTGGCGACATCGCCGACCATCTTGGCCTGACCATGGAAACGGTCAGCCGCACCTTCACCAAGCTGCGCCAGCAGGGCCTGATCGCCCTGCCCCATCTGAACACCGTCGAGATTCTGGACGAGGCCGGCCTGCAGAAGCTCTCTGCCGACGAATCCTACTAGGCGTGCCGGGCGCTGCCCGGCTGCTCCGGCGTTCCGCGCGTCAGCCGCCTCACCCGCGCAACAGCACCTCGCGCAGCGCGCCATACTCGGGGGCACATGCCTCGGCCGTCGCGGGCCGCTCCAGCAAGGCGGCCAGTGCCGGCGGCACCTCCAGCGGCTTCCCGATCAGCGGCTCCACCACCGACTCGAACTTGGCCGGATGCGCCGTCGCCGCGACCGCCCAATGTCCCTGCACGCCCGCGGCCCGCAGATGCTCCAGGCGCGCCACTGCGGTTGCCGTGTGTGGACAGAAGACTTCGCCATGCAGGTCATGGCGGCGGCGGATCAGTTTGCGGATCGCCGCATCATCCACCGCCTCGGCAGTGAACGCGGCCCGGAGCGCCACATCATCTTCGTTGTACAGCCAGCGCAGCCGCTCGAAGTTGCTCGGCGCGCCCACGTCCATCGCATTGGCGATCGTCGCCACGCTGGTCCGCGCCTGGTAGGCCTCGCCGTGGAAGTAGCGCGGCAGCACATCGTTGGCATTGGTGGCCAACGCGATCTGCCCCAGTGGCAGGCCCATCGCGCGCGCCAGGATCGCCGCCATCGCATTGCCGAGGTTGCCGGTGGGAATCACCAGGTTCAGCACGTGGCCGGTCTGCGCCTGGTGCACCAGCGCCGCATGCGCGTAGTAACTCATCTGCGGCAGCCAGCGGCCCAGGCTGATGCTGTTGGCCGAGCTCAACGGCACCTGGTCCTGCAGCTCGCGATCGCCCAGCGCCTGCTTCACCATCGCCTGGCAATCGTCGAAGGAACCCGCCACCCGCAGCGTCTGGATGTTGTCGCCGAAGCAGCCCAGCTGATGCGCCTGCCGCGGCGAGACCCGGCCATCCGGGTACAGCACCACCACACGGATCCCGGGCTGGCGGTGGAACGCAGCCGCGACGGCGGCCCCGGTGTCCCCCGAGGTGGCGACCACGATCGTCAGCGGTCGTTCTCGCCCCTGCTGCAAGCGGGCCAGGCATGCGGCCAGGAAGCGCGCACCGAAGTCCTTGAACGCTGCGGTCGGGCCATGGAAGAGCTCGAGGACATGATCATCGGCGGTCGCCAGCGGACGCAGCGGCGCCTCGAAATCGAAGGCCTGCCCGCACAGCTCGGGCAGCGCTTTCTCCAGGGCATCGTCATGGAAATACGGGGCCAGCACCGCCGCGGCGGTGTGTGCGAAGGAACCCTGCGCTGACCAGCTCTGCAGCTGCGGGCGATGGTCGGGAACATACAGGCCGCCGTCCGGGGCGAGGCCGGCGGCAAGCGCCTGGCTGAGCGAAGCGGCGGGTGCAGCGTGACGCGTCGAAACGAACTTCATCGGATATCCCAACGTAGAGAGAGTGGAAGCGTCACAGCAGGCGCGCGGCGGGGGCATTCAAGGGCGACACCCAGCCCTGACTCGCGAAGCCTGCGTCCGCGAACGCCTGCTGGACCGCGCCCTGCGCAGCAAGCGCGGCGTCACGCCGCTCGAACCAGGCAAACACGCTCGGCCCCGCGCCGGAGATGCTGGCGCCCATCGCCCCGGCATCCAACGCAGCATCGCGCGCGGCGGCAAACCCGGCGATCAGACCGGCCCGACGCGGTTCGATCAGTACGTCACGCAGGCCGGCGCGGACCAGCGAGGCATCGCCGGTGTAGCAGCCACTGAGCACCAGCGCCAGGTTCGCGCTCTGCGCAACGAATTCGCCCAGAGCGTAATGCCCCTGCAGCGCGGCGCGTGCGCGACGCGTCTCCAGCACCGCATCCGGATGCACCAGCAGGCTGTGCCACGCCGCCGGGACCGGCACCGGCACCAGGCGATCGGCGGTGCTCAGGACCAAGCCACCCAGCAGCATCGGGCCGAGGTTGTCGCCATGGCGGCCACCACTGGCCACCGCCTCGCCGGTCAACGCGAACGGATACAGCGCCTCACGCGACAACGGCTGCGGCAACAGCGCATTGGCCGCGACCAGCGCCGCCACGCACGAGGCGGCCGAGCCGCCCATCCCCGAGCCCAGCGCGATGCCCTTGTCGATCTCCAGCTCGAATCCAAACGGCAGATCCAGCGCGGCGCGCAGCGCGATCAACGCGGCGCCGGCGGTGTTGTCCTCGGCCACCCGCGGCAGATCCACCGTGGTGCCGCGGATCGCGTGGATGCGTACCACGGGCTCCGCGATCCGCCGCACCGTCACGGTATCGCCGACGCCCTCGATGGCGTGGCCGAGGATGTCGAATCCCACCCCCACATTGCCGACCGAGGCCGGCGCGAACGCACGTGCTTCAACGATGCTGCCGTCACTCACAGGCGTGCTCCTTCGCCCACCGCCACGCGCAGCACATCGGCGAACACGCCGGCGGCGGTGACCTCCGGCCCGGCGCCCGGGCCCTGCACCACCAGCGGGTTGTCGCAGTAGCGGCGCGTGGTGAACTGCACCACGTTGTCGGTCAGTCGCAGGTTGGCGAAGGCATGCCCGGCCGGCAGTGCGACCAGGCCGACTTCAGCGCCGTCCGGCGTCAGGCGCGCCACATAGCGCAGCACCGCGCCGTCCGCTTTGGCGACGGCCAGGCGCTCGGCGAACACCGCATCGATCTGCGGCAGGCCGGCCATGAAATCGTCCACGCTGGCCTGGCGCAGTGCTTCAGGCACCAGACTCTCCACGCGCACCTGCTCCAGGCTGAGCTCACGGCCCGCCTCACGCGCCAGGATCACCAGCTTGCGCGCCACATCCACGCCGGACAGATCATCACGCGGGTCCGGCTCGGTATACCCCATGCCCCGCGCCTGGCTGACCAGCGCGGAGAACGGCACCTGGCCATCGTATTTGTTGAACAGCCACGCCAGCGTGCCGGAGAAGATGCCGTCGATCGCCAGCACTTCATCGCCGGTATCGACCAGGTCGCGCAGCGTGGT
The DNA here is from genome assembly GCF_039673155.1 of Stenotrophomonas sp. TWI1149. Lineage (NCBI taxonomy): Bacteria > Pseudomonadati > Pseudomonadota > Gammaproteobacteria > Lysobacterales > Lysobacteraceae > Stenotrophomonas > Stenotrophomonas sp. TWI1149. The sequence continues at coordinate 243,493 of NZ_JBDJLB010000004.1, forward strand.
GATCACCGGCAGGCCGGCACCCACCGTGGCCTCGTAACGGAAACGCGCGCCGCTGCCGGCGGCCGCCTCGCGGATCGCGTGATAGCGCTCCAGCGGACCGGCGCCGGCCTGCTTGTTCGGGGTGACCACGTGGATGCCCGCCGCCAGCCAGCCGGCATAGCGGTCGGCCACGTCGGCACTGCCGCTGCAGTCGATGATCAGCGCGTGCGGCAGGTGGGCGGAGAGCAGGTGTTCGGTGAATGCGTCCAGATCGCTCGGCTGCGCAGGACCGGACAGCGCCGCGCGCCAGTCGCCTTTCAGGCCGCGCTCGTCCAGCACCATCCGCGTGCGCGAGGCGACCGCGCGCAGGCGCAGATCCACATTGGCGCGGCCGAGCAACTGCACCTGCGCCGCCTGCAGCTGATCCAGCAGCGCCGCACCCACGTTGCCCGGACCGATCACACCGACCGAGAACGTCTGCGGCGACAGCCAGAAGCCGGCATGCGCCGCACGCAGCGCTTTGGTGGCGTGGCGGCTGTCCACGGCCACGGAGATGTTCCGCTCGGACGAGCCCTGCGCGATCGCCAGGATGTTCACCTGTGCGCGGCCCAGCGATTCGAACAGGCGCGCGGCCACGCCGGGCTGCCCGGCCATGCCATCGCCCACAGCGGCCAGCACGCTGACGTTGTCGGTGAGCTGCACGCGCTGCACCTGGCCCAGGCTCAACTCGTGGGCGAAGGCCTGCAACAGCGACTCGCGCGCACGCACGGCCTCGGCCTGTTTCACCACGCAGCAGATCGAATGTTCGGAGGAGCCCTGCGAGATCATCACCACCGACACATGCGCATTGCGCAACGCCGCGAACACACGCTCGGCCGTGCCCGGCACGCCGATCAGGCCGGTGCCTTCCAGATTGAGCACGGCCAGGTCCGGGCTCAGGGTCAGCCCCTTGATCGGGCCGGAGGCGGTGCGCTCGGCGGTGATGCGCGTACCCGGATGATCCGGGTGGAACGTGTTGCGGATGATGATCGGCAGGCCACGCTCGATCGCCGGGGACATCGTCTGCGGGTGCACCACCTTCGCGCCGAAGTACGCCAGCTCGCAGGCCTCGTCGTAACTCAGCGCTTCCAGCTGGACCGCCTCGGGCACCACCCGCGGATCGGCCGAGAGTACGCCGTCCACGTCCGTCCAGATATGCAGCTCATCGGCGTTGAACAGCGCGGCGAAGATCGCACCGGAATAGTCGCTGCCGTTGCGGCCGAGCGTGGTGATGCGGTCCTGGCGGTCGCGGGCGACGAAGCCGGTCGCCACGATGCGCACCTGCGGGTGCTGCAGGCGCCACTGCGCCAGGCGTTCGGCGCTGCGCACCCAGTCCACATCCACGCCCAGCTCACCGCGTTCGATCACCAGCACATCGCGCGCATCCAGCACCGCGCAGTCTTCGCCCAGCGTCTGCAGGTATTTCCCGAGCAGCTGGGCTGAATACACCTCGCCCATGCCCTGCACGCGGTCCAGCACCTCGGCGGGCAAGCCACCGATCACCGCCAGCGCACCCAGCACCTCGGCCAATTCGTCGAAGCGCTGGTCCAGCCACTCCACGGTCGCGCCGGCGTGCTCACCGAGCAGGGCCACCGCCGCGCCGCGATGGCGCGCCCGCAGCGCATGCCACTGCTCGCGCCAGGCCGAGCCCTCTTCGGCCGCCAACGTCGCCACCGCGATCAGCGCATCGGTGACGCCCTTCATCGCCGAGACCACGGTGACCTGCATCGCCTCGTCACGCGCCAGCAGCAGCTGCGCCACGTGGCGATAGCGTTCGGCATCGGCGACCGAGGTGCCGCCGAACTTGTGGACCACGGTGGCCACGCCGGCCCGCGACGCGACGGAGACGGCAGGCAGGGCGGAAGGTGGAGCGGAAGCGGCGACAGAAGACATGCTGACCTCGATGGGAGGCCCCGCGTCATATCAGGTTCGAGAGTCTCCCCCGCCACCTGATCTGGGTGCGGGGCCGTGGTTTTCGGAAATTACGCGAAGACGACGGGCCGCACCGGGCGAGTGGTGGCGGTGGTAATGATGGTGGTACCGGTCGACACGGCCTGGCCGCCCGCGGAGGCGGGAACGAGCAGGTAGGCGTGGGCGACGGTGATGACCATGGGCAAAGAAAACTACGCCGCCGCCCTGCTTGTCAAGTGCTGCATCGCAAAAGATCGCCGCACGTCATCTGCACTGATCGTCGGCCAACAAGTTGCGAATGACACCATCCAGGCGGCACAACGGCTGCCCTAGCCAACGTGCTCGGCCACCGCCGCGGGCCGCCGATGCGCATGCGCGCACATCAGCACGCCGGACACCAGGCAGATGATCGCCACCGTCTCCATCAGCGTCGGCCAGCGCTGCTGCCAGGCAAAGCCATAGAGCAGCGCGAACAGGGTTTCGAACACGATCATCTGCCCGGTCAGGGTCAACGGCAGGTTCCGGCTGGCGCGGTTCCAGCACGCGTTGCCGAGCACCGAGGCGACCACGGCAACGCCGGCGCTGATCAGCCAGAAGTTCAGCCACTCGCCGGGGGGATGCACCGTCGCGCTGGTCAGGAAGGCGCAGGGCACCAGCACCAGGGCGAGCCCGCCGGTGGTGATGCCGGTCAGCAGCGACCAGTCGTGCCCGGACAGGTCCGGCCGGCGCGCCAGCCAACGGCTGTTGCCGATCGAATACACCGCCCAGGACAACAAGGCACCGACCGCGCACAGCAGGCCCAGCAGCCTTCGCCCGGCCGAGCCCTCGGCGTGTTCGGCCAGCACGGCCTCATAGCCCACCAGCGCCACGCCGAGCAGGCACAGCAGCAGCGCAGGGGCAAGGCGTCGCAGCGGCACGGCGCCTTCCTCGCGCACGCCGGCCAGGGTCACCACCACCGGAATCAACCCGACGATCAGCGAAGCGGCGGCACCGCCGGCCCACTGCACCGCGTTGGCCAGCAGCAGGAAATAGACCAGGTTGCCGGCCAGGCTCAGCCACAACAGGCCCCGCCACTCGGCCCAGCCGAGCCGGTCCTTGAGCTGCCGCCAGCGCGGTGCCAGCAGTACCACGGCGATCAGGCCATAGACCAGGTAACGGCCGGCCGAGAGCTGCACGGCGTTGAAGCTGCGCAGCATCGCCGGGGCGAGGAACACCACGCCCCACAGCGCGCCGGCGGCGATGCCATTGGCGATGCCCACGCCCATCGATCGTTTCATTGTGGCTCGCGCTTGTGCATTGGCCGCGCAGTGTAGGAGCCGCGGGCGGCGGCGTCTTGACCGAGGCTACTGCCGCCGGAACGCCTGCGGGGTCAGCCCGGTTTCCCGGCGCAGGGCACGGGTCAGCGCACTGTGCTCGGAATACCCGGCATCCAGTGCGATCGTGGCGATGCTGTCGGTGCTGGTGAGCAGCCGATGCTTGGCCCAGCGCAGCCGGCAGGCGCTGAGCCAAGCCTGCGGCGGCACCCCGAACTCCTGCACGAAGGCCGCGTGCAGGCGGCTGCCGCTGATCCCGACCAGCGCCGCCATGCGGGCCACGTTCCAGTCCGCGCCAGGATGGGCCGTCAGCCGCGTGCACAGCGCATGCAGCCGCCCTGCGCTGCCGGCGGGCGCGTACTGCTGCAACAGCACGGCCAGCAGATCGTGGTTGGCGTGCTCTGCCGTACCCGTCAGGCGCTGCCGCAACCCCTGGGGCAGGGCCAGCCAGCGCTGGCGGCGCAGGTGGTCGAGCGTATCGTCATCGATCACCCCGGCCGGGCAGTCGACGATCAGCATCAGGTGGTCGCCATCGCCGGTCTGCGCATGTCCCTCGCCGGGCGCCACGAAGGCCCCCTGCAGCACATCCAGGCGTCCGCCAACCGCATCGACCTCAACATCCAGGTCTCCGCGCAGCGGCAGCACCCATTGCGCAAAGTCGTGCCGGTCCACGTCGCTGGACGTTCCGTAACACCGCAGGTGGCAGGCGCTGGCAGGCATGCCGATAGTCTGCGCGCAGGGCAAAGGGCACCGCAAGCCGCGCTTGCGCGTACCATGGCGGCCGACCCGTACAACATGGAGCGTTTACCGTGGCCTGCACCATCGTTCCGCTGAGTGATCGCCCCGACCTGCTGCCCCTCGTGGCCGGGTGGTACTTCCAGGAATGGGGACACCATGTTCCCGGAATGGCGCTGTTGGATGAGCAGCAACGGCTGGAGGTCTTCCTGCAGGACGATGAGCTGCCGCTGCTGCTGATCGCGCTGGACGGTGAGGTTCCCGTCGCTGCCGCGCAGCTCAAGTTCCATGAACGCACCGAACGCCCCGAACGCCTGCATTGGCTGGGCGGCGTGTATGTCGATCCGGCGCACCGCGGGCGCGGCTTGGCCGAGAAGGTCATCGCTGAACTGGTGGTGCGCGGCCGGGCGCTCGGCGTCCGCGATATCTACCTGCAGACCGAAGCCGATGATGGCGGCCTGTATCGCAGGCTCGGGTGGGTCCCGTTGGAGTCCGTGCCGCATGCCGCCGGGATGCCGGTGCGGATCATGGTCCGCAGCGTGGCTGCCGATCCGGTCGACTGAACGCGCGGTGGCCGCCGCGGGCCGCAGGGATGAATGCGACGCCGTTGAACGGCGTCAGCGGAAGCGCACCGGCTGCGGTGCAGGGCGGTCGGCCAGCGAGCCGAGGGTGAAGGTGTAACCGGCTTCTTCCAGCAGCTTGCGCATGCGCAGCTCCGCGCGCTTGGGATAGGCCAGCGACGTCGGTGCATGCAGCGCGTACGAGGTCGATTTCCCGGGCAGCGTTTCGCGGGTCACCGAGGACTGATTGGTCTCGCACGCGTTGGCCCACAGGTCCATCAGCACCTTAGGGCCGATGGATTGATTGTTGCTGAGACGAAGCGTCAGCCAACGCATGTGTTCCATGACAAATCCAAGCGGCTCTTTGTCCCGAGTATGCACCAATTCCCGCACCACCGTTCGGCGCCGTGCGGGCCCTGGCCAACGCCAGGGTTGCCGGGCACAAACGAACAGCCCCGGCAGTGCCGGGGCTGTTCTGGTACCGCTTCAGGAAGCGACTGGAACTCAGTGCTTCATGGCGTGCTTGCGGTCGCGCATCACCGCATGGCATTCCTGCACCTGCGGCAGCAGACGCTGCACTTCCTGACGCGCGGCCGGCGAGGTGTCGGCGTCGGTCAGGGTGTCCTTGAACGCCTTAAGCAGGCGATCCTCGGATTCTTCCAGCTCGGCCACGTAGCCGTACTGCTTGTCGCCCAGGGTGGCGCGCACCTTGCCGTAGAACTGCTGCATGGAACCGACGAAGGTGCCATGGTCGGCCGGCTTGCCGCCTGCGGCGACAACGGTGGCGCTCAGCGAGCGGACGATCTCATTCTTGACACCGGCAATACGGGTGAAGAGCGCCGCCAACTCGGCATCTTCGACCTTGCCTGCGGCCTCGGTGTAGAACTCCTGGCCATCGCGGGCGATTTCGATCAGGTCGTTCAAGTTATGCGCGGTCTTCGATTCGGTATTCACTGCGATGTACTCCTGTTGGTCCGGTTTGGCCCGTGAGTTGTTGTCGGGGTGAGTCGACTTTTCCGCATCGGCCATGAAGTCGGCGTGACACTGAAATACAAGTGTTCAGCGAGCTCAACGCCCTGCGTGATCGATGTGCACGGCGCGTCGTCGGCGTGCGAAATGCGTGTTACTTCGCTGCCCTTTTCCGCTTCATCCATGACAGGCATTGCCCAGCAACCGCAGTGAGCAGGATCAGCGAATTGGTCACCACGAACACGATCGATCCGGTGGCCGCGCTGTACGCGATGAACAGCACCGACGCAGTGATCTGGCCGACGAACAACCACGTCGATACCGCCTGCGCGTCGTCGGCCGTCCACTGCTTCCAGATCTGCCGCCACAGCGTGGCGATCAACACGGCGGTCGCCGCCCAACCGAGCAGGTCGATCGGCTCCATCAGCGCGCCAGCAACGACGTCGGCGCGACGTCGCCCATCACCTCATCCGTCGCCAGCGCAACGCGCTGCTCCAGCCGACGCAGGAAGTCGCTCAAGCCATGCGGCGCACGCGCCTGCCGGCGGGCGCTGGTGATCACCCGCGGTCTGGCCAGGCGCGCGACCCGCATGCCCGCGCCCTGCATGGTCTGGATCAGCGCGACGTCCTCACCGGTCGCCAGTGGCGCGAAGCCGCCCGATTGCCGATACGCCGCCGCGCTGAAGCCCATGTTGGCGCCGTGCACGTGCGGATGCCCGTCCACCGCATGCTCACCCTGCAGGAACTGCTCGCGCACGGCCTGCGGATAGTCCAGCCAGTCGCCCACCGCCACCACGCCGCAGAACGCACTCGCGCCGCAGCGAAGTTGCCGCGCAAGCCAATCCGGCGGCACCACGCTGTCCGCATCCGTGCAGCCGATCCAGCGGGCGCCAAGCGCCAACGCCCGCTCGCTGGCCGCCGCACGGGCGACGCCGACGCAGCCCGCCTCCACGCTGACCACCTCCACTCCCATGCGCTGGCAGATCCAGCCGGTCGCATCGGTACAGCGGTCCAGCGCCACTACGATGACCACCGGCTCGTCGCGCAGGGCCGGATGCAGGGCGGCTACGTGCAGCGACTGCAGGCAGGCAGCAATCAGTTGTTCTTCGTTGTGCGCGGGAAGGGTCACGGCAATCATCGCAGCCCCTCGCGCTCTGCGACGGAGGTCGTGTCGGCTGACCACCCCTCCAGCAGCATGTCCTCGTCACGATAGGAAAACAGGCGAGGCAGACAGGCATCCAACTGCGCGTGCACGAACGCCGCGCTGCACCGCGCCTGTTCGAACGGCACGCGCCAATGGCAGGCGACCACCACACCCTGCGGCGCCAGCGAGGTGACCACCTGCGCGGCGGTCTGCTGCATGTCTTCCGGGGTCATGTAGTAGCCCATCTCACCGAGCACGATCAGATCGAACTTGCCGGCCGGCCATGACTGCGGGTGTCGTGCCTGTTCGATGGTGACGTGCGCGAGGCCCCCTGTCATCACGCGCGCCGCGGCGACCGCGCCCTCGCTCAGGTCGGTGGCGAGCAGCTGGTCGCAGCGCTCGGCCAGGGCCGCCGTCAGGACCCCGTTGGAGCAGCCCAGCTCCCAACCCCGGGAAAAGCGCGCGCGCGGCAGGCTCGCCAACGTGAGCGCGCGCTTGCGGCGCTCGTACCAGCGGGTGCGGTACTGGAAGGGATCCTCTTCCTGGTACAGCGCGTTGAAATAGGCGACATCGCTCATCCGATCAGTACCTCGTAATTCCGTTCGAAACGCTGCAGCACCGCGGCAGGCAGGATGGGATCGCAGTCCAGCCCCTGCACCGCACCGGTCTGGGTCACGAACTGCCGGATGGCCTCGCGCTTGCGCGCCACGATCGCGTCATCCAGCACATAGCGCGTGGCCGGCACCCAGGCCGTCGGCGCCGCCTGCGGGTCCAGCCAATGCCAACCCCAGACGGGATATTCCTTCAGTGCCGCACCTCGCGTGGCGCAGGCCTGCACACACCCGCGGGCGACCGCTTCATGGTCCGGATGTCCGTCGAAGCGCCATGGCGCGAGCACCAGATCATCGGCCTGCAGCACGTCCGCCAGCTGCCCGGCAATCCACGTTTCGCTGGCCGTCACCGCGCCGTCGTCGATGTGCCAGGAGAGCCGCTCGGCACTCGCCAGACCCAGGCACCGAAGCGCCTCGTCCAGTTCGGCGGCGCGGGCCGCGCGCAGCCTTTCCGGCGTCCACGCGGGGTGATCGGGATAGCAGGCCTCGCCATCGGTCACCGACACCACCACAATTCGCAGGCCCTGTTGGTGGGCCAGCGCCATCAGCCCGCCGCAGGCCAGCACTTCATCGTCGGGATGCGGCGATACCACTACCAGCCGCCGCGCATCGCCGAACAACGCCGCAAGCGACCCAACGGGCAGCGTCTGCAACCAAGGCGATGCCGACCATTGCGCTTCCGTCACGCCGCCGCCTGCGATCTGACGATTCACAGCGTCCACGCACGCCCCTCCCGGTGCATCAGGTTGCCGAGATGCTGCCAGTCGCGGTCAGCGTGGCTCTGGCGGATGAAGACGGTCAGGTCGGACCAGCGCCGCGCGTGGGCCGGATCCATGCACATCGGCCCGGGACCCAGTGCCCTCCCCACCCGGTCCAGGGTCAGGGTGGCAGCCCTTTCCACCGCGCTGCGTGCCCGCACGATTTCCTTCTGGTGAGGCAGCTCGGGCTGCGCATCGATCAGCGCGGCCAGCTCGCGCAGCAGTGAGGCGCACGGCGACAGCGCCAGATCGATCTCGCCCAGCAGGCCGGCCGCCGTGCCCGGCTCATCGGCCCGCGCGGTGTGCAGCAGCGGCTCGGCCAAGGCACTGGCGCCACCGAACCAGCAGGCGGCAATACCTGCGCCGCCGTGCCAGAACCCGGGGCGCTGCAGGTAAGCATCTGCCGCCCCGACCTCGATGGCCGGCACCTGATCGAAGCGCGCGGTTCCACTCGGCACCCGCCCCATCCCCGTCGCCTGCCAGGTCTGCGGCAGGAAACTCACACTGGCACGGCGCACCGGCGCCAGGAACAGGCGCGAGCGCCCGTCATCGCGCACCGTCACCAATGCGTGGTCGACCCAGCCGGCACCGGAACACCAGGGTTTGTCACCGGAGAGGGTGCCGCTGGCCCGATCAAACCGCAGGGTTGCCGCTGGCCCTTCGGCCGCCCAAACCGCCCCCAGCCGATCCCGGTCGGGAGCGGTGGCGCCCAGTTCTTCCAGGATCGCCTGTGCGTCGTAATGCGCTTCGAGCACCTTGGCCAGGCACAGATCACGTGCCGCTATATGGGCCAGCGCCTGCCAGCGCAACAGCGTGTCCCCGCTGCCGGGGCGCGGCAATGAGGGTTGATGTTCGATCCATGTGCGGGCTTGTGCCTGCAGGTCATCGGTCTCGGTCACCGGCTGCGGAGCGGCCGGTACTGCAACGGGAGCCACGGCATTCATGTCAGGGCGTCAGGATCACCTTGCGGCAATCCTCCTCTTTGCGGTCGAAGATTTCATAGCCACGCACCGCGTCTTCGAGCGACAGGCGATGCGTCACGATCACGCCCGGGTCCAAGCGGCCTTCGCCGATGTGGTCGAGCAGCTCCGGCATCAGCTTCTGCACATGGGTCTGGCCCATCTTGAAGGTGAGGCCCTTGTCGAACGCATCGCCGAGCAGGAAGCCATGGATGAAGCCGGCATACACGCCGGGAATGCTCACCGTACCGCCGCGACGGGTGGCCGCGATGCACTGCCGGATCGCCACGCCACTGCTGCCTTCCACCTTGAGCGTGGTCAGCGCCGATTCCAGCGCGCTGCCCTCCGCTTCGAAACCCACCGCCTCGATCGTGGCGTCCACGCCGCGTCCGTTGGTCTGGGTGATGATGTACTCCGCCGGATCCTCCACCTGGGTGAAATCGATCGGGGTCACGCCGTAGGTCTGCTGCGCGAAGGCCAAGCGATACGGCAGATGGTCGACCATGAAGATCGTCTCCGCCCCCAGCAGGCGGCAGCACGCCGCGCTCATCAGCCCGACCGGACCGGCACCGAAGATGGCCACCGTGGAGCCGGGCTTCACCCCGGCATTGATCGCGGCCTGGTAACCGGTCGGCAGGATGTCGGACAGGAACAGCACCTGCTCATCGGACAGCGCATCGGGGATGCGCAGCGGCCCGACGTTGGCCTTCGGCACGCGCACGAACTCCGCCTGCCCGCCCGACACGCCGCCGTAAAGATGGCTGTAACCGAACAGCGCCGCCGGCGGGCGGATGCCCTTCTGGTTCACGGCAGCGCCCTTGCCGGTATTGGTGGTCTCGCAGGCCGCGAACTCGGCCAGGCGGCAGTGGAAGCACTCGCCACACGCGATCACGAAGGGAATCACCACGCGGTCGCCCGGGCGCAGGTCCATCACCCCCGCGCCGACCTCCTCCACCACGCCCATGAATTCATGGCCGAGTACGTCGCCGGTGTGCAGATCGGGAATCTTGCCGCGGTACAGATGCAGGTCCGAGCCGCAGATCGCCGTGGCGGTCACCCGCAGGATGATGTCGTCCGGGGCGGCCAGCGCAGGATCCGGCACGGTATCGACCCGTACATCCTTGCTGCCGTGGTAAGTCAGTGCGCGCATAGCAAACTCCGTGTCCAGGTACCTCTTTGGTACGTGGTACGGCGTGGCAGCGTCGTGACCGCACCGTGTGCGGGGTGTCTATCCGGGTGAATGCGCCGCGCGGCAGGACCGGAACGCGTGGCGCTCCGTAGTGCGTGAGGACTGAATCATTCATTCTGCAGGCGCGGCGAGTGACGCTCGCGTCGGTCGCTTACTCCACCGAGGGCGCCGACGGCGTCTCTGGATCCGGCGGCAGTTCCTGCGGCGGCGACGCCGGCGCAGGATCACCCTCCGGCGGAATTTCCTGCGGGGGGTCCTGTGCCGGCGGGTCGCCACGGCCAGGTTCTTCCACCGGCGGCGCAGGTGGCAGCGGGTCCGGGGTCGGGGCCGGCACCTGGGCGATCACATCATCGAATGAGGCAATCCTTTCACTATCCAGTGTCATGTACATCGCGCGTGTTCCTGATTGTGGGGCCGCGCCCGACGCTACGCGGCGTACCGTCAACATCCAGCGATGGCGAAACTGGCGGACGAACGCGCTCGCTCAGTCACCTCCCTCGGAGCGACTCTTGTTCACGGTAATCTCGCCGGAGGTTTCCAGCACCGCCAGCTCGACCTGCCCGAAGCCCTCGCAGCCATTGGCACGCATCGCCACCTCCAGATCGGCCGGGCTGACATTGCAGCGCTTCACCTGATCCCAGTAGATCGTGCCGTGCCGCGCCAGCACCACCGGCACGCCTTCCACGATCTGGTTGAGTCGCTTGCTGCGCGCCCCGACGAACCCAACGAACCAGTTCAGCCCGATCAGGGTCGCGGCCAGGATGAGCCCGCCGGGCAGCGAGGTGTCCTCCCCGATCAGCGAGTTCTGAACCGCCGTGCCCAGCAGCACGATCACCAGGATATCGAAGGGTGTGGACTGCCCCATCGAACGCTTGCCACTCATCCGGGTCAGCAGCAGGACCACGACATACACCGCGACCGCGCGGACCACGAACTCCCACCATTCCATCCCCAACTCGAACATCTCATGCATCGCGGCAGCCTCCGTGTGGCGAGGTCTGGACGATAGGAAGTCAGAGGTGAAGCCGATGGGAGCACCCGCCCTTCACAGCACCCCCGCTCCTTCGTAACAGCCGCAGGACTAGCGTCGCGCCATAACCGCCCTACCCGTTCGCGCAGGAGCTACACCATGCAGCACGACAAGACACCGCCCGCCTCCACCGAAGACGCCCACGCCACGCACAACCTGCCGCCGGCGGAAGGCAAGGTCGACAGGAAGCGCACTTCCGAGAACCACGACGAAGCGCTGGAAGAGACCTTCCCGGCCAGTGACCCCATCTCGCCGTTCGTCGCGGCCAAGCCACCGACGGACGACAAGGACGCGAAAGATCCGGATGCGGCGCACCTGAAGACCGAAAGCGAGGGCTACAACCAGCACGGCCACGGCAAGGGCGGCAAAGCCGGTGAAGGTGAGCCGGACGGGGTGCGCGAGGACGACGGAGTTACCCAGCCGAACTTCGGCCAGCACGGCACGGCCGGCAAACAGACGCTGGATCACTGATCAACGAGGACATGTCATGACCACGAGCCCGCGAGTACCGGCCACGAAAGAAGACGACCAGCAGAAGAGCCACACGCCGGACAAGCTGAGGAACGATGACGCCCGGTGGAAGGAGAAGGACATGCCGGAGGCGGAGCATGGGGCGACGCCTGAGGATTATGAGCGGCCCGGGAAGGTGTGAGGTCTGGAGCGCCTGATAGCGTCACTTCACTGCCAGGGCCATGGAGCCTTCCGCCGTCAGCATCGCACGGCCCTGAATGGTCGACGATGGTGACCCCGGCCCGATTCGAACGGGCGACCTTCCCCTTAGGAGGGGGACGCTCTATCCAGCTGAGCTACGGGGCCACGGAGGGCGTAAAGGATACAGGCAAACCGCGCATTCCATCCAATCACCGCTGCGCACGCACCACGAGTGCCCCGTTACCCGCCACTCATCCCCGACAGCGGCAACTGCCCTATGCTCCTGTGCCCCCGCGATGAGTGACGTAAATGCATTCCCTGTGGGTCCTGCTGTCCCAACTGGGCGACAGCCGATGGTTGCTCCCCTTAAGCGGGGTGCTGATCCTCTTCGGTGCCCGGGCGAACCGTGCGCTGCGCATTCGATGGGCGGTCGGCCTGGTCGTTGTCGGCGGACTGTCCCTCGCCTCTAAACTGGCGTTCCTGGGGTGGGGCATCGGCTGGGCGCGCCTGGATTTCACCGGATTCAGCGGCCACGCGACGATGACGACGGCGGTGTATCCGGTCGTCTTCTACCTGACGCTCCAGGGGCGGGTGCGGTGGCCGCTCGCCGGCGCGGTGCTCGGTGCACTGCTCGCCGCCGCAATCGCTTACTCACGGCTGCCATTGAACGCCCATTCGGTGTCGGAGGTCGTCAGCGGAGGGCTGTTGGGCATCGCCGTCAGCGCCATGGTCCTGAAGGCGCGGGATGACACCGCCAGGACGCCACTGCCTGCCATCGCCGCCGCCGTGCTTGGCGCAGCGATGGCCCTGGTGCTCTTGTCGGGCGTGCGGACGCACGATCTGGTGATGCGCCTGGCGACCGGTTTGTCCGGACGCGGCGAGGTGTTTACCCGCGCCAGCGCCTGCAGCCACCCGGCCTCGCACGCGGCGCCTGCCTGCCAGCCGAAGCGCTGATCACCCTGGCGGGGCGAAGGGAGTCTGTGCGACGACCGCCATACGCCGGGCAATGGAGGCGCCGAGGCCGCTGCACCGCCAGATGAGGCATTGCCCCCCTCTGTTACCATTCGGGGTTCAGCTTGCCGCCCCCCACCCTGCCAGCGGCCAGCGCCTTACAAACGCAACGCAACAGGAGTTTGCATGTCCTCTGACCTGCTCAAGGCCCTCGGCCTCGACGCGACCAACGCTGGCACCTACCTTGGCAACGGCGAGTGGTCCACGGCCACCGATGCCGGTGTGATCACCCCGGTGAACCCGACCACCGGCGAAGCCATCGCCCAGGTCTACGCGACCACCGACGCCGACTACGAAACCATCGTGGCCCGCGCCCAGGAGGCCTTCAAGGTCTGGCGCACCACCCCGGCCCCGCGCCGCGGCGAAGCCGTGCGCCTGTGCGGTAACGCCCTGCGCGCCAACAAGGATGACCTGGGCTCGCTGGTCGCGCTGGAAATGGGCAAGAGCAAGCCCGAAGGCGATGGCGAAGTGCAGGAGATGATCGACATCGCCGACTTCGCGGTGGGCCAGAGCCGCATGCTCTATGGCTACACCATGCATTCCGAACGCCCGGGCCACCGGATGTACGAGCAGTACCAGCCGCTGGGCCTGGTCGGCATCATCAGTGCGTTCAACTTCCCGGTCGCGGTGTGGGCCTGGAACTCCTTCCTGGCCACGATCTGCGGCGATATCTGCCTGTGGAAGCCGTCCAACAAGACCCCGCTGACCGCGATCGCCTCCATGCGCATCTGCAATGAAGCGCTGCGCGAGGGCGGATTCCCGGACCTGTTCTTCCTGATCAACGATGCCGGCACCGAGCTGTCGCAGAAGATGGTGGCCGACAAGCGCGTGCCGCTGATCAGCTTCACCGGCTCGACCCAGGTCGGCCGCCAGGTCGCCGAGAAGGTCGCGCATCGCCTCGGCCGCTGCCTGCTGGAGCTGGGTGGCAACAACGCGATCATCCTGGACGAAACCGCCGACCTGAAGCTGGCGGTCCCGGGCATCGTGTTCGGCGCCGTCGGTACCGCCGGCCAGCGCTGCACCACCACGCGCCGCCTGATCGTGCACGAATCCATCCATGACGACGTGCTGGCCACGCTGATCAAGGCGTACAAGCAGGTCGAAGGCAAGATCGGCGATCCGACCGACCCGGCCAACCTGATGGGCCCGCTCAACAGCGAGGGCGCGGTGGAGCAGTTCCTGGCCTCGATCGAGAAGGCCAAAGCCAGCGGCGGCACCGTGCAGACCGGCGGCACCCGCATCGACCGCGCGGGCAACTTCGTGTTGCCGGCCATCGTCACCGGCCTGAAGAACAGCGACGAGGTCGTCCAGCACGAGACCTTCGCCCCGATCCTGTACGTGATGAAGTACAGCACGCTGGACGAAGCGATCGACATGCAGAACGGCGTGCCGCAGGGCCTGTCGTCCTCGATCTTCACCACCAACCTGAAGACCGCCGAGCGCTTCCTCTCGGCAGCGGGTTCGGACTGCGGCATCGCCAACGTCAACATCGGCACCTCGGGTGCGGAGATCGGCGGTGCGTTCGGTGGCGAGAAGGACACCGGCGGTGGTCGTGAGTCCGGCTCGGACGCCTGGAAGGTCTACATGCGCCGCCAGACCAACACCATCAACTACTCCGACTCGCTGCCGCTGGCCCAGGGCATCAAGTTCGACCTGTGATGGATCCGACGCCCCACCTGCCGACCGGCCCGCGCCTGGAGTTCACCGGGCGCCGGGTACTGATCGCCGGGGGCAGCAAGGGCATCGGGCGCGCGATGGCGCTGGCGTTTGCTTCGGCAGGCGCCCGCGTCTCGGTCTGCGCCCGCGGTGAGGCCGGTCTGGCCGCGCTGCGTGCGGATGCCGGGGCGCTCGGCCTGGCCGTGCATACGGCCAGTGCCGACCTCTCCCGGCTGGACGACATCGGCCGCTGGCTGGCCGATGCCGCGCAGGCCCTCGGCGGCATCGACGTGCTGGTCAACAACGCGACCGGGTACGGCATGACCGACGATGAGGCGGGCTGGGAAGCCAGCTTGAACGTCGATCTGCTGTCGGCCGTGCGCGCCTCGCGGCTGGCCCTGCCCTGGCTGCAGCAGTCCAGCGATGCCTGCATTCTCAACCTGGCCTCGATCGCCGCCCAGCAGCCGCGCCCGGGTGGCGCGCCGTATGCGGCCGCCAAGGCCGCGCTGATGCACTACACCACTTCGCAGGCCCTGGCCCTGGCGCCGCACCGCATCCGCGTCAACGCCATCGCCCCCGGCTCGATCGAGTTCGAGGATGGCCTGTGGGCGCGCCGGCGCGAGCAGGACCCCGAGCTGTATCGAAACACCCTGGCGAAGATTCCGTTCGGCCGCTTCGGCGAGCCGGCGGCCATCGCCAACGCCGCGCTGTTCCTGTGCTCGCCGCTGGCGGGCTGGATCACCGGGCATACCTTGAATGTCGATGGTGGCCAGGTCCTGATGGGATAAAACCGCCGCTGGCCCTATCATCGAACCCTCCCACCGCGACCAGGACCTGCATGAGCCTTCCGCCCCGACAAACGAGTGCCATGGCCGTGGTCAGCCTGATCATGGGCATCCTCGGCTGGACCGCCCTGCCCTTCATCGGCAGCATCGCGGCGATCATCACCGGCCACCTGGCCCGTGCCGAGATCCGCCGCCGGCCGCTGGAACTGGAAGGCGACGGCATGGCGCTGGCCGGCCTGATCCTGGGCTGGATCGTGGTGATCGGCAGCCTGCTCGCCCTGGTGGTGGTGCTGTTGTTCTTCGGCGGACTGGCCTGGTTTGCCGCTACCCAATCGTGAGGTGCACATGAGCCGCTCGGATTCGACCGAACGCTTCAGCAGTCGGGTTGCCGACTACGTCCGCTACCGTCCCGACTATCCCCCGGCCTTGCTGGACTGGCTGCACCAGGACATCGGTGTGCCCACCGAAACCCTGGTCGCCGATATCGGCGCCGGCACCGGCATTTCCACCCGGCTGTTCCTGGCCGCCGGCCACCCGGTCATCGCGGTGGAACCGAACGCGGCCATGCGCGAGGCCGCCGAGCAGTTGCTCGCGCCGGACTATCTGCGTCTGAAGGTCGCCGACGGCACCGCCGAGGCCACCGGCCTGGCCGACAACAGCGTTGGCCTCGTTGCCGCAGCACAGGCCTTCCACTGGTTCGACACCACCGCGGTGCGCCGCGAGTGGGCGCGCATCCTGCAGCCCGAAGGCATGGCCCTGGTGTTCTGGAACTCGCGCCTGCTCGATGCCTCGCCGTTCCTGATCGGCTACGAGCAGCTGCTGCTGGAGTTCGGCACCGATTACACCGAGGTCGCCGAGCGCTACCAGGACGATGACACCATGCGCGCGTGGTTTGGCGAGGGTCTGCGTGGCATGGCCCGGCTGCCGAATGTGCAGCGCATGGACTACGACGGCCTGCGCGGCCGCCTGCTGTCTTCCTCGTATGCACCACAGCCCGGTCACCCGCGCCACGCGGCGATGCTGGACGCACTGCAACAGCTGTTCGACGCCCACGCGGTGGACGGCCAGATCGCCTTTGAATACCAAACCCGTGCCTTTGTCGGCACGCTGGACTGATTGAACGCCATGTACTCGCTTGCCCGCCCCTTCCTGTTCGCCCTTGATGCAGAACGCGCCCACGGCCTTGGCCTGAGTGCGCTGGACCTGGCCTACCGCACCGGCACCACGCCGCTGATGGGCCGCCGCATCGACCCGCTGCCGACCAACGCGTTCGGAGTGAGTTTCCCGAATCCGGTGGGCCTGGCCGCCGGCCTGGACAAGAACGGCGAGCACATCGATGCGCTGCTGGCCCTGGGCTTCGGCTTCGTCGAGATCGGCACGATCACCCCGCGTCCGCAGGCGGGGAACCCGAAGCCGCGCCTGTTCCGGCTGCCGGACCACCACGCCATCATCAACCGCATGGGCTTCAACAACCTGGGCGTGGATGCGCTGGTGCGCAATGTCGAACGTGCCAAGCGCCGCACCGGCCTGCTCGGCATCAACATCGGCAAGAACAAGGACACGCCCAACGAGCAGGCGTTCGACGATTACCAGCACTGCCTGCAGAAGGTGTATCCGCTGGCCGACTACATCACCGTCAACATCTCCTCGCCGAACACCGCCGGCCTGCGCGAACTGCAGGAAGAGACCGCGCTGCGCCAGCTGATTTCGCAGCTGCGCGAAAGCCAGGAAAGCCTCGCCGCCAAGCACGGCAAGCGGGTGCCGATGCTGGTCAAGGTCGCCCCGGACCTGAGCGATCGCGACATCGATGCGGCCGCGCGCGTGCTCGGCGAGCTCAAGGTGGACGGCGTGATCGCGACCAACACCACCATCGACCGCAGTGCCGTGGCCGGTGACCCGCGCGCGAACGAAGCCGGTGGCCTGTCCGGTGCACCGCTGCTGGGCCAA
Source organism: Stenotrophomonas sp. TWI1149 (assembly GCF_039673155.1). Lineage (NCBI taxonomy): Bacteria > Pseudomonadati > Pseudomonadota > Gammaproteobacteria > Lysobacterales > Lysobacteraceae > Stenotrophomonas > Stenotrophomonas sp. TWI1149. The sequence continues at coordinate 260,739 of NZ_JBDJLB010000004.1, forward strand.
TCGACCCTGGTGCTGCGCCGCCTGCGCGCGCGCCTGCCCGAGTCGATGCCGTTGATCGGCGTGGGCGGCATTCAATCCGGTGCGGATGCGGTGGCCAAGATGGCCGCCGGCGCCGCGCTGGTGCAGTGTTACAGCGGCCTGATCTTCCGTGGCCCGGAGCTGGTACATGACTGCGTGGAGGCGATCCGTCGCCGGAGAGAGGCGCCCAGCCGCGGCGCGGTGGCACCGCTGTGAACGACGCCATGACTGCCTGGGCCATCACTGAAAACGCCTCGCTGAAGGCGCTCAATACCTTCCATGTCGACGCCACGGCCGCGCAGCTGCTGGAGGTCTTCGATCCTTCCGTGCTGCCCGAGGTGCTGGCCCTGCCGCGCGTCGCAGAGCAGCCGCTGCTCGTCCTGGGCAGCGGCAGCAACGTGCTGATCGCGGACAACGTGGAAGGCACCGTGCTGGTGTTCGCCAACCGCGGCATCGAGATCCTCGAACACCGCGCCGACCACACCATCGTGCGTGCCGGTGCCGGCGTGAACTGGCATGGGCTGGTGATGTGGTCGCTGCAGAACGGGCTGTCCGGGCTGGAAAACCTGGCCCTGATCCCCGGCACCGCCGGCGCCTCCCCGATCCAGAACATCGGCGCCTATGGTGCGCAGGTCGGCGAGTTCATCCAGGCCGTGGATGCCTGGGACCGACACGAGAACGACTGGGTGCGCTTCGATGCGGAAGGCTGCCAGTTCGCCTACCGCGACAGCATCTTCAAGCACGACCCGGACCGTTACCTGATCACCGCGATCGAGCTGCGCCTGCCGCTGCTGCATGGCCTGCGCCTGGGCTATGCCGGGATCGCCGAGGAAATGGAGGCGATGGGCGTTGAATTGCCGGTGGCCGCCGATGTGGCCAACGCGGTGATCAACATCCGCCGCCGCAAGCTGCCGGATCCGGACGTACTCGGCAACGCGGGCAGCTTCTTCAAGAACCCGATCCTGCCGCTGGAACAGGTGGAGGTGCTGCTGCAGCACTTCCCGGAGCTGCCGGTGTACCCGGCCGACGACGACAGCCGCCGCAAGATTTCCGCGGGCTGGATGATCGAAAGTTGTGGCTGGAAGGGTTACCGCGATGGCGATGCCGGCGTGGCGCCGAGCCATGCGCTGGTGCTGGTCAACCACGGCCAGGCCACCGGTGAAGAACTGCTCGCGCTGGCGCGGCGGATCTCCGCCTCGGTCCTGGAGAAATTCGGCGTACCGATCGAACCGGAACCCAGGCTGATCGGCGCACAGTGGTGAACCCCGCCCCCGCGTTACCGGTGGCCACGCCGTTGCGGGCCGCCCTGCTGATGCTCGGCAGTACGTTGGCCTTCGGCCTGATGGCGATCGCGATCCGCTACGCCACCCGCTACGTGCCGACCCAGGAAGTGGCATTCTTCCGCAACGCGTTCGGCCTGCTGGCACTGCTGCCGATGCTGATCCGCCCCGGCAGCGCGCCGCTGAAGACGCAGCAGCTGCCGCGTTACTTCCTGCGCAGCGCGATCGGGCTGGCCTCGATGCTGTGCGCGTTCTGGGCGATCGGGCACCTGCCGATCTCCCAGGCGATCTCGCTGTCCTATTCGACACCGCTGTTCGTGACCATCGCTGCCGTGCTGTGGCTGGGCGAAACCGTGCGCATGCGCCGCTGGGCGGCGGTGATCATCGGCTTCATCGGCGTGCTGATCATCGTGCGCCCCGGCTCGACCAGCTTCACGCCCGGCACCCTGGTCGCCGTGGGTGCCGCGGTGCTGAGCTCGCTGGTGGCGATCCAGATCAAGCAGCTCACCCGCATCGACAGCGCCGATACGGTGGTGTTCTACACCTATGTGTTCTGGGTGCCGCTGTCGCTGGTGCCGGCGCTGTTCGTCTGGGTCTGGCCGACCGGCCTGGCCTGGGTCTGGCTGGTCGCGACCGGTGTGCTCGGCACGCTGGGCCAGCTGCTGTGGACGCGCGCCCTGCGCCTGGGCGAGGTCTCCGCGTTGACCCCGATCAGCTTCATGCAGCTGCCGCTGGTCAGCCTGCTGGGCTGGCTGCTGTTCAATGAAGCCCTGGACCGCTGGACCGTGATCGGCGCCGGCATCATCCTCGGCGCGAACGCCTATATCGCCCACCGCGAAGCGGTGCTGGCACGGCGGGCGAAATCGCAGGCGGCGACAGCGGCGGCGAAGCCCGGGGAATGAACCGACGCGTCGCGGGGGTCCGCCCCGTCCAGCGTAGATCCACGCCATGCGTGGATGCACTCCGACGATAAACGGATCTCGTTAAGCGTCACATCTGGCGCCTTAACCCTCTAAATCGCCATAACACGCCATTTTCGTCACTTTGTTGAAATACACTTTATACGTCGTAACTAGCCAAACTTGACGCCTTATCGCTATAGTGCGATATAAAGCGTCAGGAGGGTCACTTTATGACAATCACACATCTGATGACGGACGAGGCTGTTCTGGCTGAGCTGGGGCAACGTCTAGCCCGCGTGCGGCTCTCGCAAGGCATCACCCAGGAGCAGCTGGCCGATGCTGCGGGCGTCTCCAAACGCACCGTGCAGCGGCTGGAAGACGGTACGCCCGCCCAGCTGGCCAACCTGATCCGATGCCTGCGCGCCCTCGGCAGGCTGGATGCGCTGGACGTGATGCTGCCCAGCGACGGCCCCAATCCGATCGATCTGCTGGAGCGCCGCGGCCACCCACGCCAGCGCGCGCGACCGGGGGTGGCAGAAGCCGCCCCGGCCAAGCCTTGGACCTGGGGCGATGAGCAATGAGCACCACGGCCGAGGTGCGCCTGTGGGGCAGCCGGATCGGCGCGGTGACGCTGGCCGACGGCGAGCGTATCGCACAATTTGCCTACGACCCGGCATTCGCACGTTCCAGCATTGAGGTCGCCCCGCTGACCATGCCGCTCGCAACGGATCGGATCTACGGTTTCCCCTCCCTCAACCCGGCAGGCTTCCATGGCTTGCCCGGCCTGCTCGCCGACGCCCTGCCGGACAAGTACGGCAATACCCTGATCAATGCGTGGCTGGCCACCCAGGGCCGCACGCCGGACAGCTTCAATGCGGTGGAGCGGCTGTGCTATACCGGCACGCGCGGTATGGGGGCGCTGGAATTCTCCCCTGTGCATGGTCCGCGCGTCCGCACGGCACACAGAATTCAGATCGATGCCTTGGTTGCGCTGGCCACCGAGGTCCTGAGCAATCGCGACAACCTGCGTGCCTCGTTCGGCGATGAAGAACGCGCCGATGCGCTGCGCGACATTCTGCGCGTGGGCACCTCGGCCGGTGGCGCACGCGCCAAAGCCGTGATCGCCTGGAACGAAGCCACTGGCGAAGTCCGATCGGGCCAGGCCGCGGCGGCGCCAGGCTTCAGTTACTGGCTGCTCAAGTTCGATGGCGTCCAGAACAACCGCGACAAGGAACTGGCTGATCCCAAGGGCTACGGCGTGGTCGAGTACGCCTACGCGCTGATGGCGCGTGACGCGGGCATCCAGATCAGCGAGTGCCGACTGCTGGAGGAAGGCGGCCGCCGCCACTTCATGACCCAACGCTTCGACCGCACCGATGCAGGCGGCAAGCGCCATATGCAGTCGTTGGCGGCGATGGCCCACTTCGACTTCAATAACCCCACTGCCTACTCCTACGAGCAGGCCTTGCTGGTCATGCGCCAGTTGCGCCTGCCGATGGCGCAGCTGGAGGAACAGTTCCGGCGGATGGTGTTCAACGTGATCGCACGCAATCAGGACGACCACGTCAAGAACATCGCCTACCTGATGGACCGGCAAGGCCAGTGGTCGCTGTCACCTGCGTTCGACATCACCTGGGCGTACAACCCGGACGGCGACTGGACAGCGCGGCACCAGATGTCGATCAACGCCAAGCGCGAGGGTTTCGACGTGGCCGACCTGGCCGCCTGTGCCGCGACCGCCTCGATCAATGCCCGCCGCGCCCGGGACATCATCGAGCAGGTCCGGCACAGCGTGCTGCGCTGGCCCCGGTTTGCCGACGAGGCCGGCGTCGCCGAGCACTGGCGCGATCAGATCCGCGGCAGCCTGCGTACGGACATTCGCTGACGTGCAGCCTCAGCCCTGCACAACCTGCCACGCACGGGTCGCGCAATCGGCCACGTTGCCGGGCGCGAACTGCTCGGCCATGTAGCGCAGCGCCTGGCGCCGCTGTGCAGGCGGCCGTGCAGTGGCGCCGGGTTCCAGCAGGAGATCGTGGAACTCCTGCAGATCCTGCAGGATCCGCCAGTGGCGGCAGTACGCCACCCACAGCGGATCCGCCTCGACCGGGCCGTAGCCCTCGGCGAACCCCGGCGGCTGCTCACGCCCCCAGCGCCCGCCGATGCCGGCGCCGATGAACATCAGGTCGCGCTCGCGCGGCGCCAGCACCATCTCGTCCCAATCGATCAGATGGATTCCCTCATCTGGCCCGACCAGCACATTGCCCGCGTGCAGATCGGCGTGACAGAGCACGCGGCGGGGGCGACCATCGCCGATGCGCGCACGCAGCGCGCCGCAGCGCTGCCAGATCGCCTCGATGCGCTGACGGTACCGGCACCACAGGGCCAGATACTCCTCGCCCAATGCATCGCGCACCGGTATCCGCGCGTCGGCGCGCTGCAGCCATGCGCCGACGCGCTCCACCGCAGTGTCGTCGTCGAATCCAGGGCGGCGCAGACGCCCGGACAGTGCCTCCGGCAACCGCGCGTCGTGAACCTGGCGCAGCACGCGCCCGAACCGTTCCCAGTGTCCTCGCGACAGCGCCTCCTCGAAACCGGAAAACGCATCGACATAGGGAAACAGCGTCCACTGCAGGCCCGCCCAGGTTGCCGCGGCCGCACCGTCGCGGGTCGGCAGCGGCGCGATGATCTCGCGCAGTCCCAGGTGGTCACGCAGATGGTGCAGCACGTCCCACACCACGGCATCCACCGCATAACGCCGGCACTTCAGCCACCAGCGCATGCCATCAGGCCCACCCACCTGGTACACGGTCGCACCTGCATCGGCGCCACAGGCGCGCTGCACCACCGCGGTGGCTCGTACGCCGTAGGCCTCCCCCAGCACCTGGATGATCTGCGCCGAGGACAACTCTTGTGGATGGAGCATCAATCCAACGCATGTAATGGATACGCATCGACTATCGCAGATCGATACCCTGCAGCGCAGCGCAGTCCATCACGAAAGCGGCCACGCACTGCTTGCGTGGTCGCGCGGGCCAACATCGCGGTGAACTCAGCCGATGATGTGGATGCCCGCTCCGGTTTCACCCGGCGCCAGCTCCGGCCGCAACTGCAACGCAGGAATCTCATAGTCGCCCCCATTCTGGCGGCGGTACGCGATCGGGGCATCGGTCGCCAGGCCATCCAGCCGCGTACCCAGGTCCTCCAGCAGCGCCGGGAACGATGCGTCGTCGACGCGGCCGGTGCGGTAGATCACATGCGGCGGCAGCACCTCGAAGCCGGGATAGAACAGGATGCCGTGCTGGATCGGAAACAGGACATCCTCGATCGAACCGTTGATGCCGCGCGGTGCGTAGTGCGACGCCCAGCCCCCGGTGGTGACCACCAGCATCGCCCGCTTGCCGCTCATGGTGCCCTCGCCGTAGCGGTCGCCCCAGTGACGGTCCGAGTGCTCGCCCACCCCATACGCGAACCCATAGGCGTACACCCGGTCGACCCAGCCCTTGAGGATCGCCGGCATCGAGAACCACCACAGCGGAAACTGCAGGATGACCGTATCGGCCCAGCGCAGTTTGTCCTGCTCGGCCGCGATGTCCGCGCTCTGCGCGCCATTGGCGTACGCCTGCCGCGAGTCCAGCGAGGCATGGAACGGGGCCGACGGATCGCGGTCCGGATGGTCGGCCGCATCGACCTGTGATTTCCACTGCATGGCATACAGATCGGAGACCTGCACGGTGTGGCCGGCCTGTTGCAGACGTTCGACGGTGAAGGTTTTCAGCGAGCCACTGAGCGAAGTCGGTTCGGGGTGGGCGTAGACGATCAGGACGTTCATGGCAGTTCCACGGAGGAGATGCCGCTACGGTAGAGAGGGCGAGGCTATAGTAGAAATAAATTCCCGCAATCCCTGACATTGCCATAGACAATACCCTGCGTCGCATCGACCTCAACCTGCTGGTGACCCTGCAGGCCCTGCTGGACGAGCAGAACGTCACCCGCGCCGCCGCGCGCCTGCATCTGGCGCAGCCCACGGTGAGCGTGCAGCTGGGGCGGCTGCGTGATCTGTTCGACGATCCGCTGCTGCTGCCCGGCCCGCGCGGCATGCGGACCACGGCGCGCGCCGAGGCCCTGCGCGCGCCATTGGCCGACGCGCTGGCCGCCGTCGAGCGCGCGGTGGCGCCGACCCGGGCGTTCGACCCGGCGCAGGCCCGCAACACCTGGCAGGTGATGGCCTCCGACTACGGCGAGTCCACCGTGCTGCTGCCGGCCCTGGCCGGCCTGCGTCGCGCCGCACCGGGCACGCGCCTGGCCGTGGTCGAACTCGCACCGCGGCGCATGGTGGAGCAGGCCGAGCGTGGCGATATCGACCTGGCGTTCCACATCGCGTCCGATGCGCCCCCCGCCCTGCACCACCGCCCTCTGTTCACCGAACGCTACGTACTGGCTGGCCGCGCCGGTCATCCAAAATTGAAGCGTCGCCCCACCCTGGCCCAGTTCTGCGCGCTCGAGCATGTCATCGTCTCGCCGATGGGCGGCGGCTTCCACGGCGTCACCGACGAGGCACTCGCCCGGGTGGGTGCACAGCGCAGGGTGGCCTTGTCAGTGCCGCACTTCCTGTACCTGCGCAGTGTGATCAGCCGGACCGACATGGTCGCGATGGTGCCCGCGCGGCTGGTCGCCGAGGATCCGTCACTGCGTGTCGTGGAGGCGCCGATCGACGTGCCCGGCTACCAGATGGTGATGCTGTGGCACGAGCGCGTGCACCGCGATCCGGCGCATCGCTGGCTGCGGGACCAGATCGCCCAAGCGGTCAAGGGATGATCCGGCGCATATTGCGACGCGTCATGTAAACGATTACATCCCCTGCTAGCGTGTCCCCACCCCGCCGTCGGGGTCGTTTCAGATCAGGAGCACGTTGATGGGGCTGCAGGCTGACCGTTCGACCGTCGTGCACCGACCGCGCCGCATCATGGCCGGCAGCGTGCTCTTCTCCGCCCTCGCGCTGAGCCTCACCGCGGCCGCCCAGGACCTGCCACCGCGCAGCCAGTGGCAGGCCAGCAGTTCCTCCCAGCAGGTGCCGGCGATGGCGGTCGGGCACCTGATCGACGGCGACCCTAAAACAGTCACCGGCGGTGCTTTCAGCCCGGGCCACTGGTTCCAGGTGGACCTGGGCAGGCCGAGCATGCTCAGCGGCGCGCAGATCACCTGGGACGTCTCCAATCCGGAAGGGTACAGCCTGCAGACCTCGCTGGACGGTCAACAGTGGCAGCCGGCCTACACCATGCGCGATTCGCTCGGCGGTATCGAGACGCTGTTCTTTGCGCCGCGCAACGCCCGCTATCTGCGCCTGGCCAGCCCGGCGCGCACCTCGGACTGGGGCGTGTCGATCTTCGAGCTGGAGCCCTTGGATTCCACCACGAGCGCGCGCATGTCCGGCGTGGATGCGACCCAGGCCGCGGCGCTGTGGCAGGGTGGCAGTGCCATCGCCGTGCCGCGTGGCAAGGACGGTACGCATACGCTCGAGATCGCGTTGCCGCGTGCCGTCTCCACCACCGGCCTGTCCGTGGAGTGGAACGGTGAGCACGGTGCCGCACGGCTGCAGGCACGCGATGCGCAGGGCCACTGGATGGACCTCGCACGCGATCCGCAGGCCGGTACACGCCAGCAGAGTTGGTTGGCGGGCACTGCTGCCGTGACCGCCACCGCGCTGCGGCTGACGGTGGACGGTGACGCCCCCCGGGTCGAGCGCCTGCGCCTGCTCGGCCCCAAGGCAGTGATGACGCCGATGAAGCGCTACCAGATCGCCGCCAGTGGCGCGCAGCGCGCATTGTTCCCGGCCTCGCTGCACATGCAGCAGACCTACTGGACCGCGGTCGGCATCCACGCCGGCCGACAGAAATCGATCTTCGACGAGTACGGCAACATCGAAGCCTTCAAGGGCGCGCCGCTGGTGCAGCCGATCTGGCGCAACGCGGACGGTGTTGCCGCAGGTGCCGCCGACCAGCCGGTGCAGCACGCGCTGCGCGATGGCTGGAAGCCGATGCCCTCGGCGACGTGGTCGCCCCAACCCGGGCTGGAACTGCAGAGCGAGGCGTTCGCGGTCGAGCTGGGGGGACAGCCGGTCACCTTCGTGCGCCATCGACTGCGCAACACCGGCAGCGCCCCTCTCGAGGGCACCCTGACACTGGCGGTACGGCCGATGCAGATGAATCCACCGTGGCAGAATGGCGGCCTCTCGCCGATCCGCGAGGTGGCCGTGGAAGGTCGGCAGGTGCGCATCAACGGGCGTGCCCTGCTGCAGTCGCTGACCCCGATCGATGCCGCGGGTGCGGCGCCGTTCGGCACGGAGGGCAGTTCCGAGATCACCGCGGCCATCGCCAGCGGTACCTTGCCCGCGGCCACGCAGGCACGCGATGCCGAGGGTCTCGCGTCCGCGGCGCTGGCCTACCGCGTGCAGCTCGCGCCGGGTGCCAGCCGCTCGGTGGTGGTCGCCTTCCCGCTGGGCACCGCCGCTTCGGCCAAGGACGGTTCGCTGCCGGATGCACCGCCACTGGCGCTGTCTGGCATCCCGCGTGCACCCGATGCGGCGTACGACGCACTCGCCAAGCGGGCATCCGACGACTGGCAGGCACGCCTGGGCCAGGTCGGCCTGCGCCTGCCCGATCCCTCGCTGGTGGACATGCTGCGCGCGCAGGCGGCGTACATGCTGATCAACCAGACCGGCCCGGCCATGCAGCCCGGCCCGCGCAACTACAACCGCTCCTTCATCCGCGACGGCATGGCCACCTCCGCGGTGCTGCTGCGCATGGGCGAATCCAGGGTCGCGCGCGATTACCTGGCCTGGTACAGCGAGCACGGCGTGCATGCCAACGGCCTGGTCTCGCCGATCCTCAACGACGACGGCAGCGTCAACACCGGCTTCGGCTCGGACATCGAGTACGACAGCCAGGGGCAGTACATCAGCCTGGTTGCCGATGTCGCGCGGCTGGATGGCGGACCGGACTCGGTACGCGCCTATCTGCCCAAGGTGAAAGCCGCGATGCGCTTCCTGCAGGAACTGCGCGAGCGCACGCTGGTGCCCGGCTACATGGCCAGCCAGCCCTCCCCGGAACGCTTCGCCGGCATCCTGGCGCCATCGATCAGCCACGAGGGCTACCCTTCGCCCACGCACAGCTACTGGGACGACTACTGGGGCCTGAAGGGGTGGCATGACGGCGCGTGGCTGGCCGAGTCGCTGGGCGATCATGAAACCGCCGCGTGGGCGCGCGAACAGTACACCGCCCTGCACGATGCACTGGCCGCCTCGATCCGCGCCACGATGGCGTGGAAGGGCATCGACTTCATTCCTTCTTCGGCCGACCTTGGCGATGGTGATCCGACCGGCGTGTCGATCGCGCTCGATCCCACCGGCGCACAGGATGTGTTGCCGGCCGAGGCGCTGCGCACCACGTTCGCCCGCTATCTGGACGATGTCCGCAAGCGCGGCGAGCCGGGCGCGTTGTATGCCTATACCCCGTACGAAATCCGCAATGTGCTGAGCTATGTGCATCTGGACCAGCCCGAGGCCGCCGACGAACTGCTGCAGGGCCTGCTGCATGACCGCCGCCCGCTGGAGTGGCAGGTGCTCGCCGAGGTGGTCCATTCGCGGCTGCGCTTCCCGCGTTATCTCGGCGACATGCCGCATACCTGGATCGGCGCCGAATATGGACGCACGCTGTTCGGGATGCTGATGCGCGAAGACGATGACGCGCTGTCGCTGCTGCCAGGCACCCCGCCCTCGTGGGTGGCCGGCGACGGGCTGGCGGTGGATCGCCTGCCGACCGCCTACGGCATCCTGGCCCTGCAGGCGCGGCAGCGCGACGGCACGCTGCAGGTAACGCTGGGCAAGGGGCTGCGCGCGGACACCGCGGTCCGTGTGTGGTGGCCGAGCCGTACGCGCCCGACCTCGGTCCGGGTGGATGGCCGCGTCGTGAGTGACTACGACGCGCGCGGGGTGACGCTGAAGCAGCCGTTCCGCCGGCTGGAGGCGACGTGGTGAGACCGACTCCGCCGGCATGGCGATGCTCTGTCGGCCGATGAAGGGCTAGAACCCGGTCAGCCCTGCCGGTCGACGGGACGACGCAAGCCTTGGTCCGGTCGTGGCGGTGCCTGGCATGACCGGCATTGACATGCAGGTATTTACCTGCATATCATCGGATCGTCGACGGGCGCCATCACATGCACAGGGCGTTACCTGGATCACGAGCAGCGAGGAACGCGGATGGATGCAGACAAGGTGTTCAAGGCGCTGGGCGACCCAACCCGCAGGGCGCTGCTGGATGCGCTCTGCCAGACGAACGGGCAGTCGCTGGGGCAGCTCTGCGCGCACCTGCAGATGGCACGGCAATCGGTCACCCAGCACCTGGGACTGTTGGAAGACGCCAACCTGATCAGCACCGTCAGGCGCGGCCGCGAGAAGCTGCATTTCATCAACCCCGTGCCCCTGCACGAGGTTTACGAGCGGTGGGTACGCAAGTTCGAGCACCAACGGCTGAGCCTGCTGCATGACCTGAAAAAAGAACTCGAAGGAGAATGATGATGTCCACGGTGTCTACCTGCTTCATCCACGTGATCTATATCGCCTCCACCGCCGAAAGCGTATTCGAGGCCATCACCCGGCCAGAGATCGCCCGCACCTATTGGGGCCATGAAAACGTATCGGACTGGCAGCCCGGTTCACGCTGGCAGCACGTCCGTGCCGACGCGGCAAGGAAAGTCGAGCTGGTCGGCGAGGTGGTCGAAAGCACTCCGCCCTCGCGCCTGGTCATCAGCTGGGCCGCCGCGTCGCAGGCCGATGACGCGCAGGCCTACAGCCGGGTGACGTTCGATATCGTGCCGTATGACGGCATGGTCCGGCTCACCGTGACCCATGACCAGCTCGAGCCGGGCAGCGGCATGGACACCGGCATCCGGCAGGGCTGGCCGCTTGTCCTGTCCAGCCTGAAATCACTGCTGGAGACCGGCAGGGGAATGGACGTCTTCGCCAAGCCACTGGCCTGATCCGGGCGGGAAGATCACAGAAAAGGGCGCCTTGGGCGCCCTTTTCATTCAACACATCTCGCTCGACCGCTGTACGCGACAACGCGCTCAGACACTCCCCTCATGCTCATGCAGGGTGATCAGCGATTCCATCAGGTCTTCGTCCGCACTCGCGCACACGGCCAGCAGCACCGCTTCCTCGCAGCCGGTATCGACGATGTAGGCGTGCCCCATCTGGCTGTCGATGTAGATGCCCTGCCCGGTCTCCAGCACCACCGGATCATAGAACTCGGTGTGGACCTGGATGCGGCCCTCCATCACGTGCACGTACTCCTCGCCCGGGTGGCGGACCAGGTCGCCGAACTCGGCGGTGGTCTTGGCCCGCACCTTGGTCAGGATCGGGATCATCCGCTTGCGGCGCAGTTCGGTGCACAGATAGTAGTAATCGTAGTTGTCGGTCTGGACCCGCAACGCCTTGTCGAGCGAGCCGAGGCTGCGCCGTGCGGTGACCGGCTTCGGCGCGCTGTCGGCGTCGGGCTCGGAGAACAGATCGGACATGCGCAGGTTCAGGCGCTGCGCGAGGTGCTGGAGCTTGTCGTAGGTCAAGGTCAGGCGGTCGTGCTCGATCTTGGACAGCGTGGACAGGGGAATTTCGGTGTGCTCGCTCATTTCCTTGAGCGTCCAACCCTGGCGCGTGCGCAGGCCGCGCAGCAGGGTTCCGAGCGTCGGGCTTTTGGGGCTCATCGACAGGACCTTTGGGCTATTGCTGGTGAAGTTGTCGATACGATACTACGTAGAGATGAATGCCATCCTGATCAGGATGGTTTCTTGTCGCGTTCGCCTCTTATGGCGCCTGTCAACGCCGTGTAATCGTTCTCATTGGCCCCGGAATGGCGTATCCAGGGCACATAACGCTCGCAATCACCCCTGTCCGGCGACCGCCGGACGAGATCACGCGCAATTGACATTTCTCTGATCAGGAATATTGTTGTCTGATTGAGATGGTTTTGGGTCCTCCGATCGTTTCCGCGGGGCGCCTCGTCTTCCAGTTCCAGAGGGGATCGTCACATGCGTGCGTTGTCAGGGCTTGTCGCGTTGTGTTGTGGGCTGTTGCTGTCTTTCCAGGCCGATGCACAGCGGCCGTCGTCCCCGCCCCCGGAGGCCGCGCCCACCCGCGTGGACACCGCTGCCCGTTTGACCGCGGATGACGCGGCCACCTGGCTGGATGGGTTCATGCCGTATGCCATCGCGCGCGGCGACATCGCCGGCGCGGTGGTGACCGTGGTCAAGGACGGCCAGATCCTGGTCCGTCGCGGTTACGGCGTCTCGGATGTGGAAAAACAGACCCCGGTGGATCCGGACCGCACCCTGTTCCGGATGGCCTCGGTCTCCAAGCTGATGACCTGGACCGCGGTGATGCAGCTGGTGGAGGCCGGCAAGCTGGATCTGGACGCGGACATCAACCAGTACCTGGATTTCAAGGTGCCCGAACGCGGCCTGCCGATCACGCTGCGCCAGCTGATGACGCATACCGGTGGCTTCGAGGCCAACATCAAGTACATGTGGACCAGCGAGGCGGTGGCCGAAGCCGGTGACATCGCGCTGGGACCGTACCTCAAGCGACGGGTGCCGGCGCAGATCTTCGCGCCGGGCACCGTGCCCGCCTATTCGAATTACGGCACCAGCCTGGCCGGCTACATCGTCGAGCGCGTGTCCGGCCAACCGTTTGCCGAGTACGTCGAGCAGCACATCTTCGTGCCGCTGCAGATGCAGCACGCCAGCTTCCGGCAACCGCTGCCGCCGGCGTTGCGTGCACTGGTCAGCAAGGGCTATGCACTGGGTTCGGGCAAACCGCGCGACTTCGAAGTCACCCCGTCCGCTCCGGCCGGCGCACTGTCGGCCACCGGCAGCGACATGGCGCGTTTCATGATCGCGCACCTGAGCGCGGCGGGCGGCCACGACACGGCCATTCTGAAAGCCGCGACCAGCCAGCTGATGCTGACCCCGCAGACGCGCTTCGCGCCGCCGCTGAACACCATGGCGCTCGGCTTCTACGAGATCGATGTCAATGGCCAGCGCGTGGTGTCTCACGCCGGTGACACCTACTCGTTCCACTCGCAGCTGTTCCTGTTCCGCGATCACGACGTCGGCCTGTTCGTCTCGCTCAACAGCGCGGGCGCCAACGGCATCACCGGCCCGATCCGGCGTGAACTGCTGGAGAACTTCGCCGACCGCTATTTCCCGGCCGCGGCACCCGCCCCGGCACCGCCTGTGGACGCGGCACTGGCCAAGCAGCAGGCCCGCCTGCTGGCGGCGCCGAGCTACCTGGATTCGCGGCGTGCGGAGACCGGCATCGGCCGCACCGGCATCCTCACCCAGACCCGCCTGGAAGCCCTCGACGATGGCGGCCTGCGTCTGCCGCGCCTGAAGCAGCCCAACGGGCAGCCCACCACCTTCAAGCCGATCGCCCCGTGGCTGTGGCAGGCCAGCAACAGCGAGCTGCGCCTGGCCGCCATCGTCAAGGACGGCGCGCCGATCGGCTTTGCGGTGGATTCGTCTTCGCCGTTCAACGTGTTCCTGCGTGCCGAAGGCTACCGCTCGGCGCTGTGGCTGAAGCCGGCACTGACCGGGGCAGTGGCCGTGCTGGCGCTGTCCGCGCTGGCGTGGCCGATCGCCGCGTTCGTGCGCCGCCGTCATGGGCGCGTGCTGGGCTGGCCACGCAGGACACTGCTGGCCTATCGCCTGAGCCGCTTCGCCTGCTGGTTCATGCTGCTGGTGCCTGCTGCGGCCATGGCGGTGATGACCTGGGCATCGGCGGATTTCGCCCGCCTCGATGACCGCCTCGATCCGGCAGTGATCGGGCTCGGCATCGCCACGGTGATCGCGATCGTCGGCGGGATCGGTTCGACGGCCTGGAATCTGGTGGAGACGGTACGCATTCGTCGCGGCTGGCTCGCCCGCCTCTGGGCCGCGCTGCTGCTGATCGCGGCCTGCGTGCTCGCCTATTCGCTGGTCCTGATGGGCCTGGCCGACTTCGCTCTCAACTACTGACCCATGGCCCCGCCACGGGGCTGGAGACATCCTGTGAAACTGACCCTGCAGATCGATACGCTTGCCTTGCTGGCCCCGTTCCGGATCAGCGGCTACGTGTTCGAACACGCCCCGGTACTGCGCGTGGAACTGGAAGACGGCGGCCATCGCGGCCGTGGCGAAGCCAGCGGTGTGTACTACTTCGATGACACGCCCGAGCAGATGCTGGCGACGCTGGAACTGCTGCGTGCGCGCATCGAAGCCGGCATCACCCGCGACGAGCTGCAGCAGCTGCTGCCCCGCGGCGGCGCGCGCAACGCACTCGACTGCGCGCTCTGGGATCTGGAAGCGAGCCGTAGCGGCACGCATGCCTGGGCGCTGGCCGGGCTGTCGCAGACGCGGCCGCTGCTGACCACCTGGACCCTGGGCGCCGATGACCCGGCGACGATGCAGTCGATCGCGACCGGACGCTATGCGCCGGCCAAGGCACTCAAGCTCAAGCTCAGCGGTGATCTGGATATCGACATCGAGCGCGTGCGTGCGGTGCGCAAGGTACGCCCGGATGTGTGGATGGGCGTGGACGCCAACCAGGGCTACAGCGTGGACGTGCTCGATGCGCTGATTCCGGTGCTGCTGGAGAACGGCATCAAGCTGCTGGAACAACCCTTGCCGCGCGGCCGCGAAGCCGAGCTCAAGGGCTTCGCGCGGCCGTTGCCGTTCGCCGCCGACGAGAGCGTGCAGGATGCTTCGGAGATCGAGGCGCTGGCGGGTCTGTTCGACGTCATCAACATCAAGCTCGACAAGGCCGGCGGGCTCACCGAAAGCCTGGCGATGGTCGGCAAGGCCCGCTCGCTGGGCATGCAGGTGATGGTCGGCAACATGATCGGCAGCAGCTGGGCGATGGGCCCGGCCTTCATCGTGGGCCAGCATTGCGACGTGGTCGATCTCGATGGCCCGCTGTTCCTGCGCGATGACCGGACCCCGGGCCTGCGCTACGACGACGGACTGGTGCATTGCGACGACGCCGTGTGGGGCAAGGGAGTGCACGCATGAGCATCTGGCGCCCGCTGATCTCCGGCCTGCTGCTGGCCTCGACTGCCGCGTTCTCGCCAGTGCATGCACAGGCACCGGTCCCCGTCGCTGCACCGGCGGCCCCCGCGACCACCGAAGCGGCTGACAGCATCGCGCCCGCGCAGGCAGCCACCGGCACGCTGGATGCCGCACGCGTGGACACCTTCCTTGATGGCCTGGTGCCCTACCTGATGGCCCAGGGTGATCTCGCTGGCGCCGTGGTCACCGTGGTCGAGAACGGCAAGGTTGTCACCGAGCGCGGCTTTGGTTTCTCCGATGTCGAGAAGCGCACGCCGGTCGATCCCAAAACCACGTTGTTCCGCCCCGGCTCGATCTCCAAGCTGTTCGTCTGGACCGCGGTGATGCAGCTGGTCGAACAGGGCAAGCTGGACCTGGACACCGACATCAACACCTACCTGGACATCAAGGTCCCGGCCAAGGGTGAGCCGATCACGCTGCGCCAGATCATGACCCACACCAGCGGTCTGGAAGAGCGCATGCGCTACCTGATCGTGCTGGGTCCGGATCATCCGGCCAACCGCGACAACTACCTCAAGGAATGGGTGCCCAACCAGATTTCCACACCGGGCACGACACCGGCGTACTCCAACTACGCCACCGGCATCGCCTCGTACATCGTCGAGCGCGTCAGCGGACAGCGCTTCGAGGACTACGCCAGGCAGCACATCCTGCAGCCGCTGGACATGCAGTACGCCAGCTTCGAACAGAAGCTGCCGGCCGAGCTGCTGCCACACGCCGCCAAGGGCTATCTGCTGGGCTCGGGCAAAAGCTACCCGGCCGAGAAGAACACCGCACCGGGCGTGGGCGGCCTGTATGCCTCGGGGTCGGCGATGGCGCGTTTCATGATGGCCACGCTCAATCATGGTGAGCTCGACGGCCAGCGCATCATGCGCGCCGAGACCAACGCACAGATGCTGACCCCGCAGCCGGCGATCCTGCCGCATCTGCCGCGCATGGCCCTGGGCTGGATGGCCTCGGACACCGGTGGCTACGACACCCGCTCGCACGGCGGCACGATGCTGTTCTTCTACTCGTGGCTGTGGATGATCCCGGAGCGCAACATCGGCGTGTTCGTCTCCACCAACAGCGTCGGGCGTGATGCGGCCGGCTCGGCGCTGCGTGCCCAGGTGTGGGAGCGCTTCGTCGAGAACTTCCTGCCGACCCTGCCGATCCAGGCCGCCGGCCCGGGCGTGGATGCGGCAACCGCGCGCGAACACGCCGCGGCGCTGGCGGGGGTGAGCTGGCAGAGCACGCGCCGCTCGGACAGTTCGTATCTGCGCATGCTGACCCTGTTCGCACCGATCCGCGTGCACCCGCAGGAAGACGGCACGATCACCGTCGATGGCCAGAAGGGCCTCAACGGCCAGCTGCTGCGCTGGCGCGAGGTGTCGCCGTGGCTGTGGCAGCAGGAAAACGGTCGCGGCCTGTTGGAAGTGAAGGTCAAGGACGGCCGGCCGGTGTACTTCTCCGGCGGCCCGTTCGCCTCGGTGTTCGGCTTCGAACCGATCCCCGGCTGGCGTTCGCCGGCGTGGCTGCGCCCTGCGCTGATCGTCGCACTGGGGCTGCTGACGCTGTCGGCCGTGCTGCGCGTGGGTGGCGTGTTCGTGCGCCGTTACTACCGTGCCAGCGCGCCGCTCGAAGGCCGTGGCCTGCGCTGGCTGCAGACGCTGTCGATCACTGTGCTGCTGGGCAGCGTCATCGCCTGGGTGGCGTATGTGAAGTCGATGTCCGCGCCGGGTGGCATCTCCAGTTACAGCAACGGGCCGTTGATCCTGGTCCAGGCGTTGTCCTGGCTGAGCGTGATTGCCGCGGTCGCACTGGTCTGGGTGGCCGTCCGCGCGCCGGCCAGCTGGCCGCGCATGCGCCGCTATGGCGCCTGGGTGGTCGCACTGTCGGGCCTGGTGGTGGCGTTCGTCGCCATTACCCAGCGCCTGATCAGTACCGGCCTGCAGCTCTGACCCCCGGACGCGCCGCCCGATGACCCTCGACGCACCGCGCAAGTCCTGGTTCGGGCAACCGCCAGGCCTCACCATCCTGTTCCTCACCGAGATGTGGGAGAAATTCTCCTACTACGGCATGCGGGCGCTGCTGGTTTATTACATGACCAAGCAGCTGTTGTTCTCGCAGGAACAGGCTTCGATGGTCTATGGCCTGTACACCGCGCTGGCCTACCTCAGCCCGGTGTTCGGCGGGATGCTCGCCGACCGCTGGCTGGGCAAGCGACGTGCGGTGATCCTGGGCGGCGCGATCATGGCGTTCGGGCACTTCCTGATGGCCTTCGATGCGCTGCTGTATCCCGCACTGCTGGCGATCGTGCTCGGTAATGGTTTGTTCCTGCCCACCCTGCCCGGCCAGGTCGGCGACCTGTACCAGCGCGATGATCCGCGCCGTGGCTCGGCGTTCAATGTGTACTACGTGGGCATCAACCTCGGTGCGTTCCTCGCCCCGCTGGTCTGCGGCACGCTCGGTGAGGTGTATGGCTGGCACGTCGGATTCTCCGCGGCCGGCATCGGCATGCTGCTGGGGCTGGTGATCTACATCACCGGCCGCCGCCACCTGCCGCCGGATCCGCCGCGCAGCGAGCGCGCCACGCTGCCCTTCTCCGCGCTGTGGCAACCGGCCTATCGCCCGCTGCTGCACCTGATGGCGATGATTGCCGGCCTGATCGTGGTGTTCCGTCTTGCCTACGAGCAGATCGGCAACACCATCGCGATCTGGCTCGACACCGGCGTGGACCGCGTGCTCACCGCGGATTTCACCCTTCCGATGACGTGGTTCTTCTCGCTCAATCCGCTGCTGGTCTTCCTGATCACCCCGCTGCTGGTGCGACGCTGGATGCGGCAGGCCCGCGATGGGCGCGAGCCGGCCGCACTGACCAAGATGGCGATCGGTGCCGCCGTGGTCGGACTGTCGTTCGCGCTGGTGGCGATCCTCGGTGGCGAACCAACGGCCAAGGTCGGCTGGCTGTGGGCCGCGCTGTTCTTTGCGATCTTCACCTTCGGCGAGCTCTTCATCCTGCCGGTCGGGCTGGGCCTGTTCGCCCGCCTGGCGCCGGTCGGCTTCGGCGCCACGATCATCGCGTTCTGGTTCCTCGCGTCGTTCGGCGGCAACCTGCTGGCCGGCGCGGTCGGCACGCTGTGGTCGACGCTCTCCAGCGCGGTGTTCTTCTCGCTGATGGCCGGGACCTGCCTGATCGTCGCCGTGCTGCTGCTGCGCCTGGAGCGACGTGCCCGGCCCTTGCTCGCTGGCAATGGGTCACCTGCAGCGCAGGAGGCCGCCCCGGCTGACGATGCAGTGACCGCGCGATGAGGTCGCCGTGCCGGCACGGCACGGTGTCGACGGCACGCGTGCCCCTGCTCCCCCCGCGTCAGCCCGCCACACAGCCGCCCCGGCCGTGGATGACTGTTGTGCCTACTGACCGACTTCGTTCCTGATTCCAGAGAGCCCGCCACATGCGCAAGCCGATGAAACGTTCGATCCTCGCCTCCACCGTCACGCTGTGCTGCATGAGCCTCGCCACCGCGGCGATGGCCCAGGACGCCGATGCCGAAGGCGGCCGCAGCACGCCCGATGTCGTCGAGCTCGATCGCGTGGTGGCCACCGCACAGAAGCGCAGCGAGAACGTCATGGAGGTGGCGGCCGGCGTCAGCGTGATCAGCGAAGAGCGCCTGGAAGCGTTCGGCGCAACCCGCCTGAACGACTTCGCCGCCTACGTGCCCGGCTTCCAGGTCGACAGTGGCGGCGCACCGGGCCAGACCACGATGGCGCTGCGCGGCGTGGCACCGCTTGGCGGCGGCTCGATCATCGGCACCTACATCGATGACACCCCGATCGGCCCGAGCAGCAACAAGCAGCGCGCGACCACCTACGCGCTGGATCTGCTGCCGTATGACATCCAGAGCGTGGAGGTGCTGCGCGGCCCGCAGGGCACGCTGTACGGCGCCAGCTCGATGGGCGGCCTGTTCAAGTACATCACCAAGGCGGCCGATCCGGACGGCTTCGAGTTCCGCGCGGGGATGGACGTCAACGCCACCAAGGAAGCCGGCGACGTGGGCAGCGGCGTGCGCACCTCCTTCAACGTGCCGCTGATCGAAGGCAAGCTGGGCATGCGCGCCAGTCTGTCGCGCCAGGGCACCCCCGGTTACGTCGACCAGCCCGACCTCAGCGGCGAGGATGCCAAGGACAGCAACGGCTACTACCAGTTGGCCTCGCGCCTGGCGCTGACCTGGCGCATCAGCGACACCGCCAACCTGCGCGTGCAGGCGCTGTCGCAGATCGTGGACGCCGACAATTCCAGTGCGGTGGGCCTGACCTATCCCACGCTGGAGCCGATCCGCGGGCCGCTGGAAGGCATCCTGCAGCGCGCGACGCCGTACCGGATGGAGACCGACTACTACTCGGCGATCCTGGACTGGGATCTGGGCAACGTCGATTTCGTGTCGGCCATCAGCTTCTCCGAAACCCGCATGGATGAAGTGCAGGATTCCACGCTGGTGTACGGCGCGGCATGGCCCCTGCTGACCCCGTACCCGGCCGGCCAGGCGCAGTTCGATGTGTTCCTCGGCACCCGCAAATGGACCCAGGAGTTCCGGCTCAGCTCCAAGGAGAGCGAGCGCTTCGAATGGCTGCTCGGCACCTTCTTCACCGGTGAGAAGAACACCAACCGCCAGCAGGTCAGCGCCTACGATGCGAATGGCATCCCGTTGCCCTTCAATCCCGGCACCGCGAGCCTGCCCGGCACCTATGACGAGCAGGCGATCTTCGCCGATGTCACCTACAAGTTCAGCCCCCGCTTCGATGTCTCCGCCGGTGTGCGGCACGCGCGCAACCAGCAGGATTTCGAGCAGCACAGCATCGGCCTGCTGTACGGCCCGCGGCCGATCGATCTGGCCGACTCCGCCGATGACAACGTGACGACGTGGAAGCTGGCCTCGCGCTGGCACCTCAACGACAGCTCGATGATCTACGCGCGTTACGCCACCGGCTACCGCCCGGGCGGGCCGAACGTATCGACCTCCGGCGTGGTGCCGATGACCAAGGCCGATACGCTGGACAACCTCGAACTCGGTTTCAAATCGCACTTCTGGGACCGTCGCGCGATGATCGACATGGCCCTGTTCCGGATCGACTGGGACGACATCCAGGTGCGCGTTTCGGAAAACGGCCTGAGCTGGATGGGCAACGCCGGCAGCGCGCGCAGCCAGGGCGCGGAACTGAGCTTCATGGTGCGGCCGGCCGAGCGCCTGACGCTCGGCCTCAATGCCGCCTACATCGATTCGAAGATCGGTGACGTGCCGCCGTCCAGCGGCCTGGTCTCCGGCAGCCGCATGCCGATGACGCCGCGGCTGAGCTGGTCGGGCACCATCGACTACGACATCGATGTGAGCGACCAGTGGCAGGGCCGGATCGGCGCCGGGTATCGCGTCACCGGCGAGCGGGTGGCCGGTGCGTACGACATCGACAGCTACAACGCGCTGGACCTGCACGCCGAGCTGACCAATATGACGTGGACCGTGCGTCTGTACGCGCGCAACGCCACCGACGAGCGCGCCTATGTCTCGACCGGCGCCGTTCGGGACGCACTCAACCGCTACGTCGCCGTGACCGGCGTTCCGCTGCAGCCGCGCACCATCGGCATGTCGATCGACTATCGCTACTGAGGGGCTCCCGGCACACCGTCAGAAGAGAGTAGAGAATTATCCTGATTAGGTTGCATATTCTCTGATTAGGACTTATACAGATCGAACCAGGTCAAACAACAGCGAGTCCTCGCCGTGAACGCCTCTCCTCTCTTCTCTCCCGCGACCACTGGAACCCTCATGAGCCCGACGCCCACCGCTGCCGTACAGGCCCTCGCCGCCCTCCCCCAGCCGTACCTGCTGTTCCTGGGCGACACCACCGAAGCCGGCTTCGCCAAGACCGCGATCGGCCTGCACGACTGGGCGCCGGAAGTGTGTGTAGCCGAATGGAGCCTGCCCGGCTGCCCGATCACCACCGGCCTGCCCACCATGACGCCGGCCCAGGCGCGCGCCGCCGGTGCGCGTGCGATGGTGATCGGCGTGGCCAACGGCGGCGGCGTGATTCCCCCGCAGTGGTTGCCGGCGCTGGTCGACGCCCTCGAGAACGGCCTGGACCTGGTCAGCGGCATGCACCAGAAGCTGGGTGACATCCCGGAACTGGCCGCCGCCGCCGAACGCCATGGGCGCGAGCTGATCAACGTCCGCGTGCCGCCGCGCGGCATTCCGGTCGGCAACGGGCGCAAGCGCACCGGCAAGCGCGTGCTCACGGTCGGCACGGACTGCGCGCTGGGCAAGAAGTACACCGCACTGGCCCTGGCCCGCGGCCTGCGCGGGCTCGGCGTGGATGCCGACTTCCGCGCCAGCGGCCAGACCGGCATCCTGATCGCCGGCAGCGGCATTCCGATGGACGCGGTGGTCGCCGATTTCTCGGCGGGCGCCGCCGAACTGCTCAGCCCGAATGCAGCCGACGACCATTGGGACGTCATCGAAGGCCAGGGCTCGCTGTTCCATCCCGCCTACGCCGGCGTCAGCCTCGGACTGCTGCACGGCAGCCAGCCGGATGTGTTCGTGGTCTGCCACCAGCCGGGGCGCAAGCATGTGCTCGGCTATCCGGACTATCCACTGCCCTCCATCGAGGAAGTGATCGCGTTGACCGTGCAGCTCGGGCGCCGTACCAACCCGGACATCCGCTGCGTCGGCGTCAGTCTCAACACCCATGGCATGACCGAAGCCGCGGCGTCTGCCGCCTGTGCGGAGGTCAGCGCGCGCCTGGGTCTGCCGGTGGCCGACCCGATGCGGCAAGATGGGGAATTCAACCGTTTGCTGGAGGCCTGCATCGCATGAAGATGACATCCCGTACCTTGAGCCTGTGCGTCGCGGCCATGCTGGGCCTGAGCCCGCTCGCCGCCTTCAGCGCCAGCCGGACCAGTCCGGTGGAAACCGAAGTCGCACGCCTGGCCACGTTGATCGACGGCAAGGTCGGTGTCTCGGCATGGCGCCTGGATGGCAAGGGCGAGCAGGTGCATCTGAATCCCGATGAAGGCTTCCCGATGGCCAGCACGTTCAAGGTCGCCGTCGCCGCCGTGATCCTGAGCAAGGTGGATGCCGGCGAACTGGCGCTGACCACGATGGTGCCGGTGCCGAAATCCTTCTATGTCGATTCGGAAGTGATCGCCGACCGTTTCATCCACGACGGCGTCAGCCTGTCGGTGCACAACCTGCTCGAAGTGATGTTGACCCAGAGCGACAACACCGCCACCGACGTGCTGGTGGCCCAGGCCGGTGGACCGGCCGCGGTCACCGCCTGGCTGCGCGCACACGGCATCGAAGGCCAGCGCCTGGACCGCAACACCCGGCAGTTGCTGAGCGACATCTTCGGCCTCGGCGATGAGCCGCTGACCAAGGAGCGCGTCGCGGAACTGACCCTCGACCCCGAGGTCGTCAAGCGCACCAAGTCCGGCAGCGAGGCCTTCGACAAGGATCCGCGCGACACCTCCACGCCGCGTGCGATGTCGACCCTGCTGACCCAGCTGTTCACCGGCAAGGCACTCAGCCCGGCCAGCACCGAGGTGCTGGTGCAGATCATGGAGCGTTGCCGGACCTGCAGCGCGCGCCTGCGCGGCAGCCTGCCGCCGGGCACCAAGGTGGCGGACAAGAGCGGCACCGTCGCCGGCACCGTCAACGACGTCGGCGTGGTCACCCTGCCCGACGGCAACCAGTTCGCCATCTCGGTCTTCGTCAAAGCGAGCAATGCCCCGCGCAGCGAACGCGAGCGGGTGATCGCCGAGATCGCGCGCACCGTGCGCGACTTCTACCTGCTGCAGCCCACGGCCGCCCGCAAGTGACCGCCGCCGCCAGCCGGTTCCAGCGGTATCTGTTGCCCGGTCTGGCGTTCAAGTCGGCCGTGATCGGCGGCGGATACGCGACCGGCCGTGAGCTGGCGGAGTTTTTCCTGCCATCGGGCCCGTGGGGTGGCCTGGCCGCGATGGTGTTGTCGATGCTGATCTGGAGCGTGATCTGCATCCTGACGTTCCTGTTGGCACGGGCGATCCGTGCCAACGACTACCGCACCTTCTTCCGGCATCTGCTGGGCCGTGGCTGGTGGACCTTCGAAGTCGCCTACCTGGCGTTGATCGTGGTGGTGCTGGCGGTCTTCGGCGCGGCCGCCGGCGAACTGGCGGCGACCATGTTCGGCTGGCCGCGGATCGTCGGCACGCTGGTGCTGGTGGCGATCATCACCGGCGTCGTGCAGGCCGGCACCAATGCCGTCGAACGCATGTTCAAGCTGATGTCGGCCTTCATGTACCTGGTGTACGCCATCGCGGCGTGCCTGATCCTGTACCGCTTCGGCGGCGGCGCGATGGCACAGCTCTCCAACACCCATGAACTGGGCAAGGACTGGGTGCTCAACGGCGTCACCTACGCCGGCTACAACATGTTCGCCGCCGTCTCGATCCTGCTGGTCGTGCGCCACCTGCTGTGCCGCCGCGATGCGGTGATCGCCGGTGCGCTGGCCGGCCCGCTGGCGATCCTGCCGGCGATCGTCTTCTACGTCTGCATGATCGCGTTCCTGCCGGACATCGCCGACGCGCCGCTGCCGTCGGACCTCATGCTCGGCCAGCTCGGCCTGCCGTGGTTCCAGTGGCTGTTCCGCCTGATGATCATGGTGGCACTGGTGGAAACCGGGGTCACGCTGATGGCCTCCGTGGATGGCCGCATCAGCGTCAACTGGAAGGAGCGCACCGGTGCCGCACCCAAGCGCGGGGTACGCGTGGCGATCATCGTGGCGATCCTGCTGATGGCCGTGTTCATGGCCGATGGCATCGGCCTGGTGGCACTGATCGCGAAGGGATACCGGCTGCTGGCCTACGCGATCCTGGCCACCTACGTGGTACCGTTGCTGGCCTATTCGGCGTGGCAGATCGGGTCGCGCCGCGGGCAGGCCTTCACCGCGCCCGTGGGCGACCTGCCCGATCCGCGTCCCGCGTTGGCCGATGCCATCGGCGCTCATCCGCCACAGGCGAAGACCAGGAACTGATGCAGTGCGCGTGCCGGCGCGGACAGGTCTTCGTCCGGGCGCCAGACCAGGCCGACTTCCATCGGCGGCACCGCGTCGGTGAGGGTGCGGACGTCGATCCGGCGCCCCTCCAGCGACCACGGCCGATAGACCATGTCCGACAGGATGCTGACCCCGAACCCGTAGGCGACCATGCCGCGCAGCGCTTCCAGCGACGAGGTCCGGAACACGACGTTGGGTTCGCGCCCGACCGAGCGCCAGTAGCGCATCGCCGACTCCTGGCCCTCGTCGACCATCAGCATGATGTAAGGATACGGCTCCACATCGGCCGGGCTGATCACCGGCAGCTGCAGCAGCGGATGCGACTCGGCCAGCCACAGTTGGCGGCGGGAGCGGATCAGCACCTGGCGCCGCAGCACATAGGGCTCGGCCATGTTGGAAATGATGCACAAGCCGAAGTCGAGGTCGCCGCTGCTGACGCCCTGCTCGATCGCGGCGCGGTCCATGTCGACCAGGTCGACCTCCACCTGCGGGTAGGAGCGCTTGAAGCGCGCCAGCAGGCTCGGCAGGAAGTAGCCCAGCACCGTGTAGGACGCGCCGATCCGCACCCGGCCCGGGAGGGTGTTGGCCAGGAACATCGGCTCGCTGAGCGCGTCCTGCAGCGTATCCAGGATGTGCCGCACATGCTGGTGGAAGCGATGCCCCTCAGCGGTGAGGCCGACCCCGTGCGGCATGCGGTCGAACAGCTTCAGGCCCAGCGAGGCCTCCAGCTGGGCGACCGCCGTGGTGATCACGGATTGGGAGACGTGCAGCTTGCGCGCGGCCTGCGAGAACTGCCCCAATTCAGCCGCTTCGGCAAAGTAACGCAGCTGGCGCAGGGTCATGTTGGCGGGGATTTGCATGCACGGGCTCCCACGGAATGAAGATATCTGAATAAACAATACCTCATACGCAATTAAACAAATTTACGATAAGCCGCTGTGCCTCTAGACTTCACACTGGGTGCAATGCGCCATGGCCCCAGCCGCCTTGCAAGCGCTGGACCTTACCCGCTTCGCGACGAGATCCCGCCCGGATGTCGGCGCGTCAACATCGCCATTACCGTTGCCCCCCGCCGGCGGTATGCCTGTAGCTCCATGACCCAAGCCCAGCGAGGCCCCTGACATGTCATCACCCCAGATTCCCGCCACGAGCGAGCCGTTGCATCTGCACGTGCCCGAGCCCAGCGCCCGTCCCGGCCAGGCCACCGACTTTTCCTATCTGAAGCTGAGCCCCGCCGGCGCGGTCGACAAGCCGCCCGTGGACGTGAGCGCCAGCCAGACCGCGCCGCTGACCGGCCAGCTGATCCGCGTGCTGGACGACAACGGCGACGCCGTGGGCCCCTGGGCTGCCGACATCGACGACGCAGTGCTGCTGCGTGCGATGCACGCCATGCTCAAGACGCGCGCCTACGACGCCCGCCTGCTGATCGCCCAGCGCCAGAAGAAGACCTCGTTCTACATCCAGTGCCTGGGTGAAGAAGCGATCGCCGTCGGCCAGACCCTGGCGCTGCGCGATGACGACATGCAGTTCCCGACCTACCGCCAGCAGGGCATCCTGATCACCAAGGACGTCTCGCTGGTCGACATGATCTGCCAGGTGCTGTCCAACGCGGCCGACCCGCTGAAGGGCCGCCAGCTGCCGATCATGTATTCGTACAAGGACTACGGCTTCTTCTCGATCTCCGGCAACCTGACCACCCAGTACATCCAGGCGGTGGGCTGGGCGATGGCCTCGGCGATCAAGGGCGACACCCGCATCGCCACCGCATGGGTGGGTGATGGCGCGACCGCCGAAGGCGACTTCCACGCCGCGCTGACCTTCGCGCACGTGTACCGCGCGCCGGTCGTGCTCAACGTGGTCAACAACCAGTGGGCGATCTCCACCTTCCAGGCGATTGCCGGCGGTGAGAACACCACCTTCGCCGCGCGCGGCGTGGGCTACGGGATTCCGTCGCTGCGTGTGGACGGCAACGATCTGCTCGCCGTGTACGCGGCCTCGCGCTGGGCCGCCGAACGCGCCCGCAGCAATCTCGGCCCGACCCTGATCGAGTGGGTGACCTATCGCGCCGGCCCGCATTCGACCTCGGATGATCCGTCCAAGTACCGCCCCGCCGACGATGCCCAGCACTTCCCGCTCGGCGACCCGATCGACCGCCTGAAGCAGCACCTGATCAAGCGCGGCCTGTGGAGCGAGCAGCAGCACGACGAAGTGCGCACCGAACTCGATGCCGAGGTCCTGCGTGCCCTCAAGGAAGCCGAAACCCACGGGTTGCTCGGCAGCGACAACCGTCCCGGCGCGGCCCTCATGTTCGAAGACGTCTACAAGGACATGCCCGAACATCTCCGTCGCCAGCGTCAGCAGTTGGGAGTCTGAACACCATGAGCGGGATTGAACAGAACAACACCGGCGGCACGCCGATGACCATGATCCAGGCGCTGCGCTCGGCGATGGACGTGATGCTGGAACGCGACGACAACGTGGTGGTCTTCGGCCAGGACGTGGGCTACTTCGGCGGCGTGTTCCGCTGCACCGATGGCCTGCAGACCAAGTACGGCAAGCAGCGCGTGTTCGATGCGCCGATTTCCGAAAACGGCATCGCCGGCGCCGCGATCGGCATGGCCGCCTACGGCCTGCGCCCGGTCGCTGAAATCCAGTTCGCTGATTACATCTACCCGGCCTACGACCAGATCGTCTCCGAAGCGGCGCGCATGCGCTATCGCTCCGGTGGCAGCTTCACCTCCTCGCTGGTGTTCCGCACCCCGTGTGGCGGCGGCATCTACGGTGGCCAGACCCACAGCCAGAGCCCGGAAGCGATCTTCGCGCACGCCACCGGCCTGCGTACCGTCATGCCGTCCAACCCGTACGACGCCAAGGGCCTGCTGATCGCCTCGATCGAGAACGACGACCCGGTGATCTTCCTGGAGCCCAAGCGCCTCTACAACGGCCCGTTCGACGGTCACCACGACCGCCCGGTCACCGCGTGGTCCAAGTACCCGGACAACCTGGTGCCGGAGGGCTACTACAACGTGCCGCTGGACAAGGCCGCCATCGCCCGCGAAGGCAAGGCACTGACGGTCATCACCTACGGCACCACCGTGTGGGTGGCCAAGGCCGCCGCCGAAGATGCCGGGATCGACGCCGAAGTGATCGACCTGCGCAGCCTGTGGCCGCTGGATCTGGACGCCATCGTCAACTCGGTCAAGAAGACCGGCCGCTGCATCGTGCTGCACGAAGCCACCCGCACCTGCGGCTTCGGCGCCGAACTGGTCGCCCTGGTGCAGGAGCATTGCTTCTATCACCTGCAGGCACCGGTGGAACGCGTTACCGGCTGGGACACCCCGTATCCGCACGCGCAGGAATGGGACTACTTCCCGGGTCCGTCCCGGGTCATCGATGCAATGCAGCGCGTGCTGGAGGACTGAACCATGGGACATCACGTCATCAAGATGCCGGACATCGGTGAAGGTATCGCCGAAGTCGAACTGATCACCTGGAAGGTCGAGGTCGGTGGCCCGGTCGCCGAAGACCAGGTCGTGGCCGAGGTCATGACCGACAAGGCCATGGTCGAGATCCCCTCGCCCGTCTCAGGCACCGTGGTCTCGCTGGGTGGCAAGCCTGGCCAGATGATGGCCGTCGGCAGCGAGCTGATCCGCCTGGAAGTGGACGGTGCGGGCAACGCCAGCGCCGCCAGTGCGCCGGCCGCCGCGGCGCCGGCCGAACCGGTTGCTGCGCCCAAGGCTGCCGCACCCGCAGCGGCACCTGCGGCCGCCGCAGAGCCTGCACCCGCTGCGACCCCGGCCAAGGCCGCCGCTGCCTCCGCACCCGCCTGCGCCGCCAAGCAGGACGCGCGTGGCGCGGTCACCAACGGCGTGCTCAACGCCGGTGAAGCCCCGCTGGCCTCGCCGGCCGTGCGCCGCCGCGCCTGGGACCTGGGTATCGAGCTGCGCTACGTGCCGGCCACCGGCCCGGGCGGTCGCATCCTGCAGGCCGATCTGGATGCCTACGCCGCCGCCGGTGGCAAGGCACAGCCGGTCGGTGGCAGTGCCGGCGGCAGCAGCTACGCACGCCGTACCGGCGAGCAGCAGGTGCCGATCATGGGCCTGCGCCGCAAGATCGCGCAGAAGATGCAGCAGTCCTGGTCGACCATTCCGCACATCACCTATGTGGAAGAGATCGACGTCACGGAAGTGGAAGCCCTGCGCGCCAAGCTCAATGAGCGCTGGGCCAAGGAACGCGGCAAGCTGACCCTGCTGCCGTTGCTGGCACGCGCGGTCGTGCTGGCCGCACGCGACTTCCCGCAGATGAACGCCCGCTACGACGACCAGGCCAACATCGTGACCCGCTATGAGGGTGTGCAGCTGGGCATCGCGACCCAGAGCGAGGTCGGCCTGTCGGTGCCGGTGGTCGGGCATGCCGAGTCGCTGGATCTGTGGCAGACCGCCGCGGAAATCGCGCGCTTGGCCAGTGCCGTGCGCGTGGGCAAGGCCACCCGTGAGGAGCTGTCCGGTTCGACCATCACCATCAGCAGCCTCGGCGCGATTGGTGGCCTGGTCTCGACCCCGATCATCAACCATCCGGAAGTGGCGATCGTCGGCGTCAACCGCATCATCGAACGCCCGATGTTCCGCGAGGGCCAGGTGGTGGCGCGCAAGCTGATGAATCTGTCGTCCTCGTTCGACCATCGCATCGTCGATGGCATGGATGCGGCCGAGTTCGTGCAGGCGATCCGTACCCGCCTGGAAACCCCGGCCCTGCTGTTCGTGGAGTAAGCGATGTCCAATACCCTTCAAACCCAGTTGCTGATCATCGGCGGCGGTCCCGGCGGTTACATCGCCGGCATCCGCGCCGGCCAGCTCGGCGTCAAGACCATCGTGGTCGAGGGCGTCAATCCGGGTGGTACCTGCCTCAACATCGGCTGCATTCCCTCCAAGGCGCTGATCCATGCCGCCGAGGAGTTCGCCAAGGTCACCGCGTATGCGGCAGGCACCTCGCCGCTGGGCATCAGCGTGCAGGCCCCGTCGCTGGACCTGGCCAAGACCGTGGCGTGGAAGGCCGGCATCGTCAAGAAGCTGACCGGTGGCGTCAGTGCGCTGCTGAAGAAGAACGGCGCGCAGCTGATCAAGGGCTGGGCCACGATCGTCGACGGCAAGACCGTCGAAATCGCCGGCGCCGCGGAAGATGGCGGCACGCTGCGTATCACCTGCGAGCACCTGCTGCTGGCGACCGGCTCGGTGCCGGTGGAACTGCCGTTCCTGCCGTTCGGTGGCAAGGTCATCTCCTCCACCGAAGCCCTCTCGCCGACCTCGCTGCCGAAGCAGCTGATCGTCGTCGGTGGCGGTTACATCGGCCTGGAGCTGGGCACCGTGTACCGCAAGCTGGGCTGCGAAGTCACCGTGGTCGAGGCCCAGGAGCGTATCCTGCCGGCCTACGACGCCGAGCTGACCAAGCCGGTGGCCACGCACCTGGAGAAGTCCGGCGTGAAGCTGCTGACCGGCCACAGCGTGCTCGGCCTGGCCGACAACGGCCAGCTGCGCGTTCGCGATGCCAACGGCACCGAGATCGCGCTGGATGCTGACCAGATCCTGGTCGCGGTCGGCCGTCGCCCGAAGACCGACGGCTTCAATCTCGAATCGCTGCAGCTGGATCTGACCGGCAAGGCGATCAAGATCGACGACCAGTGCAAGACCTCGATGCGCAACGTGTGGGCGATCGGCGATGTCGCCGGTGAGCCGATGCTCGCGCACCGCGCGATGGCGCAGGGCGAGCTGGTGGCCGAGATTGTCAGCGGCAGGAAGCGCCACTTCGTGCCGGCCGCGATTCCGGCGGTGTGCTTCACCGATCCGGAAATCGTGGTGGTCGGGCTGTCGCCGGACGAGGCCAAGGCACAAGGCATCGAGACCAAGGTCGCGCTGTTCCCGTTCGCCGCCAATGGCCGTGCGATGTCGCTGGAATCCACTGATGGCTTCGTGCGCGTTGTTGCACGCAGCAGTGACCACCGCATCCTTGGCTGGCAGGCTGTCGGCGTGCAGGTCTCGGAACTGTCGATCGCCTTCGTGCAGTCGATTGAGATGGGCGCCACGCTGGAGGATATCGCCGGCACGATCCATCCGCATCCGACCCTGGGTGAGGCGGTGCAGGAAGCAGCGCTGCGTGCGTTGGGGCATGCGCTGCATATCTGAGGCAGGTCTGTAGGTCCGAGTCATGCTCGGATGCTTTGCAGGCACCAAAGCAAACGGCCCGCACTGCGGGCCATTTGTTTGTTGGCGTAAAACGCTGCGCACGCGCGTGTGCAGATCTATCCCATATGGCGCGATGACCGGCCGCCAGGCCCCTATTTCTGGATGCGGCTGGAATCCAACGCCGAGTTCTTTTCCATCTTCAACCGCTCAACTAACCGCTGCCCCACCTCCAGCGCCGAAGCCGGGTTCTGCCCTGTGATCAGCTCACGGTCCACCACCACATGCCCCGTCCACGGCGTGGCGTTGCTGCTAAAGCGGGCACCCGCCTGCTGCAGCGCCGTCTGCGGGTAGAACTTCATCTCACCACCGCCCAGCAACGGCTTGGCTTGCTCTTCTTCCTGGTTGCTGATCACCGTCATCTGGTAGCCGCTGTAGATCCACTTCGGTGTGACGGGAACCGCCCCCACTTCCAGCTTCGCCACGAAACCGGCAGCATCCGGGAGCGTGGACAGCAACGCGATCGGCCCGTGGCAGACCAGCGCGGTGGTCTTGTTGCGCTGATGGAAGTCGGCCAGCAACCGGCTCAGCGCCGGGCTCTTCAGCAGGTCCTGCATCGGCGCGTGACCACCAGGAATATAGACCGCATCGAAATGCGCGTAGCCCTGCTGCTCGACGCGCGCCAGGCTGACCACCGGCGAGGCGGTCGGCGAGGTCAGCGCCAGTTTCTCCAGCAGGTCCTTGTGCAGCTTCAGCTGCGCAGCATCGTTGCCGAAGTACGCCGGCGTCACCGAGGACGCATCCATCGTCGGCGCCCGCCCCTGCGGCGTGGCGAAGGTCACCTCGTGGCCCGCATCCAGCAGCAGCTTGACCGGCTGCATCAGCTCGTTGAGATAGAAGCCAGTGGACAGCACCTTGCCGTCCTTCAGGTCCAGGTGGTTTTCGTCGGACAGCACCACCAGCACGTTGGCGGCATGCGCGCCGCTGGCGGCCAGGGTCAGGGCCAGCGCTGCGGCCAGCCGGGTCATCAGGTTCATGGAGAGCTCCTATCGGGGAATGGCCGCCACTTTATTCATCGCCCCAGCGGCGATAAATTGGCCCCATCGCAAAACATCTGTTCCCCGGAGAGCCAAATGAGCCGCAAGTTCGACTACCTGGGCGATGTGGAGGTGTTCCTGGCGGTGGTCGAGCACGGCTCGTTCACGGCCGGCGCGGTGGCGCTGTCCACCACGCCCTCGGTGCTGAGCCGCGCGGTCACCCGTCTGGAGGCGCGACTGGGTCGCCAGCTGCTGCAGCGGACCACCCGCCGCGTGGGCCTGACCGATGCCGGGCGGCACTACCGGGAACAGGTGCGCACCGCCTTTGGCCTGCTCGACGACGCCGAGCGCGACGTGCAGGGCCAGGACGGCGCGCTGGCCGGCCGCGTGCGCCTGAGCGTGCCCACCACCTATGGCCACTACCGGCTGCCGCCCGTGCTGGCGCGCTTTGCGCAGCAGTACCCGCAGGTGCAGGTGGAACTGAACATCACCAACCGCAACGTGGACCTGGTGGCCGAAGGCTTCGACCTGGCCATCCGCCTGGGCCAGCTGCCGGACAGCGGGCTGGTGGCACGCAAGCTGGAAGACGCGCCGCTGCTGCTGGTGGCCGCGCCGGACTACCTGCAGCGCCGCGGCACGCCGCAGACGCTGGACGATCTGCAGCAGCACCTGTGCCTGCCCTTCGTGATGCCGCGCACCGGCCGGCTGGCGCCGTGGATCTTCCGCGACGCTGGGCACGACGTGGACTGGCTGCCGCGTTCGTCCATCGAGACCTCCGACGATGTGCTGGGTGTGGTGTCGCTGGCCGAACAGGGGATCGGCATCTGCCAGAGCTACGAGTTCATCGTGCGTGATCGATTGCAGCGTGGGCAGCTGGTGGAAGTGCTGCCGCAGCTGCGTGGGCGATCGCGGCCGTTCTCGGTGATCTATGCGCCGCATCGGCGGCAGTCGGCAGCGGCGCGGGCGATGATTGAGTTGCTGGTGGGGAATGTGGCTGAGGCTGGCGTTGGTTGAAGCTGCGAGCTTGTTAACGGTGTCGGGTTTGAACCGCTTTTCGGCGTGTGCAGCTGATCGCGCGCCGTTGCTTGGCGAGGCGGACTAAGAACTGTTGCAAAGAACGCCGTCGCGCTATTCGCTTGCAGCATGGGCGATTGCGCCACTTTAGTTCGCAATCAGCAGAGCATCTGCGCGAATACGTCTTGTCGCGTCGCGTGCTGCACGAATGGTGCGTGCAACAATAGATCTTCGCTCTCGAATTCCGCGATTTCTTCGCGAATTTCAATTTGCATTCGGAGCGGCGGCGTAAACACCATGGCGCGCCACCGACAACGGGTGGCCGGGTCTGCAAACCCGAACTGTTAGTTGTTTACGCTTACCCGTCGGCACCGCCCTTAACCGGTGCCGGCGGGTAATCCGTCGGCCTTTATGGCGGGCGGTGCGTGGGGGTCTTCGGGCCCGCCGGGTACTGACAACTGACGTCCGGTTTGCAGCCACGCATCGTCCGCCACCCCGCTTACGCGGTGGCGCTGTTAAGCACAGCCAAGGAAACCGACGCTATGAACGAATCCGAGACCTTCTCTTCGTACACCGTTGTTGAGCCCATCAACGACGACACTCCCCTGCCCGACCTGAACTCCCTGCTCGGCATCCTCAAGCGCATGCGCGACTGCGAAGGCGCTGATGGGCTGCCCTGGCCGGAGAACGATGTGTCACCCGGACGCCGCGTGAGCCTGGCGAGGACAGAGCGCGCATTGGTGGGGCTGCTGACGGTATTGGAAGTACTGCATTCGGCAGATCGCTGCCGGGTGGCAGCGGACCCGGAGCGGCATTTGGACGAGGGGGTTGTGGATGGGTTGTTTCTGGCTTGCCGGGGGCTGGTTGAGTGGGCCTGTCGGGAGGTTAGGCCGGAGTGAGCATTCAGGCCTGAAGCAGAGTTTCAATCCAAGGATGATTCTCGTGACGCTCTCCCGCAAGCAAGAATCTCATCTCACCGCTAAATGGCGAATCAGCGTTGATTGCTCGAAGAATCCTAGCAGCCACCCTTTTGAAATCTGACTCCAATGCGGAATCCGCTTGACTAAGAACAAAACGCCCTTTTGCCTCCTCAATGTCGGCAAGCAGCTTTACAGCCTCTGTGTGCCTAAGCTTGCAGGTTGGCTCATGGTCAAGATGATAGATTTCGATTGACATCTCCGCACGCACGCGCAAAACAGGATCATCACTTGTGTGACAAGACTTTCCATTCTCCACTTTACAGCCTAACAACTTCCAGTCTGTGACATCACAAGGATCCACTAGCGTTGGGCGCTCACCCGTGACAGCACCTTCGACGTACACCCTGTCCGCTTCATTCAACAGAGGAAATCTATCCGCTTTGCCTCCATCAGTCCCTCCTGCAACATCCTTCCGATATGAATTGCAAAAGGTGCAAGAATACCGAAAATTCCCTTTTTCAAAGGCCAACCATCGATAACCAAGGTGCGTCTGGGCGGCGTCGCCGACTCGAGCCTTTGGGCGAAAGTGATCCACAGCATTATCTGACCTTGGTATTGGAACCTCGCAGTACCAACACTTATCATTAAATAGATCCGCAAGAAGGTCCTTTAGATCCTTCCAAATCCTTCTGTGAGAATCGGGAGAATCCCCACCGTCTACTGCGACCTTGGCCGCAGCAGCCCGCTCCAACCAGCCATCTGGCAATCTAATCTTGCTGGAATCTATATACCTCATGGCATGGCATCCAAGCCTTCGTTCTCCGCAAGAAGTTCCTTAATAAGACGCTCGCCCAGCTGCTCGCGCTGGTCCGTAGTCATTGCAACAGCACGATCCGCGACAACTCCAGGATCGCTCGTACCGAACATCTCTCGAAGCATCGCACTTCTCATACGAAGATAGCGCGAATACTCCTCGTCAGGATGAAAGAACCTGAATCCTAGCCGCTGAAGCTTGGTGTTTATCGAAGATAGATCGGAAAGCTGGGCGGGCGTCAGCTTTTCCATACCTGCATATGCCCGCTGCTTTTCAAGCATGAGATGCGTCGACTGATCCAAACTTGAAGCGATACCAAACATATCACTCATAACGATCGCCGCGTAGCCAAGACCTCGCGGATCGAGCTCAGGATGAACAGCAACTATGCTCGAAGAACTAACATCCTTGGACATCCGCAATATCTGAACTTGCTCCTTCACAAGCTCAGCAATCGCCAAAGGATTATGAGTCGTTAGTAAAATATGACTATTTTCCCGAGCTTCATCGTCATGACCAGCAAAAGTCCTGAGATAGCCAAAATAGTCCACAGCCCAGCGCGGATTGAGATGGGTATCCGGCTCATCCAGCAGAAATAGGCTTTCACTTTCAGCCGTGAATCTCAATAACCCAAGAACCGTCAGAAGTTGCTGCTCCCCCTCACTCAGCTCGCGAAAAGTCACAGTGCCATCATTCTTCTTCAGGCGAACACGGATTCGCACCTCCTCAATAAGCTGAGAGACGTGTGTACTTTCCATATCCCTGAAGAACTCCGCTGGCCGTTGCTCACCAACCAACGCCCTTAGTGAAGCAATATTCTTTACATAAAGATACTTGAACTGAAGAACCTTTTCATTCCAAAGCGAGACCCTTTCACGCCGACTTATTTCGACTGGAGCCAAAGCAATATCGTAAAGTCGATCAAGGAAGGAGGCCACAACACCTTTGGCACGCCAGAATCGGTCATCGCCCTCAATAGAGGTCCAAGGCGGCTCGCGAAGAACAAACAGCACCGACTCAATGCCCTCATCTGGATCAATGCCAAGATGATCCGACAAGAAATCACGAACGTCGTTCGATTGCTGAATCAAGAATGCGAGCAAAACAAACTGACTATGCACCGGCAGCGCGTAGAAGAGTCTTTTTAGCCCCGGATCTTCGCCACGACGGAGTTTTTTATCAAAATCTTCAAGATATGGGCGAAATACCTGGTAGAGCCTATCGCTTTCACCCGAGTAGTATCCAAAAACATGCTTCGGAAGGTAGCCGCGTTTTGGTTCAAAGAATTCCTTCAGAGGAATGCGGCGCGCACCAGAATCACAGCTGCCAGATTCAGGAGACACACGAACTATCAAAGAATCACGAGCACGGTCAGGATCAGCCTCAACATTTACGCATACATTCCCGCGCTCAGCAGAAATCCTATACGTTAAATTAAAAGCGAAGGCCGGCCTACCAACCCCCTGAATGAAATCGCGAAATATTATTGCAAGCGCCTCCAGCACATTAGATTTACCTGTGCCATTCCATCCAATTACAACCGTGATCCAATGCCCTTGATCGAAATCAATTGAAACATTCTTAAGATTCTTAAATTGATGCCTAGGGCTATCCTTGGGACTCCCTATAATCACCCTGTCAAGCCGCATCCTTACTCCCTCCTAAGGCGAAGTCGGTCATACATCTTCCGGCCGTTATCGTCTCGAATTGCCTGCACCTCGAGCGCACCCGAAATTTCCAATGATCGCAGCTGAGAATATATATCTTCGATCTGCTCAGTAGATGCGCCGTCAACAACCCCACAACGCTTGAAAAGATCCTGCGCTGTAATCCAATCTTCCGACTCTTTCAGCGCCGCCTTAACCATTGAACTGACAGCCACCACACTCTCCTTGGTCTTTATTTTGCGAGACAACCTCTGTGGGGCAGGCGACACTTTCGCTAGTTTCAGCTGATCTTTTACTCGCGACAATGTGTTCGTTGCCGCCTCTTCCTCTGACGCCTGACTTACGAGCTGACCAGAAAATGCGACCGCCAGGAGTTGGGCATCAAGCTTTTCCAGCGAAGCTGAAGCGGCGGCCTCACTCTTTGCGAGCTTGTCGAGCCAGGAGAAAGCCCTCGTAATACGACGCACTATTTCGACAGCCTCGTCGAGCGGGGGGACGGGTAACGGCAGCGCCGCCACCTTCCGCTTGCCTATCGAAGCCAAATTAGTGGTCTGTGTACCTTCGTCAAAGAAGTACTGCTGTCCTCGCTCGTTCGCAAAATGAGACACAAACTCGGCCGGAAGCACGGACGGATCTATTCGAATGCGAAAAACGTGGTTCTGATGTATACAAGCATCGATTTCCTCGCGCCAAACCCAGCCTCTTCCCAGCTTATCTCTATCACCGCCTTCATTCATAAGCACATCACCATCCTTCAGAAGCAGGCGATCCCTCTCCTCTTCAGTGACTAGAATGGTTTTAATTTCATTCAGATTAAGCCATCCCCGCTGTACGTTCGCGACGCGAAGGTACGGCACCTCCACGAGGCGATCCGTGCTATTTCTACGCTTCCCTACCTGAATTCCACTTTGAATCTCACCAATCTCACCGAGACTTCGAGTGGTCCACCCAACGGGGAGTTCAGAGGATTGGGAATTAGCTTGACCGCGCAGATCAGCCGTTAGTTTTCCAGAGAAAGCAAGCTCGAGTATGCACGACTTGTATGCCGCAACCAGCTTCGGAATTTCTTGCAATTCCGTTTTGGCACGGGCAGATCTAGCAATCAGCACATCCAATCTATTGAGGATACGATGCTGCTCGGCAAGCGGAGGCAACAAGAATGGATGTAATCTAAGATAGTCCGCAGGGACTCGCTGCTGGCCAACAGCTCCGGTCATCACCTTGCGCGCACTGTCTCGAAAGCTCTGCTGCCTAAGAAAGTACCAAAGAAACTTCGGCACGACGGCACCATTGCTCCGCAACACATGGAACTCAGTGGAACCAAAACCAATACCATTAAGTAGATTGTCGGCAACTGCGGCCTTCCCATTCTCCATTGATGGCGTAATTTTTGCAAAAATTACGTCATTCTCCGCGAATTGAGTGAAGCCCCTATTGACTTCCGCCATGGGACGAGCTGAAGCATGTGAGATATTACCGGTCACCTCGCTGACAGCCGCCATCGGCACAAAGGTAACGATCGAATCCAGAGGCAAGTCAACACACTTCCTCGGATTAACTTCCGCGACATCTCCGATACTGACGGCGACCCAACCCACCGGAACATCAATCATATAGAGAAACCGAATTTAATACCGCTAAACAGAATGTAGACTGGTCCACATGCCGGATCTGTACATTCAGACGCCACGTGCATCATAGGCGACCCTCTGATCGTTCTGATAGCTCATCTGCGACGAGCTCAACCTCATTAAGTGCCGCCCGGAGGTGAAGAATGATCGCTGCAGCGATATCTTCCGGCTCAGAGGGAGCATCCTCAGACTCGATATCCGCGCCACTCAGCCAAGAGATATTCAAATTATCGTCATTAGCTGCGATTTCCTCCCGCGTAAAGGACCTCCACCTCTCCGACTTAATTTCATTTCGAGCACCACCATGCAGACCGAAATACTGGTCGTACAGCCCTTCAAACTCCAAGAAATCCACATCTCTCAGCGGACGCTTCTTCCCGTACCGAGTTGAGCCATCGCGCATATCATATATAAACACTTCCCTGGTACCACCTTGATCTCCGGCGGCACGCTCGAAAAATAAAACATTGGTCTTGACGCCTGGGCTATAGAAAATACCCGATGGAAGTCGGAGGATCGCACGCAGATCGCATCGATTCATTAGCTCTTGCCGTATAAGCCGGCCTGCGCCATCTTCAGCCAGGGCATTGTCCGGAAGGACTACTGCAGCCCTGCCACCGACTTTCAAACCAAGATAAATGTGCTGCAGAAATGCAAGCTGCTTATTGGTCGTCGAGAACGAAATATCCTTTCTGATCTTTCGCGCGCTACCACCCTTCGATCCGAACGGTGGATTTGCCAGAATAAGATCAGCCGAACTTAGACCATTTGCATCCGACGTGAGCGCATCACCCAGAATAACGCGTGCATTTAATCGATGAAGGAATGAGTTCATCAAGCATATTCTGTAAGTACCTTTCTCGATTTCCACCCCCTCATAAACTGGAGGATTCGCGTCATACTTAGCAGCGCTCGTTCGAGCTCGGATATAGTGATCCGCCGATATCAAGAACCCACCTGTTCCTGCCGCAGGATCTTGAATTACCTCCCCTGCCGTGGGCTTCATTACATTTACCATGCAATCCACAAGCGCACGGGGAGTGAAATATTGACCAGCTCCGGATCGCGCATCTTGTGAGTTCTTTGCCAGCAACCCCTCATAGATGTCGCCCATCCCGTCGGATTTAACCGAGAGCCAGTCCAGCTTGGCAATTCCATCAATTACAGCCTTCAGATTCTCTGAATGCGAGAAGACTGTCGTAGGAAATGCGTAAATTTTTCTAACAGTGTCACTGTCAGCGTGCGCCCCAAGGTAGGTAAGCATCTCGCGATAGAAATCCAGAAGATCCCCATCCTTGTAATTGGCAAGATCATCCCAGCGCCTACCAGCCGGAATGAGATCCTCCGTCTTATTCTCTTTCGCAATCTTCAGAAAAAGAAGATAAGTTAACTCGGAGACATACTCATGATAACTCACGCCATCGCCGCGCAGAACGTGACAGAGTTCCCATATTTTTTGAACAAAGTTCTCTGCACTCATTGTACTCAACTCCATTATTTTGCAATCGCAACACTCAACGTCACCATTGGCGCCCACCAATTGATATTAGTTATTTTCAAGGGCTGATTCATATTTCCAGAATCCAATCGGGGAGTGCGCTTACTGAGCATGCAGACGACGCGCAGTATCCATCACAGTACAGACTAGCAACTTCAATTAGTTATCAGCATCAGTAGGCTTTGGAGCAGACTTTCGCCTGACGTGAGGGTAAGGCTTCTACGATCATCACATGCACCTGGCTCAAATTTACACACGAACGCCACCAGATATCACTTCTGGCGGCGTCGGACGTTCGGTTCGCGCGGTTAGATCGAGATCGTCGACCGCTGTAACAATAAGGCCAAACCCCAACTCACTCCCACTCAATAGTAGCCGGCGGCTTCCCCGAGATGTCATAGACAACCCTTGAAACCCCCCGCAACTCATTGATGATCCGATTGCTCACCGTACCCAGGAACTCATACGGCAGATGCGCCCAGTGCGCGGTCATGAAGTCAATCGTCTCCACCGCCCTTAGCGCAATCACCCACTCATAAGCGCGCGCATCGCCCACCACGCCCACCGACTTCACCGGCAGGAACACGGCAAACGCCTGGCTGGTCTTGTCGTACAGATCCGCCTTGCGCAGCTCATCAATGAAGATGGCATCGGCCTTGGCCAGCAGGTCGGCGTATTCGCGCTTCACTTCGCCCAGGATGCGCACGCCCAGGCCCGGGCCCGGGAACGGATGACGGTAGACCATGGTGCGCGGCAGGCCCAGCTCAACGCCCAAGCGGCGCACTTCGTCCTTGAACAACTCGCGCAGCGGCTCCACCAGGCCCAGCTTCATGTGCTCCGGCAGGCCGCCCACGTTGTGGTGGCTCTTGATCACATGCGCCTTGCCGGTCTTGCTGCCGGCCGACTCGATCACGTCAGGGTAAATGGTGCCCTGCGCCAGCCACTTGGCGTTCTTCAGCTTGTTCGACTCTTCGTCGAAGATCTCAACGAACAGGTTGCCGATGATCTTGCGCTTGGCTTCCGGGTCGCTCACGCCTTCCAGCGCCGCGAAGTAACGGTCGGCGGCATTCACGCGCACCACCTTCACGCCCATGTGTTCGGCAAACATCGCCATCACCTGGTCGCCTTCCTGCCAGCGCAGCAGGCCGGTATCCACGAACACGCAGGTCAACTTCTCGCCGATGGCCTTGTGCAGCAGTGCGGCCACCACGGACGAATCGACGCCGCCGGACAGGCCCAGGATCACTTCGTCATCGCCCACCTGATCTCTTACGCGGGCAATCTGGTCGTCGATGATGTTGGCGGCGGTCCACAGGGTTTCGCAGCCGCACACATCAACCACGAAGCGGCGCAGCAGCGCCTGGCCCTGCAGGGTGTGGGTCACTTCCGGGTGGAACTGCACGCCGTACCAGCGCTTTTCTTCGTTGGCCATGGCGGCCACCGGAATGCGGTCGGTGGTGGCGGTGATGGTGAAGCCCGGCGGCGCAACGGAGACGTGGTCGCCGTGGCTCATCCAGACATTCAGCTTCGGCTCGCCGCCGTGGTCGCTCAGGCCCTTGAACAGTGCATCGGGGTTGATCACGTTCACTTCGGCGTGGCCAAATTCGCGCTGGTCAGCCGCTTCGGTGGCACCGCCCAGCTGCGCGGCCAGGGTCTGCATGCCGTAGCAGATGCCGAAGATCGGCAGGCCGCTGTCGAACACTTCCTGCGGCGCGGCCGGGGCACCCGGCAGCGTGGTCGATTCCGGGCCACCGGACAGGATGATGCCCTTGGCGCCGAAGCCGGCAATCTCCGCCGGGTTGTGGTCCCACGCCCAGATTTCGCAGTAGACGCCCAGCTCGCGGATGCGGCGGGCAATCAGCTGCGTGTACTGCGCGCCGAAATCGAGGATGAGGATCTTGTCGTTATGGATGTTGGTCATGGCGCCCCGGCAATGCAGTAGGGAAAACGAAAACGTCAGATTTTTCAGCGGCAGATGGAGAAAGAGGAACGGGAATCAGCTTCCTCGTTCCTCTTTGCTCGTCCCGCATCAGGAGCGGTAGTTCGGCGGCTCTTTGGTGATCGTCACGTCGTGGACGTGGCTCTCGCGCTGGCCGGCGCCGCTGATCTTCACGAACTTGGGCTTGCTGCGCATGTCCTCGACGGTAGCGCAGCCCACGTAGCCCATGGTGGCGCGCAGGCCGCCCATCAGCTGGTGGATGATGCCGCCCACCGGGCCGCGGTACGGCACGCGGCCTTCGATGCCTTCCGGCACCAGCTTGTCGGCGGTGGCGGCGTCCTGGAAGTAACGGTCCTTGGACCCCTTCTCCATTGCGGCCAGCGAGCCCATGCCGCGGTAGCTCTTGTACGAACGGCCCTGGAACAGCTCGGTTTCGCCCGGCGATTCCTCGGTACCGGCCAGCAGGCCACCAATCATGATGGTGGAGGCACCGGCGGCCAGCGCCTTGCCGATGTCACCGGAGTAGCGGATGCCACCGTCGGCGATCAGCGGGATGCGGTCCTGCAGCGCTTCGGCTACCAGGTCGATCGCGGTGATCTGCGGCACGCCCACGCCGGCCACGACGCGGGTGGTGCAGATCGAGCCCGGGCCGATGCCCACCTTCACTGCGTCCGCGCCGCTGTCCAGCAGCGCCAGCGCGGCTTCACCGGTGCAGATGTTGCCGCCGATGACCTGCACGTTCGGGAAGTTCTTCTTGACCCAGCTGACGCGGTCCAGCACGCCCTGCGAATGGCCGTGCGCGGTATCAACCACGATCACGTCCACGCCGGCAGCGACCAGCGCTTCCACGCGGCGATCGGTATCGCCGCCCACGCCGACGGCGGCGCCGACCAGCAGGCGGGTGGCGATGTCCTTGGCAGCGTTCGGGAAGTCGGTGTTCTTCTGGATGTCCTTGACGGTGATCAGGCCACGCAGGGCGAAATCATCGTTGACCACCAGCAC
This sequence comes from Stenotrophomonas sp. TWI1149, assembly GCF_039673155.1. Lineage (NCBI taxonomy): Bacteria > Pseudomonadati > Pseudomonadota > Gammaproteobacteria > Lysobacterales > Lysobacteraceae > Stenotrophomonas > Stenotrophomonas sp. TWI1149. The sequence goes on from NZ_JBDJLB010000004.1 coordinate 302,849, forward strand.
CTTTTCGATGCGGTTGCGGTGCAGCAGCTGCAGCACTTCATCCGAGGCCGCGCCTTCCTTGACCGTGATCAGGCGATCCTTCTTGGTCATGATGTGGCGGACCGGATCGTCCAGCTCGGTCTCGAAGCGCATGTCACGGTGGGTGACGATGCCGACCAGCTGGCCGCCGCCGTCCACTACCGGCACGCCGGAGATGTTGCGCGCCTGGGTCAGGGCCAGCACGTCGCGGATGGTGGTTTCCGGGCCGACGGTGATCGGGTCGCGGATGACGCCGGCCTCGAACTTCTTGACCTTGGCCACTTCGGCAGCCTGCTGCTCGACGCTCAGATTCTTGTGGATGATGCCCATGCCGCCGAGCTGGGCCATGGCGATGGCCAGGCGGGCTTCGGTGACGGTATCCATGGCAGCCGAGAGGATCGGAAGCTTCAGCCGCAGGTCGCGCGTCAGGCGCGTTTCCAGACTGACATCCTTGGGCAGGATGATGGAATGAGCGGGGACGAGGGAGACGTCGTCGTAGGTGAGAGCTTCAGCCTGGATGCGCAGCATCGGCATACCCGAGATGTGGGGAAGCGCGACATTTTACCCTGATTCGGGCGTCTTTGGCAGGGGGCGGATGCGACGCTGTGTCGCGCCGGCAAACGCCGGTTCAGGACGCTGGTGCCGGTAGGTGACGACCGTTGGTCGTCACGCCGTTCCCGGGTCAGAACGCCTCCGCCGCCTCGATGGTGTTCTGCATCAGGGTGGCCACGGTCATCGGCCCTACCCCGCCCGGGACCGGGGTGATCCAGCTGGCGCGCTGGGCGGCGGCCTCGAAGCCGACGTCACCGACCAGGCGGCCATCGTCCAGGCGGTTGATGCCCACGTCGATGACCACGGCGCCCGGCTTCACCCATTCACCCGGGACGATGCCCGGGCGGCCCACGGCGACCACCAGGATGTCGGCGTTGCGCACCGACTGCTCCAGCACGTCCTTGGGGGTGAACTTGTGGCAGCTGGTCACGGTGCAGCCAGCGATCAGCAGCTCCAAACCCATCGGGCGGCCGACGTGGTTGCTGACGCCGACAATGGTGGCGTTGCGGCCGCGGACCGGCTGGTCGGTGTGACCCAGCAGGGTCACGATGCCGCGCGGCGTGCACGGGCGGAGGCCGAATTCGCGCAAGGCCAGGTGGCCGACGTTTTCCGGGTGGAAGCCGTCCACGTCCTTGCGCGGGTCGATCCGGTGGATCAGGCGGTTGGCGTCCGGAATGCCCGGCAGCGGCAGCTGGACCAGGATGCCGTGGATCTTGGGATCGGCGTTGAGCTGGTCGATCAGGGTCAGCAGCTCGGCCTCGGTGGTGCCGGCCGGCAGATCGTAATCAAAGGCTTCGATGCCCACTTTCTCGGCCGCACGGCGCTTGTTGCGCACGTACACGGTCGAGGCCGGGTCGCCACCGACCAGCACCACGGCCAGGCCCGGACGGCTGCCACCGGCAGCCAGGCGGGCATCCACCCGGACCTTGAGGCTGTCCAGCAGGTCCTCGGCGATGCGGCGGCCGTCGAGAATGCGGGCGGAAGAAGCGGTGTCGGAAGTCGGTGAGCTCATCGAGGGCAGCAGGCGTGGGGGCGACGGTCGTCTATTGTCCCCGATTCGGCCCGCCCCGCCCACCGGTAGTGCCGGCCGCTGGCCGGCACGTGGGATGGGCCCACCTGGGTGCCGGCCAGCGGCCGGCACTACCCTCCTTATTCTTCCTCGGGCACCTCGTCCGCGTTGAGCGTGCGCGCCTTGCGCTTGGGCGCGGTGAACGGCGTCGGCGTCGGAACGCCAGGCAGCGCGGTGCCGAATACCATGTGCGCGCCGGCGCGCAGGTCTCCGCCGGCCATCTCCAGTTCGAAGCGTTCCGCATCCCGTTCGCGGATCTGCTCGGCGATCTCGCGCGCATCATCCGGATCGGCGCCCAGCTCCATCAGCGCGGCCTGGCCGAACTGCAGTGCGGATTCGAAGGTCTCGCGGATCTGGAAGTCCACGCCGGCATGGATCAGGCGCAGTGAATGCTCGCGATCGAACGAGCGCACCAGCAGCTTGGCCTGGGGGAACTCGTGGGTGACCAGCTCGACGATGCGATCGGCATCCTGGTCGCTGTTGACGCAGACCGCGATCGCACGCGCCGACCCCGCGCCAGACGCATGCAGTACATCCAGGCGGGTGCCGTCGCCGTAGTAGATTTTGAACCCGAAGCGCTCGGCGTTGTGGATCATGTCCACGTCGTTGTCGATGATGGTCACATCCACATCGCGCGCCAGCAGCGACTGACTGGCGACCTGACCGAAGCGACCAAAGCCGATCAGCAGCACGCTGCCGGACAAACCGTCGGCTTCTTCGACGCCATCGAGCGAGACTTCGCGGTCTGGCATCAGCTTGTCGTGCAGCAGCACGAACAGCGGCGTCAGTGCCATCGAGAGCACGACGATCGCGGTCAGATTGGCGTTGACCTGCACATCGATCACACCGGCCACGGCCGCGGCGGAGAACAGCACGAACGCGAACTCGCCGCCCTGTGCCATCACCACGCCGCGATCCAGCGCTTGGCGATGATCACTGCCGAGGATGCGCGCGACCACGTAGATGCAGATCGCCTTGGCAAACATCAGCGCGAACACCCCGGAGACGATCAGCGGCCAGTTGTTGGCGACGACGGTGAGGTCCAGCGCCATGCCGACGCTGAGGAAGAACAGGCCGAGCAGGATGCCGCGGAATGGTTCGATGTCCGCTTCGATCTGGTGGCGGAAGGTGGACTCGCTGAGCAGCACGCCGGCGAGGAACGCGCCCATCGCCATCGACAATCCGCCCAGCTGCATCAGGAGCGCGGCGCCGAGCACGACCAGCAATGCGGCAGCCGTCATCACTTCGCGCGCCTTGGCGGCGGCGAGGATGCGGAACAGCGGATTGAGCAGGAAGCGGCCGACCAGCACCAGCCCGACGATCGCACCCGCCGCGATGCCGACGGTGACCCAGCGCGAACTCTCGCCGGCATCGCTGTGCACGGGCGCCATGAACGCGACGACCGCCAGCAACGGCACGATCAGCAGATCTTCGAACAGCAGGATCGAGACGATCTTCTGGCCGGTCGGCAGCGCGATGTCACCGCGTTCGGCGAGCAGTTGCATCACCACTGCGGTCGAGGTCAGCACGAAACCGGCGGCGCCGATGAAGGCCACCGGCAAGGGGAAGCCGAGCAGCATGCACACACCGGTCAGCACGGTGCCGCAGACCACGATCTGCAGCGTGCCCAGGCCGAAGATCTCGTTACGCAGACTCCACAGATGCGAGGGCCGCATCTCCAGGCCGATCACGAACAGGAACATCACCACGCCGAGCTCGGCGGTATGCAGGATCGCCTGCGGATCGGAGAACCAGCCGAACCCGAACGGGCCGATCGCCAGGCCTGCGGCGAAATAGCCCAGCACCGAGCCCAAGCCGAGCCGGCGGAACAGCGGCACCATCACCACTGCCGCACCCAGCAGGGCGACCACTTTCACCAGTTCACTGGCACCTGCTTCCACCGCCATGCGGTTGTTTCCCCGGACTGCACAAGATGGGTCAACGATAGGGCAAAGCGGTGAAGGGCAATAGCGCGGATGATGCGTTTTATCGTGCTGAATTCAGAACGATATTGAATCTGGATGCCACATCGTCCCGAAATCGCGACCGAACCCACCGGTAGAGCCACGCCACGCGTGGCTGCGACCACCCGGCGGCCTCGCCAACGGCATCCACGCATGGCGTGGATCTACGCGCCGCTGCAGAACGCCGCGTAATCGATGTAGCCCGGGAAGGCGCGCCCGGGCGCGCACACCGGGCAGGCCGGATCCGGGCGCAGGCGTGTCTCGCGGAAGCGCATGCCCAGCGCATCGAAGCTCAGCAGCCGGCCGATCAGCGGCTCACCGATGCCAAGCAGCAGCTTGAGCACTTCGGTGGCCTGGAGCAGGCCGACCATGCCGGGCAGCACGCCGAGGACACCGGCCTCGGCACAGTTGGGCGCGAACGCCGGCGGCGGCGGCTCGGGAAACAGGCAGCGGTAACACGGCGCGGTGCCGCGCTGACGCCCGGCATCGAAGACGCTGACCTGGCCGGTGAAGCGCTCCACCGCCCCGTACACCAGGGGGATGCCGTGCTGGACGCAGGCATCGTTGAGCAGGTAGCGCAGCGGGAAGTTGTCCGAACCGTCCAGCACCACGTCGACATCGTCGAGCAGTGCATCGATGTTGGCCGAAGTGACCCGCGCCTGCACAGCCTCCACGTCCAGCGAGGGATTGAGGGCAAGCAGGCGTGTGCGCGCGGAGAGCACCTTGGGCTCGCCGACGCTGGCATCGGTATGGATGATCTGCCGATGCAGGTTGCTGCGCTCCACCACGTCGTCATCGGCGATCCGCAGGTGCCCTACCCCGGCCGCGGCCAGGTAGAAACTGGCCGGCGCGCCCAGCCCGCCGGCGCCGAGCACCAGCACGCGCGAGGCCAGCAGCGTCTTCTGGCCCTCGACACCCACCTGCGGCAACAGCAGATGCCGCGAGTAGCGCTCGTTGAAGTCACGCTCGGCGCCGCTCTGGATCGGCTGCACCAAAGGCAGTCCCTCGGCACGCCATGCGGTCGTACCGCCCTGCACGGACGCGATATGCGTGTAGCCCAGGTCCGACAGGAAAACCGCGGCGTCCATCGAACGCCTGCCGCTCTGGCAGATCAGGACGACCTCGCGATCGAGTCCCGGCAGGTGTGCGCTCGGCTCGGCCTGGAGATCGCCCCTGGCAATGCCGAGCGCGCCTTCGGCCATGCCGGCGGCACGTTCGTGCGCTTCGCGGATGTCGATCAGCAGTGCGCCGTGGGCGAGGCGTTCGCGGGCCTGCGCCGGGGTGAGTTCGGGGATCGTGCTCATGCGGGGATTATCGCGTTCGGGCGCATCGGCCGGCCGCCCCAATGAGAAGAGCCGGCTTTCGCCGGCTCTTCTTTGGATCACTTGCCCTTGACGTGCTTGATCAAGCGGCGCTTGCGCTTGAGCTGACGTTCGGTGAGCACGTTCTTCTTGCCTTCGTACGGGTTCACACCCTCGCGGAAGATGAACTGCACGGGCGTGCCGACCAGCTTGAAGCGCTTTCGGAAGAAGTTCTCCAGGTAGCGCTTGTACGACTCCGGCAGGTCTTTCAGACGGGTGCCGTGGACGATGAAGGTCGGCGGATTGGAACCGCCCGGATGCACGTAACGCAGCTTGGACACGTGACCACGGATCGCCGGCGGCGGGTTGGTCTCGTACGCCGTTTCCAGCGCCTTGTTGACTTCGCTGGTGCTGAACTCGTGCGTCGCCGAGGCGTGCGCGGCGTGGATGCAGCGGAACAGCTCACGCAGGCCCGAGCCGTGCTTGGCCGAGATGCGCACCACTTCCGCCCACGGCACGAAGCCGAGCTTGCGCGATACCAGCGCTTCAGCCTGCTCGCGCTGGTAATCGGTCAGGCCATCCCACTTGTTGATCGCCACCACCAACGCACGGCCGGCATCGAGCACCGCGCCGAGCACGCTGGCGTCCTGATCGGTCACGCCTTCGGAGGCATCCAGCATCAGCACCGCGACCTGGCACTGCTCGATGGCCTGCAGGGTCTTGATGACGCTGAACTTCTCGACCACTTCCTCGACACGCGCCTTGCGACGCAGGCCGGCGGTATCGATCAGGCGGTACTCACGCCCGTCGCGCTCCATGTCCACCGCGATCGAGTCGCGGGTGGTACCGGGCACTTCGGAGGCGATCATGCGCTCTTCGCCGAGCAGACGATTGACCAGCGTCGACTTGCCCACGTTGGGGCGGCCGACGAAGGCGATGCGAATGCGGTTCGGATCGGTGTCCAGGGTCTCCGTGGTGCCCTCTTCCGGCAACCGTTCCACGACCTCGTCCACCAGATCATCCAGGCCCTGGCGGTGCGCGGCCGAGACGGTCAGCATTTCGCTGAAGCCGTAACGGGCGAACTCCGAACGCACGGTGTCTTCATTCATGCCGTCGATCTTGTTGATCAACAGCAGGGTCGGACGGGCCAGTTTGCGCAGCCAGGACAGGATCTCGTCGTCCATCGGGCCCTCACGGGCATCGACCACGAACAGGATCAGGTCCGCCTCGGCGGCGGCGGCGCGGGCCTGGCGGGCGGTAGCGCCGGCCAGACCTTCTTCTTCACCGGCGATACCGCCGGTATCGACCACCAGGAACGGGTGGTCCTCATCAAGACGACAAACACCGTAATTACGGTCCCGGGTCACGCCGGGCTGGTCATGGACCAGCGCGTCGCGCGTACGGGTAAACGCATTGAACAGCGTGGACTTGCCGACATTCGGCCGTCCAACCAGGGCGACCAAGGGCAGCATCGCGGTAACTCCTTATTGTGCCAACCGGAACGCGGTCAGCTTTCCATCAACGTTCTGCACCAGCAGAATCCCATCGGCGGCTACCGGCTGGGCCAGGAGGGCGTCGCCGCCACTCTTGGCGCGCGCCGCGAACTCACCGGTATCGGTCCGCAACCAGTGCAGATACCCCTTGTAATCACCGACCACAACGTAATCGCCGTGGATGACCGGACCGGTCAGCGAACGACGGGCCAGGCCCGTCTGCGACCACATGGCCGAACCGCTGGCCTTGTCCAGGCCGAACACGCCGCCCTTGTTGTCGGTGACGAACACAGTGCTCGAGGTCAGGGCCACGCCGCCGGCGCCACCATGATCACGGGCCCACAGCGGACGGCCGGTCGGGCCCTCGATCGCCATGGTCTGGCTCTTGAAACTGCTCACGAACAGCGTATTGCCTTCCAGCACCGGCGCGCCGTCGATATCGGCCATGCGGTCCAGTTCGGTACGGCCTTCGCCGGTGCCGACCATCTGGTCCCACAGCGTGCGGCCGTCCTGCATGGCCAGCGCGGCGACGGAGCCGTCGTCGTTGCCGATGAACAGCACGCCCGGGCCGGTGACGACCGGCGCGTTGCCGCGCACGGTCAGTGCCGGCAGCTCGCGCGGGTTGAACCAGCGCTGGGTGCCGTTTTCGGCATCCAGGCCGGTCACGCGACCGTCGTTGCTGCGCACGAACACCATGCCCTGGCCCACGGCCGGTGCGGAAATCACTTCACCCGGCACCTTGGCACGCCACTTTTCGGTGCCGTCGGCCGCGTTCAACGCGATGACTTCGCCGTCCAGGGTGCCGATGACGACCAGGCCGTCACCCACGCCCGGGCCACCGGACAGACGAAGCTTGGGCTTCTTCTTTTCCTTGGCCGGCTCGTAGGTCCAGACCTTCTTGCCGGTCTGCAGGTCGATGGCATGCACGCCACCGTAGATGGCGGCTGCGTAGACGCGGCCATCGGCGACCACCGGGCCCTGGCGGACGCCGATGCGCTTCTCGCCCTTGCCGACGTTGGCCGTCCAGATCTTGTCGACCTTGGCGGTGGCATCGAACTTGACCAGTTCGGCCGGTTCCAGCGCCTTCTTGGCCGCCGCGTCCTTGCCGGCGAACCAGCCCTTCATCGTGCTGCAGCCGGTCAGGGCCATGCCCAACAGGGCAACCGTGGCAACGCGCTTGATCATGACCATCTGATTCATTACACCGACTCCGCAGGATCGGTGACGGTGCCATCGGCATCCGTCAACTTGGTTTCCAGCAGGCGCCGCTGGGGCGCTGCCACGTCCAGCGTCTTGAGCGCCTTCTCATACTGCTCGCGGGCGGCATCACGCTTGCCCTGCGCCATCAGTGCATCGCCATGGATTTCCAGGCTGGCGCTGTCGGTAGCGGTGCCGAGCTGCTTGATCGCATCCTCGGTCTTGCCCGTGGCCACCAGCAGACGCGCGACGCGCTGCTCGATCACCGGCTTGAATTCGGGGTCGGCCTTGATCGCGCGCAGGGTCGCCAGCGCGTCCTCGTTCTTGCCGGCATCGACCTGGGCCTTGGCCAGCTGCAGGGCAGCCAGATCGGCATAGATGTTGGCCTTGCCGCTTTCCAGGTCCTTCACACCCTTGGCGGCCTGCTCCAGATCCTTGTCTTCCAGGCTCTTGAGGACGATCTGGTACTGGACGTTGGCGCCGGCCAGGCTGTTGCTGTGCCGGGTCTGCCATTCTTTCCAGCCCCAGATGCCACCGATCGCGATGGCTACGCCAGCGAGGATGCTGACACCATTCTTCCGCAGCCAGCCGCGGACGCGTTCACTTTGTTCGTGCTCGTCGAGCAGGTCGTCGATCGCCATGCGTACTCTCGCCCCGCCCATGAGGAGGAGCTATTTGAATTGGATTGGGGAAACGCGGTTCAGTGCGAAACTGGGACCACGGAGCCGTCAGAGGATACCGTAAAGCGTGCCACGTTGGCTCGCTGGTACGGCGAAAGGTCGACGATAGTGCCGGCCTGCTGAACCTCGACCGCCGATGCATTGCCCAGCACCATGCGGGCCACCTGGCCCGGTGCGAAGCTGCGGGTCTCGCCCGACTTGATCAGGGCCTTCTCGACGGTGGTGCCGTCCGGCCCGGAGATGTCCACCCAGCTGTCGCCTTTGAACTGCAGGCTCAGCGCGCCGGCCTGCGGCATCGGCGCGGACGCCGGACGCGGGACCGGAGTCAGCGATGCCAGGTACGGCGCGGCCGGTGCCGTCGGCTTGGCCGCCTCGACCGCCGCAGGTGCGGCCGGATCCGGGGTCTCGCCACCGGCCACCGGTACCGCCGCCGGGATCACATCCAGCGAGGCGGTGTTCGGGGTGGTCGCCGTGCCATCGAAATGGCCGCGGGTGGCGAACCAGACCGGCACAGCCAGAACCGCGGTGATGCCGACATACAGGACGCGACGCCCCAGGCTCTCGGCAATGCGCCGGGCCCGCGGGGTATGGGTATGGCTGACCAGCTGCGGCGGCACGATCGGCCCGATATGGGCCTGCTCGAGGATATCGCCGATGTCCACCTTGAGCAGACGGGCGTAGCTGCGCAGCTGGCCGCGGACGAAGACCGGCGCGCCGAGGCGCTGCCACTGCTCGTCTTCGAGGGACTTCACGACCTGGACCGGCATGTGCAGTTGCTGCCCCACCGCCTCCAGGGTCAGTCCGGCCGCTTCCCGGGCCTGGCGAAGACGAGCTCCGCAACCGGCCGCAGTATCAAAAGCGTTCACAGTCTGGTCATCAATCACAATGCTTCAACCCCGGGGATTAGGTGCCGCATCCTGCGGAAATTCGTCATGAATTCGCTGCAGATAGCGACCGGATGCCACGCTGTCGCCAAGCCGCGCCTCGATTTGAGACGCAAGTTGTAACACGGAACGTGTGGCCGGTGCAGCCGTCAAACGCCGTTGCGAAAAGGCGCGGGCCTCGAAATAACGCCCTTGGGCGAACTCGTTGCGGGCCATCGACTCCAGCGCGTAGGCATTGACCGGATCGATCTCAAGCGCCCGGCGCAGGTCCGGAACCGCCCGTTCGGGCTGCCCGGCATCCAGCGCACAGCCACCGGCATTGGCCAGGGCAGAGGCAGGCGTCGTATAGCCCGGCGCCTGGAGGGCCCGATCAAACCAGACCAGCGACTCGGCCGGACGGCCATGAGCACATAGCCACGCGCCATAATTGTTGAGCACATCACCGCGCTCCGGGCCCAGCTCGGCGGCCTTGGCGTACAACTGCCCGGCCTCGGCCTGGTTGCCGCGCTGGGCGGCGATGGCCGCCAGCAGCATGTAGGCCTCGGGACGGCGCGCGTCGATCTTCATCGCCGCCCGCACCCGTTTTTCGGCCGCCTCCGGCGAGCCCGCACGCAGCGACTCGCCGGCCAGGACCATCTGGTCCTGGTAGTTCACGCGCTTGCGGATCTCGGGGTTGTCGCGGGCCTCATAGGTCGGCGCGACCTCGAGGGTACCGGACGGCGGTTTGATGCCCTGTTTGCCGCAGCCGGCCAATGCCAGCGCGATGAAAACAACGGCTGGCAATCGGCGATCAGGCAGCGGCATCCCGGTTTTTCCCGTCCTGCAGCGTTTTGTTGAACTCGGCCTGGCGGCGCGTGCGATCCATGACCTGACCCTTGAGCTGGCCACAGGCGGCATCGATGTCGTCGCCACGGGTGCGCCGCACCATCGTCAGCACCTTCGCATCGAGCAGGATCTTCTGGAAGGCGCGGATGTCGGTTTCGCCGGAACGCTCATAGCGCGTGCCCGGGAATGGATTGAACGGAATCAGGTTGACCTTGCCCGCGTTCGAGGCCTGCACGGCGTTGTCGAACTGGCGCATCAGCCGCGCCAGCTGGCGGGCGTGCTCGGGCTGGTCGTTGATCCCCTTCATCAGGGTGTATTCGAAGGTGACCGATTCGCGGCGCTTGTTGGCGCGCAGGTAGCGTGCGCACGAGGCCATCAGCTCGACGATCGGGTACTTCTTGTTGAGCGGGACCAGGGTCTCGCGCAGCGCATCATTGGGCGCATGCAGCGACACCGCCAGCGACACGTCGCTCTCGGCGGACAGCCGGTCGATCTGCGGCACCAGGCCGGAGGTGGACAGCGTCACGCGCTTGTTGGCCAGGCCGTAGCCCAGATCGTCGCGCATCACGCTCATGGCGCGCACGACGTTGTCGAAATTCATCAACGGCTCGCCCATGCCCATCATCACCACATTGGTGAGACGACGCTGCTTGTGCGGGATGTTGCCCAGATGGCGCGCCGCCACCCACACCTGGCCGATGATCTCGGCGGTGGAGAGGTTGCGGTTGAAGCCCTGGGTCGCGGTCGAACAGAACGTGCAGTTCAGCGCGCAGCCGACCTGCGAGGACACGCACAGCGTGCCGCGGTTCTTGTCCGGGATGTAGACCGCTTCGATCGCGTTCTTGCCGTCGGTGCCCATGGCCAGCAGCCACTTGTGGGTGCCATCGGCGGAGGGCTTGTCGAACACGATGTTCGGAACCAGCACCTCGGCATGCTGCTTGAGCTTGGCGCGCAGCGCCTTGCCGAGGTCGGTCATTTCATCGAAATCGGTGACGTAGTGATGGTGGATCCACTTCATCACCTGATGGGCACGGTAGCGCGCTTCGCCGAGTGTCTCGGCGAAGAAGCGCTCCAGACCCTCGCGATCGAGGTCGAGCAGGTTCTGCTTGGCCACAGCCGGGCTCGACACGAGCACGGATGGGATGGCGGTGGGCTGTACGACCTCGTTCACGGCATCACTCTCAGCGCGAGACGACTTCAGTCGCGGCGAAGAAGTAGGCGATTTCGATCGCGGCATTCTCAACCGAGTCCGAGCCGTGGGCGGCATTAGCATCGATGGATTCAGCGAAGTCGGCGCGGATGGTACCGGCGGCGGCTTCCTTCGGATTGGTGGCGCCCAGCAGGTCGCGATGGGCCAGGACGGCGTTCTCGCCTTCCAGCGCCTGGATCATCACCGGGCCGGAGATCATGAACTCGACCAGCGCGTTGAAGAACGGACGCTCGCGGTGCACGGCGTAGAAGCCTTCGGCTTCACGGCGCGACAGCTGCTTGTACTTGGCGGCGACGACCTTCAGGCCGGCCTTTTCGAAGCGGGCGTAGATTTCACCGATGACGTTCTTGGCGACGGCGTCCGGCTTGATGATGGAAAGGGTGCGCTCCAGCGCCATGGGAATACTCCGTTGGGCGGGCCACTTGATCGGCCCGAGGTTAACATGAAAAAAACCCGCGTCAAAACGCGGGCTTAGCCTGATATACGTGCGCCAATTCTAACGTGTAAGCCCGCGGTACGGTAGTGCCGGCCGCTGGCCGGCAACGCGATGGCTGCGGCGGTTGTGCGCCCCGTTCAGGGAATCGGGGGGTGCCGGCCGACGGCCCGCCCCACCTCGAGCGGGGATGAACAGATGCCCCGCTCTGCTGCGTCGCACAATGCGGCAGCGCAGCCACGGGTCTAATATCAAACAATCGTTTGATTGAACTTCCCTACCCCATGGCCAAACCCGCCCACTTCTCCACCAAGGACCGCATCCTCGGCGCCGCCGAGGAACTGTTCGCCCTGCACGGGTTCGCGGGCACCTCGCTGCGCCAGGTCACCAGCCAGGCCGATGTGAACATCGCCGCGGTCAACTACCACTTCGGTTCCAAGGAAAACCTGGTCAATGAGGTCTTCCGCCGCCGGATGGATGAAATGACCTCGGCGCGCCTGGCCCAGCTGGACGCTGCCCGTCGCGAACACCCCGGTGAACTGCGCCCGGTGCTGGCCGCCTTCGTCGAACCGGCCCTGGCCATGGCCCAGGACCGCCAGACCGGCGGCGCGTTCGTGCGGGTCATCGCCCGCGCCTACGCGGAAAAGAACGACAACCTGCGCAAGTTCCTCTCCGACCATTACGGCCACGTCCTGCGTGACTTCGGCAAGGCGATCTCCGCCTGCGTGCCGGGGCTGAGCAAGGAGGAGCTGTACTGGCGCCTGGACTTCCTCGCCGGCTCGCTGACCTATGCCATGGCCGACTTCGGCCTGATCAAGCGACCCGCCGGTGTCACCGAAGCGGCGCATCGTGCCCATGCCGCCCAGGAACTGATTCATTTCGCCGACGCAGGATTCCGCGCCAGCGCGGCCTCAAGCGCTTCGACGACCTCCCTTTCCACCCCGTAGAGCCAGGCACTGCCCGGCTGCCCGACCAACAAAGGCTTATCGACATGTCCAATTCCCTGCTAGTCCGCCGTGCCGCCGTGCTGGGTGCCGGCGTCATGGGTGCCCAGATCGCCGCCCACCTGACCAACGCCGGCGTCGACACGGTGCTGTTCGACCTCCCCGCGAAGGAAGGTCCGGCCGATGGCATCGTGCTCAAGGCCATCGCCAACCTGGGCAAGCTCAGCCCGGCCCCGCTCGCCAGCAAGTCCTACGCCGAGGCGATCACGCCGGCCAACTATGAGACCGGCCTGGAGCAGCTGAAAGACTGCGACCTGATCATCGAAGCCATCGCCGAACGGATGGACTGGAAGCAGGACCTGTACAAGAAGATCGCCCCGTTCGTGGCCGATCACGCGGTGCTCGCCTCCAACACCTCCGGCCTGGGCATCAACAAGCTCGCCGACGTTCTGCCCGAACAGCTGCGCCACCGCTTCTGCGGCGTGCACTTCTTCAACCCGCCGCGTTACATGCACCTGGCCGAGCTGATCCCGGCCACCACCACCGATGCCGCCGTGCTGGAAGGCCTGGAAGCGTTCCTGGTCACCACCCTGGGCAAGGGCGTGGTGTACGCCAAGGACACCCCGAACTTCATCGGCAACCGCATCGGCGTGTTCTCGATCCTGTCCACCATCCACCACACCCAGGAATTCGGCCTGGGCTTTGACGAAGTGGACGGCCTGACCGGCCCGCTGGTCGGCCGCCCGAAGTCGGCGACCTACCGCACCTCCGACGTGGTCGGCCTGGACACCATGGCGCACGTGATCAAGACCATGGGCGACACCCTGCCCAACGATCCGTGGCATGAATTCTTCAAATCGCCGAAGTGGCTGGATGCATTGATCGCCAAGGGCGCGCTCGGCCAGAAGACCGGCGCCGGCATCTTCCGCAAGGTCGGCAAGGACATCGTCGTCCTCGACCTGGAAAAGCAGGACTACCGCCCGGCCGATCGCACCGCCGCCCCGGAAGTGGTCGAGATCCTGAAGATCAAGAACCCGGCCGAGAAGTTCGCCAAGCTACGTGAGAGCCAGCATCCGCAGGCGCAGTTCCTGTGGGCGACTTTCCGCGACCTGTTCCATTACAGCGCCTACCACCTGGCCGACATCGCCGAGACCGCGCGCGACGTCGACCTGGCCATCCGCTGGGGCTACGGCTGGTCGCTGGGCCCGTTCGAAACCTGGCAGGCCGCCGGCTGGAAGCAGGTCGCGCAGTGGATCGCCGATGACATCGTCGCCGGCAAGAGCATGAGCAACGCCCCGCTGCCGGACTGGGTGTTCGATGGCCGCGACGGCGTGCACGCCGCCGAAGGCAGCTACAGCCCGTCGCGCAACGCCAAGCTGCCGCGTTCGGCGCTGCCGGTGTACCAGCGCCAGCGCTTCCCGGATCCGCTGCTGGGCGAGAGCTTCAGCCCGGGCGAAACCGTGTTCGAGAACGATGGCGTGCGCATGTGGCACGACGGCGACGGCATCGCGGTGGTCAGCTTCAAGACCAAGATGAACACCGTGTCCGACCACGTGCTCAATGGCCTGCAGGAAGCGATCAAGCGCGCCGAGCAGGACTACAAGGGCCTGGTGATCTGGCAGCAGAAGGAGCCCTTCTCCGCCGGTGCCGATCTGGCCGGTGCGCTCGGCCTGCTGCAGGCCGGCAAGGTCGACCAGTTCGAAGAGATGGTGCACAACTTCCAGCGCACCAGCCAGGCGATCAAGTATTCACTGGTGCCGGTGGTGACCGCCGTGCGCGGCCTGGCCCTAGGCGGCGGCTGCGAGTTCCAGATGCACAGCGCCAAGAGCGTGGCCGCGCTGGAAAGCTACATCGGCCTGGTCGAGGCCGGCGTCGGCCTGCTGCCGGCCGGTGGTGGCCTGAAGGAGCTGGCCGTGCGCGCCTCGCAGGCGGCCGGTCCGGGCGGCGACGTGTTCGCCGAGCTGAAGAAGACCTTCGAAACCGTCGCGATGGCCAAGGTCTCCAACTCGGCGGTCAACGCCAAGGAACTGGGCCTGATGCGCGCGACCGACAAGGTCGTGTTCAACAGCTTCGAAGCACTGCACATCGCCAAGGCCGAAGTGCTGGCGCTGGCCGAAGGCGGCTACCGTCCGCCGATGCCGGCCCGCCGCATCCAGGTCGCCGGTGACGTCGGCATCGCCACGTTCAAGATGATGCTGGTCAACATGCTGGAAGGCCGCTTCATCAGCCCGTACGACTACGAAATCGCCGTGCGCATCGCCACCGTGCTGTGCGGCGGCGAAGTGGATCGCGGCACGCTGGTGGACGAAGAGTGGCTGCTGACGCTGGAGCGCAAGCACTTCGTCGAACTGGCCCAGCAGGAAAAGACCCAGGCCCGCATCGCGCACATGCTCAAGACCGGCAAGCCGCTGCGTAATTGATGGCGCGCCGGGCGCGACGGACCCGTCCGCGCCCGGTAGGTGCCGACCATTGGTCGGCACACCTGTCCCCACATTCAAGAGATCACTGCAATGACCAAGCAAATCCAGGACGCCTACATCGTCGCCGCCACCCGCACCCCGGTGGGCAAGGCGCCCAAGGGCGTGTTCCGCAATACCCGTCCCGACGACATGCTGGCCCACGTGCTCCGCGCCGTGGTCGCGCAGGCGCCGGGCGTGGACGTCAACCGCATTGATGACGCGATCATCGGCTGCGCGATGCCCGAAGCCGAGCAGGGCATGAACGTGGCGCGCATCGGCGTGCTGCTGGCCGGCCTGCCGGACACCATCGCCGCGCAGACCGTCAACCGCTTCTGCTCTTCCGGCCTGCAGGCCGTGGCCATGGCCGCCGACCAGATCCGCCTGGGCAACTCGGACCTGATGCTGGCCGGCGGTACCGAATCGATGTCGATGGTGCCGATGATGGGCAACAAGATCGCGATGGCCCCGAGCGTGTTCGACAACGACCACGTCGCCATCGCCTACGGCATGGGCATCACCGCCGAGAAGGTCGCCGAAGAGTGGAAGGTCTCGCGCGAGGACCAGGATGCGTTCGCCCTCGCCTCGCACCAGAAGGCCATCGCCGCTATCCAGAACGGCGAGTTCAAGGACGAGATCAGCCCGTACGACGTGCGCACCCGCCAGCCCGACCTGGCTGACGGCCGCCGCATCATCACCCGCGACAGGATCGTGGACACCGACGAAGGCCCGCGCCTGGATTCGTCCGCTGAAGGCCTGGCCAAGCTGCGCCCGGTGTTCCGCAACGGCCAGTTCGGCGGCACCGTCACCGCGGGCAACTCCTCGCAGATGAGCGATGGCGCCGGTGCGGTGCTGCTGGCGTCCGAGCAGGCGATCAAGGATTACGGCCTGACCCCGCTGGCCCGCTTCGTCAGCTTCTCGGTCGCCGGCGTGCGCCCGGAAGTAATGGGCATCGGCCCGATCGCCGCGATCCCGAAGGCGCTCAAGCAGGCCGGCCTGACCCAGGACCAGCTCGACTGGATCGAACTCAACGAAGCCTTCGCAGCGCAGTCGCTGGCCGTCATCCGCGATTGCGGCCTGGACCCGTCGAAGGTCAACCCGCTGGGCGGCGCGATCGCCCTGGGCCACCCGCTGGGCGCGACCGGCGCGATCCGCACCGCCACCCTGCTGCACGGCCTGCGCCGTCGCCAGCAGAAGTACGGCATGGTGACCATGTGCATCGGCACCGGCATGGGCGCGGCGGGCATCTTCGAATCGCTGTGAGGCAATGATCGGTGCCGGCCGATGGGTCGGCACCGATGCGACGGGTATCACTGATGCGACGGGCAATACCGATGCAACGGGCATCACCGATGCGACGGTCAACACCGATCGAACCGGTAGGCACCGACCGTTGGTCGGTGCGGCAACCGGACCAAACGCAGAAGGGCAGCCGCGAGGCTGCCCTTTTCGTTGGGGTGCGCACCGACCAACGGTCGGTACCTACCGGTTGATCGCCTTGCGATCAGCCTTCGGCGAGCATCTTCTGCAGCACTTCGCGCGCAGGACCGGCCAGCTTCTCGTTGTCGAGGGCAAAGCGGATCGTTGCCTCGACCAGACCCAGATGGGTACCGCAATCGAAGCGGCGGCCCTCGAAGCGGAACGCATCCACGCGCTCGGTCTTGAGCAGTTCGGCGATCGCATCGGTCAGCTGGATTTCGCCGCCCGCGCCGGTACCGGTTGCTTCAAGCAGCTCGAAAATCTTCGGGCTCAGCACATAACGGCCGACCACCGCCAGATCGCTCGGGGCATCTTCCGGCTTGGGCTTCTCGACGATGGCGCTGATCTTGCCCTGGCGGCCGTCGAAGGCCTCGGTGGCCACGATGCCGTAGCTGCCGGTCTTCTCATGCGGCACGTCTTCCACCGCGATGATACTGGCGCCGGTGGCTTCATTGGCATCGGCCATCTGCTTGAGCGCACCGTTGCCACGGTTCCAGATCAGATCGTCCGGCAGCAGCACCGCGAACGGTTCATCGCCGACAATCGCCTTCGCGCACAGCACCGCATGGCCCAGGCCCAGGGCTTCGGCCTGGGTCACGAACACGGCGCGCACGCCGTTCGGCAGCACATGGCGGACCAGCTCAAGCTGTTCCTTCTTGCCGGCGCGCTCGAGTTTCTGCTCCAGCTCGTAGGCCTTGTCGAAATAATCGGCGACCGCGTGCTTGTAGCGGTTGGTGATGAAGATCAGGGTGTCACAGCCCGCCTCGATCGCCTCATCAACGGCGTACTGGATCAACGGCCGATCAATAATCGGCAGCATTTCCTTGGGAACGGTTTTGGTGGCCGGAAGGAATCGCGTTCCCAACCCCGCGACAGGAAATACCGCCTTACGAATACGCTTGCTCATCAGAACCTGTTGGCCTCACGCGCCGGAAAGGCCAGCACTTTAGCAGAGCTGACGTGATCGTCCTGTTGCAGCGGAGAAAACTCCGGCATGGTTGCAAACAGAATGCTGTTGATTGCATCGGTGTCATAACTGATGATCGCCTCGCGCAGTTTCGGCACGTTGGCCAATACCTGCTCGCGCGCAAACGTGCGCACACCGGCCTCGAGAATCTTGGGATGCGCGGTCGGGCGATAATCTTCGTCCGAATAGAACAGCGTCTCGTGCAGTTTCTCGCCCGGGCGCAGGCCCGTATAGACGATGGCGATGTCCTTGTACGGCTGCTTGCCGGCCAGGCGGATCATCTGCTCGGCCAGCACGCGGATCGGCACCGGCTCGCCCATGTCCAGGGTATAGATCGCCCCATGCGATGCCGAGGCGGCGGCCTGCAGGATCAACTGGCAGGCCTCGGGAATCGTCATGAAGTAACGGGTGACTTCGGGGTCGGTCACGGTGACCGGGCCGCCCTTGAGGATCTGCTCGCGGAACACCGGCACCACGCTGCCGGCCGAAGCCAGCACGTTGCCGAAGCGCACGGTCACGAAACGGGTGTGGCTGGTCTTCTGGTCCAGGCTCTGACAGATCATCTCCGCGTAGCGCTTGCTGGCGCCCAGCGCATTGACCGGGTCGACCGCCTTGTCGGTGGAAATGAAGACGAAGTGCTCGATGCGGGCTTCGACGCAGGCCCGGGCAACGGTCTCAGTGGACAGGATATTGTTGCGCACCGCCTCGCGCAGCTGGCGCTCCAGCACCGGCACCTGCTTGTAGGCGGCGGCGTGGAAGACCGAATCCACCCGCGACAGCGACAGCGCGTGGCGGATCACCGCAGGATCGCCGCAGTCACCCAGCACCGCCTCCACGACCAGATCCGGGAAGCTGCGCTGCAGCTCGGCCTCGATGGTCAGCAGCAGCAGCTCGCTCATCTCGACCAGCACGATGCGCCCTGCCCCGTGGCGGGCACACTGGCGGCACAGTTCGGAACCGATCGAACCACCGGCGCCGGTCACCAGCACGGTGCGGCCCCCCAGCCAGCCGCGGATCAGCGCCCAGTCCGGCAGGATCGGCTTGCGACCGAGCAGGTCCTCGATCGCCACTTCCTTGAGCTCGCCCGGCAACGAGTGGCCGAGCAGGATGTCGTTGAGCTTGGGCACCATGCGGAACGGCACGCCGGTGCTTTCGCAGATGGCTACCACCCGCTGCATGCCCACGGCATCCAGCGACGGGATGGCGATCACCAGCAGCTTGGCGGCGGTCTCACGCACCACGGCGGGGGCGTCTTCCAGGGTGCCCAGGATCGGCAGGCCCTGCAGCTTGGCGCCCTGCAGATGCGGGGCATCGTCGAGCAGGCCTACCGGTTCGAAATCACCGGAACGACGCAGATCGCGGACCAGTGCCTCGGCCGCCTGGCCGGCACCGAGGATCAGCACGCGGCGGGCGGTGACGTCGGACTGCAGCGCCTGGTAGTCCTTCCACGCGCGATACAGCAGGCGCGGGGCGCCCAGCAGCGCCGACAGCGCGAACGGATAGATCACCAGCACCGACATCGGGACGCCATCGAAGCGCTTGTAGGCCAGCGCCACCACGATCGCGAGCAGGCCGATGAAGCTGGCTTTGAAGATGTTGAGCAGATCGGCGACGCTGGCGAAGCGCCACAGGCCGCGATACAGGCCCACCCGCCAGAACACCACCGCCTGGATGATCAGCACCAGCGAGGTATCGATGTTCCAGAGCGGCAACGCCGGCGCATCGGCCAGCATCGAGTACCGCCCTGCATGCAGCAGCTGCCAGCACGCCCAGACCATGAAGAGGTCGTGGGCGACGATGGCCGCACGGGGCATCAAGCCGGTAAGTCGGTCCTGCCAAGGCGTCATAAACAGCGTAATCCTTCTAGTTGCGCATTCCCTTGCGCAGGAGCAGCCAAAGACCGGACGCGAGGATCAACCACGCGATGGCCACGGCAGCCTCCCACCTCGGCTGCAAATTCGTGCATGCATTAAACACTGCCGCACTGAATATTCCAAAAACAAGATACATCCCGGTGACGGAAGTGTGGCTTGCACCACCTTTCACCGCGCGCTGATAGAGATGCTGCGTGTGGGGTTCCATCCAGCGCTGTCCGGACAGGATGCGCGAAAGCAATGTGAAGCCCGCGTCCACAAGAAAGGCCGAAAGCGGCACCAGCAACAGCAGCCAGTGGATATCGGTGCGTACACTGACCAGGCAGACCAGGGCGGCGATGGCATAGCCCAGCGCCCCGCTGCCAACGTCGCCCATGAAGATGCGTGCCCGCGGGTAGTTGAACGGCAGGAAGCCAAGGCAGGCCAGTCCCAGTACCACGCCGGCCAGCCCATAGGGCGGGGGCAGCACCATCGCGAAGGCGAGCCCGGCCAGGATGGCCTGGGTGGTCGCGATGCCGTTGATCCCATCCATGAAGTTCCAGATGTTGATCAACGAGGTGGCGAACAACAGCGCCAGCAGCGCCTGCCAGGGATTGCCGCTGGCGTGCCAGACCAGCCCGGCCAGCAGTGCCGCGGCGATCACATGGACCAGCAGGCGACGCACCGCCGGCAGCGGCCGATGGTCGTCCCACCAGCCGATCCCGGCGACGAGCACCAGGCCCAGCGCGAACACCGCGAGCGTGATCCAGGCCGTCGGCCAGATCACCGCCGCGACCACGCAGGCCAGCAGCAGGGTCAGGACGATCGCGATGCCGCCGCCGCGCGGCGTCGCCACGCCGTGGCTGCGCCGCTCGCCCGGCTCATCCAATAGATTGCGACGCAGCGCATACGCGCGTGCGCCCCAGGTCAAGCCCGCCGATACCGCCAGCACCGCCAGCAGCCCCGCCATCCAGGCGACCATCATGGTTCAGAGCACCGCGTAGTTGAGCAGTGGCTTGACGGTGCCCCATTCCTTGCAGCTCGGGCACTGCCAATGATGGGTGCGCGCACCGAAGCCACACCGGGTGCAGCGGTACGCCGGGTTGCGGACCAGCAGCTGGTCGGTGATGTGCTTGAGGTCGTGCAGGGTCGCGGTGGAATCGGCGCCCTCGGCGAGGGTCAGGTCGATCAGCGCCGATTCGCCACGCACCGACGGACGGTCCTTGAGCTGGCGCCCGAGGTAGGCGCGCGCCGGCGCGACGCCCTCCTGCTCTTCCATCAGCTGGGTCAGCGCCAGCACCGGCGCGATGCCCCGATAGTGCTCGGTCATCTCCGACAGGAACGCGCGTGCGCCGCCGAGATCACCGACCTTGCGGTAGTTCTGCATGAGCGCCTGCAACACTTCGGGCAGGTACTCCGGATCGTTGCGTGCCGCACGTTCGAACGCACGGACCGCTGCTTCGGCGTTGCCGGCATCGTCTTCCAGGCGGCCTTCGATGATGCCGGCACGGACCGACATCGCATCGGCCTGGTAGGCACGTGCGATCGCAGCGCGCGCTTCGTCGATCTTGCCGGCCCCGCGGTAACGCTCGGCCAGCTCGCACTCGAACTGACCGATCAGCTTGCCCATCGGCTCGCCGGTGACTTCCTCGAAACGGCTGGCGTTGTCGATCGCCTTTTCCCAATCGCGCTCGGCCTGGTAGATGCCGATCAGGTGCTTGAGCGCCTGCGGGGCACGCTGGTCGATCTGGGCCAGCTCGGTGAACACGGTTTCGGCACGATCGAGCAGGCCGGACTTCATGTAGTCCTCGCCCAGTGCCAGCAGCGCCTGGACGCGCTGCTGATCGCTCAGGTCCGCGCGGTTGACCAGGCCCTGGTGCAGGCGGATCGCACGATCGACCTCACCGCGACGACGGAACAGGTGGCCCAGCGCGACCTGGGTCTCGAAGGTTTCCTTGTCCAGTTCGGCGATGTGCAGGAACAGCTCGATCGCCTTGTCCGGCTGCTCGTTGAGCAGATAGTTCAGGCCGCGGAAATACGTGCTGGACAGATGGCTGACCTGGTTGTCGCCATGGCGCTGGCCACCGCGACGCCCGATCACCCAGCCCGACAGCGCGGCCAGGGGCAGGAACAGGAAGAACCAGAACCACTCGGAGACAAATTCCATCGGCGCTCAGCGTCCGTCGAATGTAGAAGAAGAAGGGGGTGCCACGACCACGGCGGGCGCGGCCTTCTGCGCACGGCGCAGTTTGGCGTACAGCGGGATCACCATGCTGGCGAGCACGAGGCCGCCGCCGATGAGGGCACCGGACAACAGGGCGATGATGATCGCCACGCCGGTGGTGGAATTGATCTGGGTAAAGCCCAGGCTGATGATGATCGGTTGCGAGTTGAGGGCACCGATGATGAGGCCCACGACCAGAACCGCCAGCAGGATCAGCAGACGTACGATGTTCATGCAGCAGCTCCAGTTCCGTAGGGCTCAAGAGTAGCGGACTAACGCTCCGCTCTACCAGCCGACTCCATGGAAATCATGCATCCGCCCCGTGGCGGATGGACACTCAGGCAGGATCGCTTTCCAGCGGCACCACGGCGCTGACGCGCTCACGCAGTTCCTTGCCCGGCTTGAAGTGCGGGACATGCTTGCCCGGCAACGCGACCGATTCCCCGGTCTTGGGATTGCGCCCCAGCCGTGCCGGCCGGTAGTGCAACGAAAAACTGCCGAACCCGCGGATCTCGATGCGATCCCCGCCGGCCAGCGCCCCGCCCATCATTTCCAGCAACGACTTCACGGCCAGATCGACATCGTCCGACTTCAAATGCGCCTGTCGGCGCGCCAGGATTTCGATCAGCTCGGATTTGGTCATTACGGGCTCTTGGGGAGGAACTCAGACCCTGAAACGGCCCGGACTGATGTCCGGGCCGCCCAGGAAACTACGACAGCGACAGACCGATTACTCGGACTTGTTGCCGTTCAGCTGTGCACGCAGCAGCGCGCCGAGCTGGGTGGTGCCGCTGGACGCCGAAGAGGACTGGTATTCCTCCAGCACTTCGCGCATTTCCGCGTCGTCCTTGGCCTTGATCGACAGCTGCAGGGTACGACCCTTGCGATCCATGCCCACGAACTTGGCTTCAACCTTGTCGCCGACCTTCAGGAACTGGGTCGCGTCGTCGACGCGCTCGTTCGCAACGTCGCGAGCAGCCACGTAGCCTTCGATGCCGTCAGCCAGTTCGATGGTTGCGCCCTTGGCGTCCACTTCCTTGACCAAGCCTTCGACCTTGGAACCCTTCGGGTTGGCAGCCATGTACTGACCGAACGGATCCTGCTCCAGCTGCTTGACGCCCAGGCTGATGCGCTCGCGCTCCGGATCGACGGCCAGGACGACGGCGTCCAGGTTGTCGCCCTTCTTGAAGTTGCGGACCACGTCTTCGCCGGTGGTGTTCCAGCTGATGTCGGACAGGTGCACCAGGCCATCGATACCGCCGTCCAGGCCGATGAAGATGCCGAAGTCGGTGATCGACTTGATCTGGCCCGACACCTTGTCGCCCTTCTTGTGGATCGCAGCGAAGGTTTCCCACGGATTGGCGGCAACCTGCTTCATGCCCAGCGAGATGCGGCGACGCTCCTCGTCGACGTCCAGGACCATGACTTCAACTTCGTCACCGACCTGCACAACCTTGGACGGGTTGACGTTCTTGTTGGTCCAATCCATTTCGGACACGTGCACCAAGCCTTCGACGCCCGGCTCGATCTCGACGAATGCGCCGTAATCGGTGACGTTGGAGACCTTGCCGAAGACGCGGCTGTTGGCCGGGTAACGACGGGCGATGTTGTCCCACGGATCCTCGCCCAGCTGCTTCAGACCCAGCGAAACGCGGTTGCGCTCACGGTCGAACTTCAGCACGCGGACGTCCAGCTCGTCGCCGACGTTCACGACTTCGGACGGATGGCGCACGCGCTTCCAGGCCATGTCGGTGATGTGCAGCAGGCCGTCGATACCGCCCAGGTCCACGAATGCGCCGTAATCGGTCAGGTTCTTGACGACACCCTTCAGGATCGCGCCTTCCTGCAGCTTGTCCATCAGCTGCTCGCGCTCTTCCGAATGCTCGCTCTCGACGACTGCACGACGGGACACAACGACGTTGTTACGCTTGCGGTCCAGCTTGATGAGCTTGAATTCCAGCTCCTTGCCTTCCAGGTAGGCCGGGTCGCGCACGGGGCGCACATCCACCAGCGAACCGGGCAGGAACGCGCGGACATCCTTGATGTCCACGGTGAAACCACCCTTGACCTTGCCGCTGATGCGGCCGGTGATGGTTTCGTTCTTTTCCAACGCTTCTTCCAGCTCGTCCCACACCATCGCGCGCTTGGCTTTCTCACGCGACAGAACGGTTTCACCGAAGCCGTTCTCGATGGAATCGAGGGCAACCTTGACGACGTCGCCTTCAGCGACATCGATCTCGCCAGCGTCGTTACGGAACTGTTCGATCGGCACGATGCCTTCGGACTTCAGGCCGGCGTTGATCACCACGACATCGCCGCGGACTTCAACAACGACACCGCTGACGATCGAGCCCGGCTTCAGCTTGGCCAGATTGGCCTGACTGGCTTCGAACAGCTCTGCAAATGATTCGGTCATTAGATTTACTCTGTTGGACACATGGGCATTGGCCCCCGAAGGGAACCGCTTACTGCCCGCCTGTTGGTCGACCCCGGAAACGCAGGTCGTGTGTTAAGTAGGAAAACCGCCACGCATCATTGCGGGACGGAGCTTTTGTTGCCTTGCGATGGTGCGACACCGTCGATGCCCTGACGGCCCTCCTTTACAACGGATCAGGCACCCGAAACCGGAAGCAGATCCAATACCTTGGCAACGACGGCGTCGATGCCAATACCACTGGTGTCGATGATGACGGCATCGTCTGCCGGCTTCAGGGGCGCCACTGTGCGCTGTGCATCACGGGCGTCGCGGGCCATGATCTCGCGCAGGAGGTCGTCAAAGTTAACCGAAACACCCTTGTCTTTCAACTGCTTATGCCGCCGCTCGGCCCGTTCCTCGGCGCTGGCGGTCAAAAACACCTTGAATGGGGCGTCCGGGAAGATGACCGTGCCCATGTCCCGACCGTCCGCGACCAGGCCCGGCTCCATCCTGAATGCGCGTTGGCGCTCTTTCAGCGCTGCCCGGACTTCCGGGATGGCCGCGATCGCCGAGGCCAGGGCGCCGGTGGTCTCCAGCCGCAGCTCGTCGGTGGCATCGGTCTCGTTGACCAGCACCCGCAGCCCGCCATCGGCCGATTCCACGAACCGCACGTGCGTATCGAAGGTGCAGCGGACCAGCGCCGAGGCGTCGGAGGTATCGATATCGGCCCAGCTGGCGGCCACGCCCACCGCCCGGTACAGGGCGCCCGAATCCAGGTAATGCCAGCCCAGCCGGCGTGCGACAATGCGGCTGACAGTGCCTTTGCCGGCCCCGGAAGGACCGTCGATGGTGAGCACGGATGGAAGCTGATTCATGGGTTTCCCGATAGATGTGACCGCCCATTCTAGCCCCTGCCCGGGGTGGCCTGAGACTTTTTTGGGCCAACCACTTGAAAGGATGGGGAAAAGCCCGGTAGAATGGCGGGCTTGAACGGGCGTCACCTGCCGATTGTCATCTGCATATCGCGGCCGCGCTCCAACCGAATCCAACGTTTACGCCGAGGTATGCAATGAAAGTCCTGTCTTCCCTGAAGTCGGCCAAGACCCGTCACCGCGACTGCAAGGTCGTCCGTCGCCGCGGCAAGATCTTCGTGATCTGCAAGTCGAACCCGCGCTTCAAGGCTCGCCAGCGCTGAGCCGGCTGGCCTCACGGCCGCCACCGGTCCCTCACCGGACCGGGCGATGAACAAAAAGCCGCCTCCGGGCGGCTTTTTGCTGCCATTTTTGTTGTAATCGCCAGGTAGCTCACGACCGTTGGTCGTGAGGCCTGCAGTCGTGAGACCTTCCGCATTCTTGACCACTGGGGAGTAGTTCGAGATGAAGCGTTACCTGACCACCTTGCCATTGCTGGCTGTCCTGGCCGTTTCCAGTGCCCACGCCGACACCCTGCTGATCGACCGCAGCCGTGAGAAGCCCGCCATCGCCCTGCCCGTCCGCGGCCAGAGCATGCAGCAGGTCCAAGCCCAGTTCGGCGACCCGGGCGAACGCCTGGAACCGCGCGGCGGACAGAAGCAGCAGTGGCCGACGATCAACCGCTGGGTCTACCCGCAGTTCACCGTCTACTTCGAAAAGCAGAAGGTGATCGACGTGGTCGCCAACCGTGCCGACGCCAACGAGATCGGGCCGAAACCGCCGATCCGCTGACCCCCTTCCCTTTGCCCGCCCGCCGGCGGGCCTTCGCACTGAGATCATGAACGACACGCTCCGCTTTCCGGCCGAATGGGAATCCCAGTCCGCCATCCTGATCGCCTGGCCCCACGCCGACACCGACTGGGCCGACCGCCTGGGTGACGTCGAGGACACCTACATCGCCCTCGTCGCTGCCATCACCCGCTTCCAGCCGGTGGTGATCATCGTCGCCGACGACGACCTGGAGGCGTACGCCGACGCGCGCCTGCGTTCGAACCGGATCGACACGGACCGCGTGCGGTTCGTGACGGCCCAGTACGACGATACCTGGCTGCGCGATTCCGGCCCGATCACGCTCAAGCGCGCCGATGGCGGCTTCCGCCTGCTGGACTTCCGCTTCACCGGCTGGGGCGGCAAGTTCGACGCCAGCCTGGATGACCAGCTGGTCGGCGTGCTGCACGCCGCCGGGCTGTTTACCGATGCGGAGCTGCAGAGCATTCCGTTCGCGCTGGAAGGCGGCGGCATCGAGACCGATGGCGCCGGCACCCTGCTGACCACCTGGCAGTGCCTGCACGAGCGTCATCCGGATCGCAGCCGCGAATCGCTCAGCACCGACCTGGCCGCCTGGCTGGCCCAGGACCGCGTGCTGTGGCTGGACCACGGCTATCTGGAGGGCGACGACACCGACGCCCACATCGATACCCTGGCCCGCTTCGCCTCGACCGACAGCATCGTCTACCAGGCCTGCGATGACGCCAGCGATTCGCACTATGCCGAACTGCAGGCGATGGGTGCCGAACTGGCTGCGCTGCGCACCCGCGACGGCCAGCCGTACCGCCTGTTCCCGCTGCCGTGGGCGCAGCCGGTGATCGACGAAGGCCGCCGCCTTGCCGCTTCGTACGCGAACTACCTGATCCTCAATGGTGCGGTGCTGATGCCGGCCTACGGCGATGCCGCCGACGAGGCCGCGCGTGCGGTGCTGGCCCAGGCCTATCCGGACCGCGAGATCGTGCCGGTGCCGTGCCGCTCGCTGATCTGGCAGAACGGCAGCCTGCACTGCATCACGATGCAGCTGCCGGCGGGGTTGCTGGCCTGACAGCAAAGCACGCGGTCTGAAGGTTGCGGAGGCTGGGCTGGCGGGGGCGGAGGTGCGGGACGCGCCGTAAACCCATCCCTGGGGGATCGTGGGCGCCATCCATGGCG